>PKYW01000014.1 GCA_003132805.1 Candidatus Dormiibacterota bacterium | reverse complement strand
GCGGTCGGCGGCCACCTCGGCCACGCGGCGGCGGACTCGGGCGGGCTCGGACGCCACGGTCTTGGCCGCGTCGCGAGCCGCGCCGACTGCGGCCGCAGCCCCACCGCGGCTCGTCTTGCTCAGCTTGTCGAGCGCATCGTGTGCCGCCGCCTGCTCGGCAGCCTGCTTGGTGGGTCCCCGGCCGGTCCCGCCGACGCGGTCGCCGAGCAGGACCTCGGCGGTGTACTCGCGCTTGTGCCCGGGCCCGCCGGTGGCGATGACGCGGTAATGCGGGGTATCGCCGGTGCGGTCCTGCGAAGCCTGCTGGAGCTGGCCCTTGAAGTTCTCGTCGCTCCACTCGGCAAGGTCGCCGATGTTCTGGAGAAAGACACGCGTGGCGGCGCGGTATCCCTGGTCGAGGAAGATCGCGCCGATCATCGCCTCGAAGGCATTGGCCAGCAGCGACGGGAGCTTGCGCGCCCCGGTCTTGACCGCCCCCCGGCCCATCAGGAGCGTCTCGCCGAGCTCGAGGCGTTCGCCGAGCCGCGCGAGCGACGTGGTGTTGACCAGCGCTGCGCGGAGCTGGGTCAGCTGGCCCTCGTCGTATGTGGGGAAGCGCCGGAAGAGATACTCGCCAACCACGAGCTCCAGGACGGCGTCGCCGAGATACTCGAGCCGCTCGTTGTCATGACCGGGCCCCGCAGGTTCACCGTGCTCGTTGTTCCATGAGGCGTGCGTCATCGCCTCCCGGAGCAACTCCTGCTTGCGGAACTGGATGCCGATCCGCTTCTGCAGCTCGCGCAGGCGCTCGAGCTCCTCCTCTCCCAGGGGCGACGGTGTCTGCTTGGGCGCCACGACCGCCGCCGGAGGCTCCGCCGGCTTGGCTAGGTTGTCGCCCCCACCTTCTCCTGGATGTAGTCCCAGGCCTGGCCCACCGTTCCGATCTTCTCCGCGTCCTCGTCGGAGATCTCCATCTGGTACTCCTCCTCGAACGCCATGATCAGTTCCACCAGGTCGAGGGAGTCCGCGTTCAGGTCCTCCACGAACGACGCCTCCGGCGTCACCTGCTCGGTCTCCACGCCGAGTTGATCGGCGACGATCGCTTTGAACCGGTCGAAGGTTAGGTCTGGCATCAGGAGTTCCTTGTGATGGTGTGGTTGCGGCGGGTGCCGCATCAGTCTGCGGCGAAACGATAGCGTCAGAAGCGGGCGGTCGCCACGCGAATGGTCCGGAGGCGCCGTCGATGATGCGTTTTGGTGCGCTGGTCCCGTCAGGAGGGATGTCCGGGTCGCTCATGCCGCGAGACCGCCGTCAACGTGGAGCACATGGCCGGTGATGTACCCCGACTCTGGCAGGACGAGGAACGTGATCGCAGCGGCGACCTCCTCGGCGGTCCCCATCCTCGCCTTGGGGATCGCGGCGATCGCGGATGCCCGGACGGCATCGCTGAGCGACGTGGTCATCTCGGTCTCGATGAAACCAGGGGCGACGGCGTTGACGGTGATGTCCCGGCTGGCGACCTCGCGGGCCAGCGACTTGGTGAGCCCGATCAGGCCGGCCTTGGCAGCGGAGTAGTTGGCTTGTCCGGCATTGCCGATCACGCCGGCAATGCTCGACACGTTGACGATGCGGCCGAATCGCTGGCGGAGCATCGGCCGGAGCGCGGCGCGGCAGATGTGAAATGCCGCCGTGAGATCGACCGCGATGACAGCGCTCCAGTCGTCATCGGTCAGACGCATGGCCAGGTTGTCTCGGTTGATGCCGGCGTTGTTGACCACGATATCGAGTCCGCCCAGTGCCTCCACGGTTCTGTCGACCAGACCCGCAGCAGCGTTTGGATCGGCGAGGTCGGCGCGGAGGGCGACCGCAGTCGCATTGTGGTCGGATTGCAGTGCCGCGACAAGGGCTTCGGCGCTGTCCGGATGCGTCGAGTATCCGACCGCGACCGACGCGCCGGCTCGCGCCAGCGCGATCGCGGTTGCTCTGCCGATGCCGCGCGACGCACCGGTGACGAGCGCACGCTTGCCCTCGAGCGCGCGAGCGTCGCTCATCCCGCCACCGCTGCAACATCGAGGTGTGCCGCAGCGTCCGGGGTGCTCACCGCCATCGTGCGGACATCGGGCGCGATCCGCCGCGCAAGACCGCTGAGCACATTCCCAGGCCCGACCTCCACGAGCAGGTCGGCGCCGAGCGCGACGAGCCGGCGGACGCAGTCGATCCAGCGCACCGGTGCAGTGAGCTGGGCGCGGAGTCGTTCGCGCAACTCGGCTGCCGTGTGCACGTCGTTGCCGTCGACGTTGCACACCACTGGTGGATGCGGGTCGGAAAGTGGCGTGCTGTCAAGGACGGTGCCGAATCGCTGCGCAGCGGAGGTCATCAGCGGCGAGTGAAACGCGCCGCTCACATTGAGCGGGATCGCTCGTCGCGCACCGCGCGACAGCGCGAGCTTCGCCGCCGCATCGACGCCGGCCGTTGAGCCACTGATGACCAGCTGGCCGGGCGCATTGTGGTTGGCGACCACGACGATCTCGCCGGTCTCGCGCTGAGCATCCTCACACGCGGCGGTCGCTGCGTCGACGTCAATGCCGATCAACGCGCACATCGTGCCCTCGTGCATCGCCGCCATCGACCGGCCGCGCTCGATGACCAGCCGCATTGCGTCCGCGGGCTGCAGGGCGTGAGCGGCGACTGCTGCCGCGTACTCGCCGACGCTATGTCCCGCGACTGCGACGATGTCGAGGTCGTCGGGCAGGGTGCTGCGCAGCGCGCACTCGACGAACAGCAGCGCCGGCTGCGCGATCTCCGTGGGACGCAGGTGCTCGTCGTCACCCCGCAGCGCGGCTTCGAGGTCGAGGCCAGACGACTGCGCCGCGTCGAGCATCTCGATGGCGATGGGAAGAGTGGTCAACCCATCAGCCATTCCGGCGACCTGGCTGCCCTGTCCGGGAAAGCAGAGTGCGACTCGGGCCAACAGGACCGGTGGTTACTCTGTGACGACCACTTCGCGGCCGTGATAGTAGCCGCAGTTCGGGCAGACGCGGTGTGGGATGCGCGGCTGGCGGCAACGCGGGCACGGCGACAGCGTGGGCATTTCCAGGGCGTGGTGGGAGCGCCGAAAGTCGCGACGGCGCTTTGAGATCTTTTGCTTGGGAAGCGGCATGCTCGGTTTCTCCGGGGACGGCGCGCACGCACAGCAGCGCGGCCAGTGGGTGCGGCCAGTATAGCGGTGCGTCCAGTCGCGGCGACCCCGGACGCTATTCGCGCTCCCTGCGTTTGCGCCTCGTTCCGCCCTCGGCGGGAAGGGCGTCGATGCCCTTGCGGACGGTGGTTGCGGCGCGCATCAGCTGGTCCTCGAGACGAAGCATCACCTCACGGGCGTACGCGTCGGCCTCGTTGCAGGTCTTGGCAGCACGCTCCTCGGCATCGGCGAGCACGGTGGCCGCGTGCTCCCGAGCCTGCTCGGCAATGGCGTGGTCTCCCACCATGACCGAGACCCGGGCGTCCGCCTCGGCGACGATCCGCGCTGCCTCGTGCTCCGCTCGCGTGATCAGGCGTTCCGCCTCCTGCTCGGCCTCAACACGGACGCGGCGCTGGTCCTCGAGGAGGTGGCGGGCCTGCATCAGCTCATCGGGAAGTCCGAGCCGGGTGCGGTCGATGAGCTCGAGCACCTCGTCCTCGTTGATCACGACGCCGGCGGTGAAGGGGACTCGCCGTCCCGTGCTCACGATCTCCTCGAGCTGATCAACGAGGTCGATCACGCCGGGATCGGTGTTCTCGGGGGCGTCGCTCACGTGGATCGTGCCTCGCGCTCGCGCTGCTCCGCGAAACGGCGACGCATCGCCTCGACGCTCACCGGCGGGGCCATCTCGTTGACGTTGCCGCCGAGGTGGCAGACCTCCTTGATCAGCGACGACGAGATGAAGACGTTGGAGAAGGAGGTCATCAGGAACACCGTATTCACCGCGGGGTTGAGGCGGCGGTTCATCAGGGCCATCTGGAATTCCGACTCGAAGTCGCTGATCACCCGCAGCCCGCGCACGATCGCGATCGCACCCGTCGCCGCGGCAAAGTCGACGGTGAGCCCGTCAAAGGTGGTTACCTCGATGCGCTCCCTCGACTCGAGACAGGCCCGGATCATCTCCACACGCTCGGCAGCCGTGAACAGCGGCGTCTTGCCGGGGTTCTCGAGGACGCCGATGACGACGCGGTCGAAGATCGCCGCGGCGCGATCCAGGATGTCGAGGTGCCCGAACGTCACCGGATCAAAGCTGCCGGGATACACCGCGATGCGCTCGGTCACGCTGTTCCGCCCGATGGTGCAGCGTTTCGCTGCAGGAAGCTGATGGTGGTCAGGCCGTAACGCGCCTCGCGGAACCGTGTCAGATTGCCGATCTGTTCAGGGATTTCGCGGGCGCGGTGATGTTCGCACACGACAAGACCTGGTGGAGCCGCGCCGAGCAATTGGAGCACGCGGTCGAGCTCCGGGTCCTGATATGGGGCGTCCACGTAACAGAGGGTGGCGTCGGCGGTCTGCGTCGCTGCACCGCGGAGCCAGCGCGGCACGTCGGCACCCACAAGCGTGCAACGGTCGCGGCAGTGAAAGCGCTCAGCCGTCGCGGCGATCAACGCGAGTGCCTCGCGGTGCCGCTCGACGAAGGTCACCGTGGCGGCTCCCCGTGACAGGGCCTCGAAGCCGACGGTGCCGGCGCCTGCATAGAGGTCGATCATCCGAGCGCCGACCACGCGCGGACCCAGAATGTCGAAGAGCGACTGACGCACCATCGCCCGGGTTGGGCGCACTTCGAGTCCGGGCGGGGTGCTCACGACCCTCCCCCGCCATTCGCCGGCAGTGATCCTCGTCTGGGCCACGTGCTTCGGGCCGGTCTTCAGACGCTGTGGCACGAGGCGTTTCGCGCTAGTCGATGTCGAAGACGGCGCGATAGCCGTTCATCGCGTCCGAGAGTGGCTTCCAGGCGGACAGATCGGCGTCGTGGTCGAGCCACTGGAGCGCGGCTTGGCGAGCGCGCCGCCCCAGCGCAACGTCCAGCAGATCGGCTGCGAGCATGTCGGGGAGCCCGTGCTGGCGCAGCCCGACGAGCTGTCCGGGTCCGCGGAGCTGAAGGTCCCGTTCTGCCAGCTCGAACCCGCTCGCAGTCGCCGCCACCGCGGCGAGACGCTGCGAGCCCTCCTCGTCGATCCCGCCTTCGAAAAGCAGGCAGAACGACTGGTGCTCGGCGCGGCCCACCCGGCCGCGAAATTGATGCAACTGCGCAAGGCCGAATCGCTCCGCGCCCTCGATGACCATGATGGTCGCGTTGGGCACGTCGACGCCCACCTCGACGACGCTCGTTGCCACCAGGACATCGGCGTCGCCGCGCACGAATCGATCCATGCGCTCGGCCTTCTCGCGTGCCGGCATGCGCCCATGCAGCAACTCCACCCGAAGATCGGGAAACACCGTGGTGCTGAGCCGCTCGAACTCCGCGATCGCGCTGCGCGCGCCGAGCTTGTCGGATTCCTCGATGAGCGGGCAGATGACGAACGCCTGGCGCCCGCTGCGCACTTGCGAGCGAACGAACTCGTACGCCGCGTCGCGTTCGTGCGGTGGCACCACTCGTGTCTCGACGGGATGCCGGCCCGGAGGCATCTCGCGCAGCTCACTGAGGTCGACGTCGCCGTACAGCGTGTTCGACAGCGAGCGCGGGATCGGCGTGGCGGTCATGGCCAGGTAGTTGGGCATCGCCCCCGAGGTCTGGCGCAGCCGCTGGCGCTGCGCGACACCGAAGCGATGCTGTTCATCGACCACCACCAGGCCGAGGTTCGCCATCGCGACGTCGTCCTCGATGAGCGCGTGCGTCCCGACGATGAGCGAGTCGTGACCGCCCGCGAGCCCGGCGAGGATCTCCCGGCGTGCCGCCGCCGACGTGCTGCCGACGAGCAGCCGTGGTGGCAGCCCGTGCTGCGTCAGGAGCTTGTCGAGGGTGGCATGGTGCTGGCGCGCGAGGATCTCGGTGGGGGCCATGACCGCGGTCTGGAACCCCGCGTTGTGGGTCATCAGCGCCGCGAGCGCTGCGACCACGGTCTTGCCGCTGCCAACGTCCCCCTGAAGCAGGCGGTTCATCGGCCCCGGCGACGCAAGGTCGGTGAGGATTTCGTGCCCGGCGACGCGCTGACCGTCCGTGAGCTTGAACGGCAGGGTCGCGACGAAACGCCGCGCCACGTCGATGTCGTACCCGACGATCACTCCCGGTCCGCTCATGCGCCGGCGCCGGGCGCGCTCAGCGGCGACCTGGAGGAGGAACAGCTCCTCGAAGGCGATGCGCTCCCGAGCCCGCGTCGCGGTGTCGATGCTCTGTGGTTTGTGGACCTGGTAGAGGGCTTCCGCGATCGGCATCAAACCCTCCGCATCGCGGACCGATGGCGGAAGGCGGTCGGGTACCTGGGTCGTGAGGCCGAGCAACGGTTCGATCCGGGTGCGCAGGAAACGCGAGGTGATGCCCTCGGTTTCCGGGTACACCGGCGCGAGCGTCCCGACATGGTGCTGGTCGGGGCCGAGGCGTTCGAAGGCGGGGCTGCGAAAGGTCAACCCGGTCCTCGACATCTCCACCTTGCCGCTGACCATCAGGTCCATCCCGGGCTGCAACTGTTTGATGAGAAACGGTTGGTTGAACCACACGGCGTTGGCCACACCGCCGTCATCCTCGAGCGTTGCCTCGACGAGCACCATCTTCTTGTACGGGCTCCTTCGCGAGCTGACGTTGCGTATTCGCACATGCGCGGTCTGCACGATCCCCGGTTGGAGTGCTCGCAAAGGGACCGTGGCGCGGGTGTCCTCATAGCGGCGGGGCAGGTGGAAGAGGAGGTCGCGGACGGTGTTCAGGCCGAGCTTCTGCAGTCGCTGCGCCTGTCGCGGCCCGATCCCGGTGATGCGGACCAGGGGCAGGTCGAGGTCGAGCGGCACGTAGGTCGGCGTTACGATCGAAACCACGGAACTCACAGCAGTTCCATCGTGGCAGGGATGGCCGGTTAGTCCGCGCCGAGGCAGGCGACTCCGAGACCACCCGGCCCGCTGTATGCGCCGACGACTGGGCCGATCCGCCCAAGCACCGCAGTCACGTTCGAGACCGCCGCGCCCAGTCGCGCCTCGAGGTCGACCATCGATTCGGCCGTTGCGGCGTGAAACTCGGCGAGGCTGCGCAGCGGTCCGCAGCCGCGGACCTGCTGGACGATCATGTCGATCCCCTTCGACCGGCTGCGCGGTCTTGCCAGCGGCACGACCTCGCCGTCGCGCACAGCGATGAGCGGTTTGACGTTGAGCAGCGAGCCGACGAACGCCTGGGCACGGCCGATCCGGCCGCCGCGATGCAGGTACGTGAGCGTGTCGAGCAGCACCAGGATCGTGACCTTGCTCCGGCGTCGAATCGCATTCGCCGCGACGGTTGCCGCGTTCTCGCCGGCCTTGATGTCCTCGAGCGCTGCGCGCACCAGCAGCTGGAGACCGCCACTCACGCTCTCGGTATCGACGAGGTGGATGCGCGCCGGGTCGAACTCCTGCGCCGCGAGCGTTGCCGACTGCAGCGTGCCGCTCAGCTTTGTGGAGATGTGCAGTCCCACCACCTCGTCTTGGGGATCTGCCAGCAGCGTTTTGTACAGCGCTGCGAAGGCGTCCGGTGAGGGCTGCGACGTGGTGGGGTGCACGTCGCTGTGCTCGAGTTTCGTGTAGAACGCATCGGCGTCGATGTCCACACCATCGCGGTATTGCTCGTCNNGATGTGCTGTCGGTGACCAGGTGGATCAACTCACTCGAGCGAGAGCACGTACGGGTAGTGCTCCTGTCCTCCCGCCTGGAGCTCGAACTCGGTTGCAGGATTGGTGCCCCGCAGCGACTCGACGAGCGCATCAGCGTCCTCGTCGCTCACCTCGTCGCCGCGATACACGGTGACCAGCTCCGGCTTCTCGGTCTGCGCCTTGAGCACGGCGTCGATGACTTCGACGTAATCGCTGCCGACCTCGGTGATGACGTCGTCGACGACAGCGATCACGTCGCCGAGCTTGATGTCGTGGCCGTTGACACTCGTGTCGCGGACCGCGTGGGTCACCTCCACGGCTCGCACGGTGGCAATCGCAGCCTGCATGCGCTCGACGTTCTCATCGATGCTCGCGCCCGGGTCGAAGGCGAGCAGCGCGCTGATGCCCTGAGGCAGATTCCGCGTCGGCACGACGCGCACGTCGCAGTCCTCGGCGAGCGGATCCACCTGCTCGGCGGTGAGGATGACGTTGCCGTTGTTGGGCAGGAGGATCACGCGCTCCGCGTTGACGGCGCGCACGCCGTTGAGCAGGTCCTCGATCGATGGGTTCATGGTCTGCCCGCCGCTCACGATGCTGTCGGCACCGAGGCTGGTCATGATGTCCCGGAATCCCTTCCCTGGCGCCACGCTCGCGACGCCAATGGGCTTGGGCGGAGCCTGCGGATGCTCCTGGGTTGCCACGCCGATGGCTTCGGCCTCCGCCTCCGCCTCCTCGGCGTCGGCGCGCATCAGCACGTCGTGATGCTGTGCCGACATGTCCTCGACCTTGAGCTTGCTCATGCGCCCGCGTGAGGACGCCACGGCGATCAGCCCGGCCGGGTCGCCGGTGTGAATGTGGACTCGAACGAGGTCGGGATCGCCCACCACCAGCGCGGATTCGCCGAGTGCGGAGAGTTCGGTGCGGATCGAGTCAACGTCGAGGCCGGGGCCGTTGATGAGGAACTCGGTGCAGTATCCCCACCCCTGTTCGCGCGGGGCGACCGCCGCAGCGCCGCGACGGGCGGCCGACGAGCCGCTCGCCTCCATGTCGCCGGGGTTCGGTGGGAGGCGCAGCGCGGGCTCGCCAGATCGGCGGAGCAACGCTGGTACCGGCGTGGTCGGTGGCGTATCGCCGACGGCCCGGGCAAAGCCCTCGAGGATCACCGCCAGCCCGAACCCGCCCGCGTCCACCACATTGGCCTCGCGCAGCACCTGGAGCTGATTGGTCGTGCGTTCGACCGCGGCATGGGCCTCGGTGACCACCCGCTCGAGGAGGACCCGGATGTCGTCGGTGGTTCCGGCAGCGGCCGCGGCGGCCGCTGCAGCGTCGCGGACGACGGTCAGGATCGTGCCCTCGGTGGGCTTCATCACCGCGCGGTATGCCACGGCCGAGGCCTCGGTGATCGCCAGCGCGACGCCGTTGGAATCGAGGTTGACGCGCTGGGCTGCCCCCTGAGCGAAGCCGCGGAGGATTTGCGAGAGGATGACCCCGCTGTTCCCGCGAGCGCCCATGAGCGACCCGTGGGCCGCGGCCGCGAGCACGGAGTCCGCGGCCTCGGGGGTCGGCGCGTCGCGAGCCTCCTCCACCGCCGAGCGCAGGGTGAGATACATGTTCGAGCCCGTGTCGCCGTCGGGGACGGGGAAGACGTTGAGGTCGTTGATCTCCTGCTGGTTCGCCTCCAGCCACGAGAGTGCGGCCGTCAACCCGGCGAGCACCTGCTCGCCGCCGATCTCGCGGAGCGGTTCGCGGAGCACCGCCAGCTCAGGCGCGGGCTTAGTGGCGGACACCGTCAGCCTCCGCGTGGATGCCCTGGACATTGACGTTCACCGCGACCACAGGAAGCCCCAGGGTCTTCTCGACGGAATAGCTCACGGCACTCATAAGGTTGTGAGCCACCTCGCTGATACGGGTGCCGTATTCGACGATCACGTAGAGCTCGATCACGAGCCCGTCGGGGGTCACCTGGATCTCGACTCCACGGTGGACGTTCTCCCGGTTGAGCCGCTCGGCGATGCCGTCCCGGAGGCCACGAGCGGCCATCCCGACGATCCCATAGCACTCATTGGCCGCGTGACCGACGATCGAAGCCACAACTCGGGGCGAGACCTCGATCCTGCCCAGGGTGGCGGTGCGCGACAGTGCGTCGGACGCCCGGACCTTGCCTTTCACGTATCTCCGTAAGCCCGGTGAGGGCCTGTGGTATCCTCGGCGACCGGCCACCGGTTCATTCCGGAGGCCGCCGGGCGCCGCCGCCGGGGCTGCGGCCGAATTCTAGTACGCCAGAGCGGACGCGTCTCAGATGCGCGTTCCGACCCACGAGAGATTTGATGTCCCAGCGCTGCGATATCTGCGGAAAAGGCCCGATGACCGGGAACAACGTGAGCCATTCCAAGGTGCACACCAAGCGTCGCTTCCTGCCCAACCTTCACGTCACCCACCTCGCGATCCGGGGCAAGGAAGTCCGGGCCAGGGTCTGCACCCGGTGCCTGCGCACGCAAGCCAAGGCGGCCCGCGGCTAGCTATCGGGGGAACGACTCGGTACGATCGCCCACGAGAGCGGCGGCGGTTGGAGGCAAGGAATGAAGAGAGCCCGTGGGCTCCTGCTGGCTGGGGCGTGTTTCGCCATGGTCGTCGGGGCTGACGGTGCGGTGCTTTCTCCGCTCCGGGTGGCCGCGGCCCCGCTCCAGGTCACACCAGTGGTGTCGAGCGTTGCCCCTTCTGCGGGGCCGACGGCTGGAGGGACCTCAATCGTCATCGACGGAACGGGCTTCACGGACACCACCGATGTCCTGATCGGTTCGACGGACCTTCAAGCGTGCGGGACAGCCCCGTGCTTCGACTTGGTCAGTGACACGGAGATCGATGCGACGACGGCACCGGCATCTGAAGGCACCGACGACGTGACCATCGTGAATCCAGACTTCACGAGCTCGCCGAACCCCCCATCCGACTACTTCACGTACCTCGACCAGCCCACGGTGACCAACGTGCCGAACACGGTGGCCGAGGGAGCCACGAGCGTCACGGTCACGGGGACCGGATTCTCGATACCGGGCCCGCCCGCCAAGAGCGCGGTCAGCGAGGTGGACCTGGTGCCAACCTTCTCAGGGACGACGGTGGTTTTGACGACCCAGTGCTCCACGACGGGGCAGGCTGACTGCTTCGGGTTCACCAACGACACGCACATGCCCATCGATCTCCCCTCATCGAACATTGCCCCAGGGCAGTACGACACGGTGGTCATCACCCCCGGCGGGATCTCGAATACGGGCCCCAACGACCAGATCGTCGTGCAGCAGGATCCCCCAGTGGTCAATTCGGTGACTCCTGACTCCGGCCCACAGAGTGGCGGGCCACCCGCCGTCACGATCACCGGCAGCGACTTCAGCGGCTCAGGGTTCACGACCAACCTCGCCACCGGCGTGACGTTCGGCGGCACTGCGGCGACAGGTGTCGTCGTGAACAACTCAACGACCATTCACGCCACGCCGCCACCTGGCACGGGCCTCGTCGACATCACGGTCACAACGACTTCCACCGACGGGACATCGGTGCAAACGAGCAACACCGCCCCTGCGGATACGTATGTGTACGCGCCAGTCCCAACGGTCACGAGTGTCGCGCCGAACTCCGGCTCGACCGGCGGTCACAACCAGGTCGTGCTCACGGGGTCTGCCTTCGAGTCCAACAACGGTTCGAGCGCTGACTACGAGGTCACCGACGTCTTCGTCGACACCACCGACATCTCCACGTCACCCTGCCCTGGGACTCCGACAAGCCCATGCTTCACGGTCACCAGCGCGACGAAGATCACCGTTCAGGACATGCCGGCGCATGCCGCCGGCATCATCGACATCACTGTCCAGACCGAAGGCGGGACAAGCACTACCTCGAGCGCCGACCACTACACCTATCAAGAGACCCCTGGTGTGAGCGGGGTCTCGCCTCCCTCCGGCCCGATCGCTGGCGGCAACAATGTCGACGTCACCGGCAGTAACTTCACGGGCGCCACCGATGTCTTCGTCGGCAGTGTCGATCTCTCAACGTGTCCGGGAGCTCCCTGCTTCGACCTCAACAGTTCCACGTCGATCACCATCGAGCAGATCCCCGCGCACGGGGCGGGAACAGTTGACATCACGGTCCAGTCCCCAGCGGGCACGAGTGCGATCACGTCCGCAGACGAGTACACATATGTGCCTCCGGCGCCCACCGTTACGGGCGTTACCCCTGATAACGGCCCGGCTGGCGGGGGCAACAGCGTAACGGTAACGGGAACGGGATTCCAGGGCACCGGCTATGCGGCGACGGATGTCTTCGTGGGCGCTATCGACATTTCGAATCAATGCCCCGGGTCGCCGTGCTTCACGATCAACAGCGCGACGTCGATCGCCATCCCGAACATGCCGGCGCATGCGGCGGCCACCGTCGACATCACGGTTGAGAACTCAGGAGGAACGAGCGCGATCTCCGGTTCCGATCAGTACACGTATGAGCCGACGCCGGTGGTGACCAGCGTCGTCCCGTCCGCCGGGGTTCTCGGTGGAGGCAACACGGTCGCGGTCAACGGGTCCGGCTTCAGCGGCGCCACCGATGTGTTTGTCGGCGGTGACGACCTCTCGTCGTGCCCTGGGGCGCCTTGTTTCGACGTCAACAGTTCTACGTCGATCACAATCGAAGGAATGCCATCGCATGGCGCCGGGACCGTTGACATCACGGTCACGACTCCATTTGGTGGGAGCCAGACGTCTTCAGCAGACACGTACGCGTATGCGCCCGTGCCAACCGTCACTTCGCTTGCACCGCACGCGGGTTCACCGAACGGAACCAACGCAGTGAATGTCGCCGGGACCGGCTTCATGTCGGGTACCAACTTCACGACGACCGCTGTTGTTGTTGGGACCACCGAGATCAGCGCAACGTGCCCCGGGACGCCGACGGGCCCCTGCTACACAGTGAACAGCGCCACTTCGATCACCATCGGTTACATGCCCCCAGGAAGCGGTCAGCCAAATATCACGCTGACGACTCCCGGTGGCACCAGCGCCGCAACGTCACAGAACATCTACTCGTACGACGCTTCATCCCCCTCAGTGACCGAACTCCTGCCCAAGGACGGCGCGACCGGCGGTGGTGAGGCGGTCTCGCTATTTGGGAGCGGGTTTGGACAGACGGGTCAGGATTTCGTGACCGACGTGTTCTTTGGTGGCACAGACATTTCCTCGTCGAACTCGTATCCGTGTCCGAGTTCGTCGGCCGGATGCTTCATCGTGGTTGGGCCGACGCAACTCGCGATCTACACGCCACAGCACGGGGCGGGTACCGTAGACGTGACGGTTACGGTGAACGGTCCCGACACCAGCGATACCGGGCCGCTTGACAAATACACATTCATCGCGCCTGGCGCGTACACGGCGGTGACTCCCTACCGCGTCTGTGACACGCGGCCTGCGGGTCACGGAATCGCGCAGAACGAGTGCAACACCGGTGTCGGAACCAACAAAACGCTTGGCGCCGAGACATTAGTGACAGCACAGATCACCTCTGCGGGCGGAATGGTGCCCTCCGGTGCGCAGGCTGTGGTCGTTAACGTGACCGCGATCGACCACAGCAGTACTTCGACATACGTGACGGCGTATCCGGCCGGTGGCTCCATACCATATGCCTCGAACATCAACCTCGCCGGCGGCAAGGTTGAAAGCAACCTGGCGATCGTCCAGCTCAGCGCTGGCGGCGCCATCAGCCTATATAACGCTGCGGGCAGTACCGACGTGATCGTCGATGTCCAGGGGTATTTTGGAACTCCCAGCGGTCCTGCCGGCGAGTTTCACACCATGCCGCCCCTGCGAAGATGCGATTCCCGGTCGTCCACCGGCTGCCTCGGGTCAGCGACCGGTCCGCTCCAGGGCGGTAAGTGGCGCGACGTCGTTCTGTCCGGGCTTCCCACGGGCGCCGCCGTGAGCACCCCGTCGATTCCCAGCATGGGGGCAGCCGCTGCAGTGTTCAACCTCACTGCGACTGGTGGCACAGCGCCAACGTTTGTCTCTATTGCGCCGGCGCTCGACAACCATGCGTGCCCAGCTGCCCAGCCCGCCTTCTCGAACGTGAATCCCTCTGCCGGGATCGCTCTGCCGAATCGCGTGATCTCGCTCCTCGGCCCAAACCAGGACGTCTGCGTCTACAACGCCGTAGGGAGCATCAACCTCATCCTCGACGTCAACGGCTGGTTCGGTTCGTCGAGCGCGCCGGCCGGTAGTCTCTTCTTTTCGGTCCCGCCGACTCGCGTCTGCGACACCCGCCCGACGTCGGGAAGTGCCTGCGCGCTGAGAGCCCCGGGACTCACCCCTCGCGTCGTCGACCCAATCGGGATTGCGGGCGTCATCGTCGTCCCGGCTGATGATCCGCACTCGACCACTCCGGTCGCCGTGGTGGCGAACCTGACCGGCATCGCAGGGACGGCCGCGACGTACTTCACGCTGTTCCCAAGCGACGCGGCTCATCAACCGACCGCGTCCGACCTCAATCCGAGCGCAGGTGAGGTGATCGCCAACCTTGCCGTCGTGGGGCTTTCCACCACGACGTCAAACCACGACGGCGACGTGAGCCTCTACAACGCCGCCGGCGATATCAACGCGATTCTCGATGTCGCCGGCTGGTTCCAGTAAGCGGCGCCCTTCGGTGCCGTGTCGCCAGGTTCGGCGCGGATCGCCGATGCAAGGATCTCGAGACCGTGGACGATGCGCGGGCCGGGGCGGCTGAAGAACGCGGACCCGTCCACCGCGAACGCGCGTCCATCTCGCGCGCACTCGAGGTCTGCGAATCCGGGCCGTGATGCGACCTCGGGAACCAGTTCCATGGTGCGGGGCAGGTCATAGCCGCAGGGCATGAGCACCATCACGTCGGGATCGGCGTCGACGACCTCGTCCCACGACACGTAGCGAGAAGGCTCTCCCTCGACGCCGAGGACGTCCACGCCGCCGGCGAGACGCACCATCTCCGGCACCCAGTGGCCTCCGACCATGAGTGGGTCGGTCCACTCGATACAGACAACCCGCGGCCGAGGCTCCAGCGGGGGTAGTGCCGCGATTTCAGTGACACGACGTCGCATCGCATCAGCGGTGGTGGTCGCACCGTCGCCACATCCGGTGGCGGCGCCGACCTCCTCGATCGAAGCGCAAATCTCCTCCACCGAGCGCGATTCGAGCGAGAGCACGGGCACGTCGCCCGGCATGCGGCGAACCGCTCGTCGCACTTCGCTGTAGGCGACGGCGCAGACGTCGCAGAGTTCCTGGGTGACGATCAGATCGGGCTCCAGGCGCTCCAATTCAGCCTCGTCGAGGCGGTAGATGCTCGACCCGGCGTGCCGGGCCGCATGAATGTGCCGGTCGATGTCACCAGGAGCGACGCCGTCGGTGGCCAGCACGCTCGACGTCACCCTGGGGAGGGATCGAGCGGCGTCGGGGTGATCGCATTCGTGCGTGACACCGACGACGCGGTCACCGGCGCCGATCGCAAAGAGAATTTCGGTCGCGCTGGGGAGGAGCGAGACGACGCGCGACGCCCCGTTCATGAAGCGGCGCGCTGCTCGGCCGTCCGGCGCAGTCGCAGGATGCGGAGGAGCGACACCATCTCGACCGCCGTGTCAGCCGCTTCTGCGCCCTTGTTGCCGTGTTTGCCGCCCGCGCGATCCGTGGCCTGCTCGATGGTGTCGACCGTGAGTACGCCAAATGTCGCTGGGACTCCCGTCGTGGCATGGACCGACGCGATGCCCTGCGCCGCCTCGCCCGCGACGTACTCGAAGTGCGCCGTGTCCCCGCGAATCACGGCGCCGAGGCAGACGACGGCATCGACGCCGCCGTAAGTCGCAAGTTCGCGCGCTGCAATGGGAATCTCGAAGGCACCGGGAACCCAGGCGACGTCGATGTCCCCGTCCTCGACGCCTCGCTCTTTCAGGGCCGCGATGGCGCCCTCGAGCAGGCGGCTGGAGATGATGTGGTTGAATCGCGAGACAACGATGCCGATGCGCATGCCGGTCGCGTCGAGGCTGCCGGTGTGGACCCGCGCGCCTTCGATCGGCGCACCGGCCGCGCCGGCGGCGCCGTCATATCGCGTCGACGGCATCGTCCATGTCCAGGCTGTGCCCGAGCTTCTCCTGCTTGACGCGAAGGTAGCGCTCGTTGTGCGCGTTCGCCGGGATCACCAGCGGGATCTGGTCTGTCACCTCGAGGCCGAAACCGCTGAGACCGTAGTACTTCCTCGGGTTGTTGGTGAGGACGACCATCCGTCTGACGCCGATATCGGACAGGATCTGCGTGCCGATGCCGTAGTCGCGCTTGTCGACGGGCAGTCCCAGGCTCAGGTTCGCTTCGACGGTGTCGAGCCCGCGATCCTGGAGCGCGTAGGCGCGCAGCTTGTCCATGAGGCCGATGCCGCGGCCCTCCTGGCGCAGATACACGAGGACGCCGCGACCCGCGTCGGCGATCATCGCCATCGCTTTGCGCAGTTGCGCCTGGCAGTCGCAGCGCTGCGAGCCGAACACGTCGCCGGTGAGGCACTCACTGTGCACCCGCACCAGGACCGGTTCATCGCCGCGGATATCGCCCCACACCAGCGCAACGTGCGCGACGTGGGTGATCACGTCCTCGTATGCGTGGGCGACGACAGTGCCGAACTCGGTTGGCAGTGTCGTGGTCGCGCCGCGTTCGACAAGATGCTCGCTGCGTCGGCGATACGCGATGATGTCGGCGACGGTCACGATCTTGATCGAGTGCTCCGCGGCGAAGAGGTCGAGATCGGGGCGGCGAGCCATGCGTCCATCGGCGCGCATCACCTCACAGATCACGCCGGCGGGAAAGCGCCCGGCGAGCTTGCAAAGATCGACGATCGCTTCCGTCTGCCCGGCTCGTTCGAGCACACCGCCGGCCGCCGCCCGGAGCGGAAAGGTGTGGCCCGGCTTGGCGAAGTCGCTTGGCTTGGCATGCTCGTCGCACAGCAACCGTATGGTGGTGGCGCGATCGAAGGCGCTAATTCCGGTGGTGACTCCGTGGCCGATCGCCTCGATGGTGACGGTGAAGGCGGTGCCGAACCGGGAGGTGTTGTCGTCCACCATGGCACCAACACCGAGCTCGTCGAGACGCCAACCTTCAACGGGGACGCAGATGAGCCCCCGCCCGTGGGTCGCCATGAAGTTGACCGCCTCGGGTGTGATCCGGTCGGCCGCGATGGCGAGATCGCCCTCGTTCTCGCGATCCTCGTCATCGAGCACGACGACCATGCCGCCGCGCGCGACGGCGGCGATGGCGTCTTCGACTTTCGACAGGCCCACGATCTGACTCCCTTACTGTCCTGGTCGCCAGCCTACTGGCCGGTAATGGGCAGTCTGGGCGACAACGGTTCGACGTCGATGCGGACGTCGTTGCCGAGGGTGAGGCAGAGCGGGAGACCGACCCGGCCACACTGACGCGCCTTGCCAAGGCCTGGGCGGACCAGGGGTGGCCCGCCGAAGTGGATGAGACCGGGGCCGGTATCACCGCCCCGTTCAACGCGCCGTCGCAGGGACCACCGCCGTGGAACGTGTATCGCATCAAGCCACATTCGGTAACCGTGACACTGGGCACCGAGCCGGGCGGGCTGACTCGCTTCAGGTTCTAACCTCAGCCCAGGGAGGCGCTTGCCCGGCCTCGCTGATCGATGACTTCCGAGTCAGCACCCTGCTCGTCCGCTCTTTGGGCCCCAGTCCAGAGCGCACAGATAACCGCCTCGCTCCCGGCGGTATGGGATGGCCTATAAGCAGTCGGATACTCCGCCGGTCTTAGCCCCGGGGTGCGAAGAACTCAAGTGCGATGTTGTCGGGATCTCGAAACGACAATGCCGAGTAGTAAGGCGTGTCCACGATGCCACCGTTGGGGATGCCGAGTTCGTTAAGACGGATTTCCCATGCCTTTAACTCATCGCGGTTGGCACAGCCGAAAGCCAGATGATCGAGCCCCGGCCGCCGCTCGTTGAACGGCTCAGTGCTGTCCAAGTCAGGGAACTGAGTTACGCCAACGATTGTGCCGCCGGTAAGCCAAGCGACGCGCTGGAACGGACCTGTGTCCTCGTCAAGGATTGGGTCCGAGCCGAACAGATCCTTGTACCAAGGCACACTCCGTTCAAGGCTCGTAACCGTTAGCGCCACGTGAGTAATCGCAGGGAACTCTGGCATGTCTTTTCGGCACCTCGTGAAGGCAGCGAATGCCTCGTCTTTTGGCTGGCAACTCTCTGGGAGTAGAAGCTATCTGGCAGCACAAGGCCCCGTCGGTATGGAGCCGACGCATCGCCAACCTCCCCCTTTTGACCTGCCGTCACGGACAGATCCCCGCTCCGGACGGTAGCAGTTCAGCTCAGTGCTTTGCGCAGCCGTCCCTGCCACCTATGTGCCGGTCGGGGGCACCTTTCTCGGGTGACATTGACGAACCCTGCCATGGTCGGGCGCTGCCTCGCCACCCACCAAGTCGCCCGCGTCCCTCGTCGGTTCTTCATGAGAACTCCTGAACAGCGGCATTGTCACCGCGGCGTCGAACTCGCGAGTTCTGAACACTCCGATAATCGCCTCATGGGCCTTCCGGTCATCCAGGGGATCATTCGGCGTAGGGTCCTCGTCAACTTTCGCGTGGATGCTGAGGTAATGGCGCGAAACGTCCCTGGTCGATTCCAGCCGAAGCTCGTGGATGGCTATGCGATCGCCGGAATCTGTTTGATCCGCTTGGAGCAGATCCGCCCACTCGCAACACCCGCACAGATCGGCATATCGAGCGAGAACGCAGCTCACCGGGTGGCCGTTGACTGGACAAGCCGGGACGGATCGCGCCATACCGGCGTTTACATCCCTCGACGGGACACCAACTCGTCGCTAGTGCTGATGGCCGGCGGACGAATCTTCCCGGGTGAGCATCACAAGGCGTACTTCGACGTGCAGGATGACGGCCGGCACATCAATCTCCGCGTGGCGTCGGACGATGGCGTCATCCAAGTGCGAGTTGATGGATGCTCCGCGACCGACCTGCCAGCGTCCTCCCGGTTCGCCAGCGTTGCCGATGCCTCCGCTTTCTTTGAAGCTGGCTCCACCGGATACTCCGCCACGCGCAAGGGCGGACGCCTCGAGGGTCTCGAGCTGCACACCAACGCTTGGCACCTAGAACCGCTAAAGGTCGAGGACGTGTACTCGAGCTACTTCGGCGACGAGAACAGCTTTCCTAAGGGAAGCGTTGAGTTCGACTGCGCCTTGGTCATGCGCGACATTCCGCACCGATGGAGAACGGCGCCCGAACTCTACGCACAGCCAAGCGCCGCGGGCGTAGACCCGGGCAGCCTAAATGCACATGTTGGGGATATCGACGTGCTGAGTGACGCCGGCCCTCACAGTGATGGCGATGAACGGGGTGACATTCGCGGGTGCTGGGAAGTGCGCCTGCAGGACGTACTCACCTGGAGGTAAACCGAACTGATACGACGCGTTTATCGCGATTGTTTCCCGCGCGGCGATAACCTTAGGAAAGACCGCTACTGATGATCCGGGGCCCGTGCTCCTCCAGGTCACCCGACCTTCAAGCACCACAACCGTTCCCGCCGCGTATTGCACTCCACTCGGTGGGCCGAGGGCTGCGCACGGAACGATCCCACCATCGACCGAGCCCTGGCCAGCAGGCGGGGTGGCTGATCCGCAGGCGCTCGCACTTACCATCAAAACCAGTGCGCACGCGAACCATGTGAGCGCCCGTCGAGCGGCTGATCGCCCGGGATGACCGCCATGCGGTTGCTTCGGCACGAGCATATGCTAGTCCTCACTCTGGCGACATTTGTAGACCCTGGCGTGAGCGACTGTTTATCGCCTCCCAAGACGTATCTGCTCGGCCTTCGGCAGCTATATAGGCGGCTCGTCAGTCACCCACAGGTTTGCATTTCCCGAGGCGTGCTGGGACCGAGGTCAGCCTTCCTGATCGATGGCTGCGAGACTACGCTTCGTGACCTCCACATGTCGGCCCTACCGGCTCAACGACGCGGAAGCCCTCGTGTCGCTCTGGGCTCTCTGCGGGCTCACGCGGCCGTGGAATGATTCCTACTTGGACATCGAGCGCAAGATCGGCGTCGACGCCAACGGCCTTCTGGTGCTGGAGGACGACAGTCGATTGATCGGCGCCGTAATGGTGGGTTACGACGGCCATCGCGGATGGATCAATTACCTGGCGGTACACCCAGATCATCGCCGCCGTGGGTTGGGCCGTGCCCTCATGGCTGCCGCCGAGCATCGACTGGCGGAGTTCGGCTGCCCGAAAGTGAATCTGCAGGTTCGTGCCTCCAACCAGGAAGCGGTGGCGTTCTATCGCCGCATCGGCTACAGCGTGGATGACGTAGTCAGTATGGGGCGATCTATCGAGAACGACAGCTGAGATGGCGGCCCACGAAGCGCCTTCGATACACCGCATCTGGTGGGTTGCATGACATTCCTCTCCAACGAGTGGTAACGAGGCTAGTCGAGCAAGCGGTCGGATACTCCCCAGCCGTGTCGCCACACCGGAAGTCGTGAGCGCTGGCGTGCACTTAGTGGATCAGTTTCGAAGGAGCTCGACAGAGCGCAGAGACACTGCCGGTACGGCTCTGGGTACATTGGCGAATGCTGGCCTGCCCGACCACCGACTACCTCGGCGCTGATGCGCACGTTCGATGGCCGTTTGTCCCATTCGCCCTGGTGACCTGCGCTGCCGTGTGGGTTGAAGATGGCCCGGTAGTCGCCGTTCTCTGTGCGATAGCCGGAGTTGCTCTCGGTAGCGGTCAAACGCCGGCGTCCGTCACCATCGGTCACCATGCGGATCAGCAGCCTGTTCGCCAGGGGCGAACCCCTCTTCTCGTTCGAGTTCTTCCCTCCCAAGGACGACGACGGCGCCGACCGTCTCTTCGCCGCCATCGCGGCGCTTCGCGAGCTCGAGCCCGCCTTCGTCTCGGTGACCCACGGCGCCGGCGGGAGCAGTCGCGACGACCGCACCGTCCGCCTGGTCGAGCGCATTGGGCGTGAGACCGGGTTGCTGCCGATGGCACACCTGACCTGTCGCGACTCGACCGTCGACGACCTGCTCGCCGAGATCCGCGAGTACCAGGCAGTCGGCATCGAAAACGTCCTCGCTCTGCGCGGCGACCCACCCAATGGCGAGGGGCGCTTCGTCGCGCATGAGGGTGGGCTCCGCTACGGCAGCGAGCTGGTGCGCCTGCTGGCCGACAACGCCGACCTCTGTGTCGGCGCCGCATGCTCACCGGAGAAGCACGTCGAGTCGGCGAGCCTCGAGGAGGACGTCGCGGCGGCCATCCACAAGGTGGAGGCCGGCGCCGCCTTCCTGATCACTCAGCTCTTCTTCGACAACTCGGTGTACTTCGACTTCGTGTCGCGGCTGCGCAAGGCAGGGGTCACCGTGCCGATCGTCCCGGGCATCATGCCGGTGACCAACGTCGACCAGGTGTCACGCTTCACCGCCAAGATCGGCGCATCCATACCGCCGGCGCTTCGCGTGGCGCTGGAGTCGCGCTCTGACGACCCGGCGGCGGTGCTGCAACTGGGCGTGGCCTGGGCGACCCTGCAGTGCAGTGAGCTGCTTCGCGCCGGCGCACCGGGCGTTCACTTCATCACGCTGAACCGGTCTCCGGCGACGCGCGCCATCCTCACCGCCCTGCGCATCGCCCAACCCTGGCTGCGCGATTAGTGCGAGGAACTGCCTCAGCTCGACGGTCTATTCGATCCGCCGCCGATGGCTCGCTCGAGGGACATTTGCGCATAGTGACGTGACCGACGTCGATGTCCTTTGGAGGCGAAGTAGGGTGACCATTTCACTCGGGGAGTGAGCCCATATACTCGCAGCCGGCAAGTGAGATCTTAAATATCGAAGGAGGTGTGGCGATGGGCATCATCGTTGTCGGCCCCGGCGACGGAGAGCAAGCAGGTGGAGGCTCGATCAGGTGCCGGATCATCGAAGACGGCTCTCACACCGAGCACCGCCTCGGTCTCATCGAGGCGACAGTGCCGCCCGGACCCGCGTCCCCACCCCAGCATATTCATCGCCAGCACGATGAGATCTTCATAGTCACCAAGGGAAGGCTGCGCTTCACGTCCGGTGACCAGAGCGTCGATGTTGAAGCCGGCTCCTGCGTGACGGTTCCTCCCGGAACACCACACACCTTCTCCAACCCGTTCGACGAGCCTGCGACCTTTATCGGCACCATGACCCCCGACCTCTACGTCGAGTATTTCCGAGACCTCGGCCGTTTGCCGTTAGATGAACGCGGGATGCTGAACCCGGCAGACGTCGGCCGAGCGATGGCGAACTACGCCACCGAGGTCGTCCCTCCCGCTTAACCAGGATGGCCCCTTTTTCATCTGACCTCGCGCCCGATGGGTTGGTCTCCTACTCGACGGCGGCCGCTTCCTCCACAACCGGGTGCACACCATTGGTTCCTTCCGCTTCGCGCACCTCCACGAGGTATTCGTCCACCAATTGCCGGCCCCGTTCCGGGTCCGCAACGCTCGCAATCACGTGATACGCGGGCTCATCGGGATCCGGACGCACCAGGACGAAGCCGTCATCAACGTAGACCTTGATCCCGTCGACGAGGTCGACGGAGTCGGTGCGATGACGGTCGAGGAGGATGCGCATCACCCTTCCCTTCGCCTCCCACGGACAGAACTCCGTTGCGGTGATGTACGCAACCTGCGGGAGCTCCGCTCGCGCCTGGCTCAACGGGACACCGATCCTGGCGCGCAGCTCGAGCAGCTTCACGAGCGTGTACATGGCGTCGAAAGCACCGAGGTGTCCCGGCCACGCGAAGCCACCTTCGCCATCGGACGCGATGCTCGTTCCCGACATGGTGGATGCCCGGAGCACCGACGCGGGGTCGCCCGGGGTTGCGCTGAAGGTGCCACCCTCCTTGCGAACCAGGTCGCTGATCCACATCGGCGTGGCAGCCGGAGCGAGCACGGTCCCCGGGTTGGAGCGCACCCACCACGAGGCGAGCAGTCCAAGGCATTCGTGCGGTGAGAGCACCACGCCTTTGTCGTCGATGATGGTGATGCGCTCTGCGGTTGGGCTGATCATGCACCCGACGTCGGCGTGCACCGTCTTGCTGATCAACGCTGTCTCGTCCGGCACCGTGCGGTGGTGCTCACCTTCGCGCATGCCGGCATTGAGCGGGACAGTGGTCACTCCCAGATCGTTGAGGATGGTCGGCAGCACTGCCGATGCGTCGCTGTAGTCGTAATCGATGAGCACTCGGAAACCGGCGTTGCGGATCAGGTCCGCATCCAGCGACGTGAACACGTGCTTGATGTAGCCGGGAATCGGCTCGCCGTACTCGATGTCACCCATCTCGTAGAAGCCGGCACGGCGGAAGTCCTCGCGGAAGAGCAGGTTCTCGAGCTTGCGCTCGGCACGCTTGTCGATCTGCAGGCCGTCAGAGTCGAAGAAGCGGATGTCAGCGCTGCGCTGATCGAGTGGTGACACGAGCACGTGGATCCCGGCCGAGCATTCCGCCTCGAGCGTCGCCCACTGGGTCACCGGGACCGGCAGCTCGCGCACGTCGCGAGCCTTGGCGCCAGCGCTGACGATGCCGCTGACGATCGCGCGTTTGATCATGCGCGACGAGCGCGCGTGATCCTGACCCACGACAACACACGCTCCCTTGGACAGGGTTGCGCCGAACGCGGCGCCGAGCCGCGCGCAGAACTCCGGCGTGAGCTCCACGTTGATCAGGCCGCCGAGCCCGTATGACGAGAACAGCCCGCTCCGCCATTCGCCGGCCCAGATCACCGACTCGTTCACGGTCGAGCCGGGTTCCACGGTCTTGCTCGGCCAGATCTTGACGCCGGCACGAATCTGCGAGCCGCGGCCGAGGACGCACTCGTCAGCGATCACCGAGTTCTCCTCGAGCAGCGAGTCGTTCTTGATGGTCACGTTGCGGCAGACGATCGCCTGGCGCAACCGGCAGCGCTCGCCGATGTACGAGTGCGGCCAGACCACGCTGTTGCTCACCTTCGTGTTGTCGTCGATCACGCTGTAGCGGTCGATAACCCCGTGCTCGTTGATGTGAGCGCCGCCCTTGAGCTTCACCTCGTCACCGATGAACGCGGGACCGTCGAGCTGGACACCCATGCCGATCTCCACGCCCTCGCCCATCCACACGTTGCCCTCACGGCGACCGGAGATGTGGCAGCGCACCTTGCCGTCAAGCGCGTCCCAGTTCGCCTGCATGTACGACTGGATCGATCCGATGTCGCACCAGTAGTCCTCAACCACTACACCGTGCAGCGGCTCGTGCCGGCGCAGCATGGTCGGGAACACGTCCTGCGACCAGTCGGCGTTCGAGCCTTCCTTGATGTGCTCGAGGACCTGCGGCTCGATGACGTAGATGCCGGTGTTGGCGTGGTCGCTGAAGACCTCACCCCACGAGGGCTTCTCAAGGAATCGCTTGATGTTTCCCTCGTCATCGGTGACGACCACTCCGTACTCGAGTGGGTTCGGCACCGAATGCAGCACGATCGTCGCGTGTGACCCGCGCTCGGTGTGGGCGCGGATGACCGAGGTGAGGTCGATGTCGGTAAGCGCGTCGCCGCTGATCACCAAGAAGGTGTCATCGAGAAGATGCGACGCGTTGCGCACGCTGCCGGCGGTGCCGAGCGGCCGGTCCTCCACGACGTACTCGATCTCCATGTCGAGCTCGGCGCCATCTCCAAGCCGATTGCGAATCTCGGCGCCGAGGTAGGCGAGCGTCACCACCACCTGGGTGATCCCGTGCTGTCTCAGGAGCCGAAGGATGTGCTCGAGCACCGGGGTGCCGACAACGGGGACGAGCGGCTTGGGCAGCCGGCTCGTCAGTGGACGCAGCCGCGCTCCTTCACCTCCCGCCATGACCACTGCCTTCACGCAGCCACCTCCTCGGCACCGGTCTGTACGAGGAGATCATATGGCGCGCTGCCAAGAATTACGCGCTTGGCGGTGCGGCTCCGGCGGGAAGTACGACGCCCTGATGGAGGCACATGAAGCGGAGCCGCTCAAGCAGCCCGTCGATGACGATCGGCCAGGCAAAGTCAGCGGCATCGCGCCGGGCGGCGGCGCGGAGCCGCGCTGCCAACGCCGGTTGCTCGACGAGACCTCGAAGCGCGCTGGCGATCTCCGACGGGTCGTCGGTCTCGACGACGATGGCGTTGCCGTAGGGGCGGGCATACTCCTCGCCGGTCGCCCCGACCATCGCGACGCCGCCCGCGGCCATTGCCTCGAGACCGACCAGCCCGAAGGGCTCGTGTCCCGAGTTGGCGAGCACGGCAGTCGCGCCCGCATTGATCTCAGTGATCACCTGGTCGGGTAGGAAACGGCGGAGATGCACGATCGGCGCACCCTCGGTCTCGGTGAGCGCGCGGACGATGCCGCCCGCGTCGGCGACCGGCTCATACCAGTCGGTCACCTCGAGCCCGGATTCAGCAGCGAAGGCGAGCACCGTCGCGCCGTACGGCTCCATGCCACCTCGTATGAGCATCCGGGCGGGCACGCCTTCGTTGCGAAGTTCGGCGATGGCGGCGACAGCCTGGGTCCAGCGCTTGTCCGGGCTAAAGCGGCCGATCTTGAAGGCGAGGCACGGAGTCCCCGCCGCGGCCCGGATCGCTCGCGCCGCCGACTGGTCGACCTCGACGAGCGCGCTCTCAGGGATGCCGTTGGGAATCACCACGGGGTTGACGCCATACGGCCACATGAGGTGCTTCATGTATTTGCTGACCGTGGTGATCGAGGCGATGAACTCGAGCACCGGCCAGTCGATCGCGTCGAAGCCGAAGAGGTTGTTGGCGTTCCAGAGCAGCACCGCGTTCTGACGGAGGCCGAGGGTGTACAGGCGGTCGCTGAGTGCCCTGCAGAACCATGCCGTGTGCCATTCCTCGCAGAGCACCGCGGTGGTTCGCCCTGCCTCGGCCGCGGGCTGGATGATGCTTTCGATGAGCGCGTCCGGAAGGGTCGCGGTGAGGTCGCGAATCTTGGCGAGCTCGCCCTCGTACACGCCGTTGCGGTAGCGGTCGCTGATCTGCTGACCCCAGCGCACGAGCTGCACACCCTGCTCGAGCTCGGCACCCGGCTTGTCGGGATCGCCGACAAAGACCAGCGTGGTCCGGAACCCGAGTGCCGCAAACGCCCGGCAGAGCTCGCGAGCGCGCACGCCGAGGCCCCCTGCCTGGCTGTACTGGTCGGGTCCTTCGAAGGACACCATCACGACATCGAGGTTGTCAGGAGTGAACATCGCCGCATAGTCTGCGAGAGTTCAAGACCCGCCGGCCGGCTACAAACGATGGACGGGCTGAGGTGTGACCGCCCTGTTGCCTTCGCGATAACGGTGACCAGCGCCCCACACTGGATTTCCTGATCATGACCGGGTATCTCCGTTCCATCCTGTCGGCATCCGCACTCTCATGCATGGTGGTTGCTTGCGGAGGGGATTCAACCGGTCACCCGTCGTGGCTCCTCAGCCACCATCTCGGAGATCCACCGGGCGTCACCCCGACAGGCCTGCCGGGATCCGGTATCCGCGATGTTGTTCTGCGACCCACGGCCGGTCATCTCGAGGTTGTGACGTGGGGCAGCTCGGGTTGCCCGCGATTGCCCGATCGGCTGGTCACTCCGACAGCACATGCGCTGTCCATATCAATGAGCAACGGCGCGGCGCCGGCTGGGTCCTCGTGTCCTGCGGATCTCGCGCCGACAACCAGCCTCATTCAGATTCCCGGTACTGTCGACCTCGAGCAGACGATCACCGTCACGCTCATCGACGGCGTCTACGGCGTTTCGGTCGCTCTTCCCGCGCCCTGAGGTCGCGAAACCGGTCACACGAGGTGCCGGCTTCGACATGGACCCGGTCCCTCATCGGAGCGTAGGTTGCGACCACGGACGGGGGCCGAAGCCCCCAATCCTGGTCACGAAAGAGGCGAAGGACCGGCTGGCGGGCGCCGGTTTCTCCGCCCACGGAGAGTGTCGCAAACGGCCCGAACGTAGCCTCGGATGCTGGGACACAGATTCGTAACGGGAGGGGCACGTTGTCACAGACCAAGCAGCCTCGACGCGTTGCCACCCATCACCAGGTCGCGTTCCGCCGGTGTGAACTCCGCCTGCGCGAAGGCGTCGATATAGCGCCGTGCCGGGAGCAGGGGATGGTCCGAGCCGAACAGCAACCGGTCGGCCCCGCAGAGGTCGATCACCGCGCGGTAGGCGGTGGGAGCGAACAGATATGGGCCGGCTGCGGTGTCGAACCAGAGCCGTTTGCAGAGCTCGGCGACCTCCGGCATGTGCGCGTAAAACGGCAGCCCTCCGCCGAGATGCCCACAGACCAGTTGCAGCCCGGGGTGACGCACCGCAAAGGCGGCGATCTTGCCGGGAGTTGCGGTGCCCTTGCCCGGGTACTCATGCCCGACGGGCTCGCTGCAGTGCAGAACCACGGGGATCCCCAGCGCGTTGCATGCACCGGCGATGTCGTCGATTTCGATTCCGGCGAGGTCGAACCGCTGCGCATCCGCATTGAGCTCGCCGACGCCGCGCAGGCCCTCGTCCGCGCATCGCCGGAGCTCATCGATCGCCCCGGGTCGCGCCGGGCTCACCGTCGCAAAACAGGTGAGCCGGTCCGGATGATCGCGCTGAACACGGATCAGGTGATCGTTGACCTCGGCGCAATGCGCAGGGTCGGCAAAGGGCCAGCCGAAGCACACCGATCGATCGACGCCGGTCGCGTCCATGGTGGCCAGCAGTTCGTCGGCGGTGACTATCGAGCGGGCACCGCGATGACAGACCTCGAACCACGGATCGAGGTCCGCGAGCGCGTCGCGCGAGTCGCGCATGCTCGCCGGGAGGATGTGCACGTGGCTGTCGATGATCATCCGAGCCACCGTCCCTGGGCGAAGATCCACGTCCCCGCGCACATGAGCACCGCGCTGGCGCCGAGCATCGCGGTGCGAGCACGTGGGAAGCGCTGGGTGAGATCGGCGACGAGAAGCACCACCGGGAACAGCGCCAGGCTGTAGCGAGGCTGGGAGCGCCAGAACGGCAGCGACGCAGTCATCAACCACGCGATGGTGCAATACAGAGCCAGCGACCGGGGGATTCGTGACGACATCCACATACCGGCGCAGAGCACCAGCCCGAGCAGACCGTAGGCGACCTCGCGGGCGAAGATCGAGCGCGTCTCACCATCGGTGGTGGTGACCAGGGTGTGCCAGGTGGCGGCGAAGCCAGTCCAGGGCAGGGTGGGCTGCAGCCCGAAGGACGGCAGGCGGTCCGCGTGAAGCAGTGCGAGGGCGTCGCCGATGTGGATCTGCATGTAGACGCCGTAGAGCACGAGCGGGACCGCCGCGAGCAGGACCAGGAGCAGCTGGGGACGTGGTCGCCAGCCGGTTCGACGGAGTTGCTCGAGCGCCAGCGCAGGGATCAGCGCAAGCCCGGTGAGCCGGAACGCGCACGCGAGCGCCGCCGCAAGGAGCGCCTTGCGCGACTCACCGGCCCGCGCGTAGTACAGGCTGGCCGCCGCGGACGCGATGAACGTGCTCTCGCTGAAGGGGGCGATGAAAAAGAGCGCCGTCGGTGCGAGCGCGATCAGCCACACCGAGAACGTCGATGCCGCCCGGTCGCGCTCTCCGATCACGAGACGGGCGAGGTACCAGAGCGCGATTGTCTCGGCGACGGCATTGACGAGCCAAGCAGAGACCACGTCGTCGCGCACGATGAACATAACGGCGCGAACCAGAAGTGGAAACCCGGGGAGAAATGCGTCGCGGTAGTCGAGCTGTGCCGGATATCCATGGGTGGCGATCGACATGAAGCTGATCGCATCCCACGAGACCAGGTGATCGTGGAGCCCGGTGAGCAGCGGTGTTCCCGGGAAGTCGATGACGAGCACGGCGATGAACACGCCGAGCCAGAGCAGCCGCGACAGCGCTACCGCTGCAAGCGCCGTGCCCCACAGCGATGCGGGCCGGCGAGTCACGCGGGCGGTTCGAGCCCGTCGAGCATCGCCGGGTTGTTGCGCAGCTCCCAGAGCTCGCGAAATGCACGGAGCACGACGTGGATGTCGGCGCCGGTCGCGCGGCCGGTGGTACGCGGATAGTGATGCACACCGACATCCATGAGCCGGTACCCACTGCGATGCGCACGCACCAGCAGTTCGGTGGACACGAGCGCTCCGTCAGCCCGCAACCCCTGGCCGACCGCACGCGGAAAGAGCTTGAACGCGCAGTTGACGTCGCGCGTGGTGGGGCCGAATCCGAGCCGGACCAGCGCGAAGAATGCCTTGTGATACGCGCGCCGAACCCACGTGTCTCGGCGCTTGATGCGATACCCGCAGATGACCCTGTCGGGTCCATAGAGGGCCAGGAGCCGTTCGATCTCCATGGGGTCGAATTGCCCATCACTGTCCATCAGGAAGATCGCGTCTCGCGTCGCCGCGTCGAACCCGGTGCGCAGCGCCGCACCGTAGCCGCGATTGTGGGGGTGCGAGATCACACGCAGGCGCGTGCCGAGACCGCCTGCGCCCGCCGCATTCACTGCGGTCGCATCCGTGCTGCCGTCGTCGATGACCAGGATCTCGAAATCGAGAACGCCCAGCTCGGTCAGCGCCGCGCTGGTTCGCCGTACCGTCTCGGCGATCACCGCCTCCTCGTTGTATGCAGGAAGCACCGCGCTCACCGACGGATGGACGCTCGTCACCATCACGTGGTCGCTCACGTCAATTCCTGCCGCGGACGTCGTAGATGGTGATGTGGTCGGTGTGGGCAACCACCGGAAGGCCCTGGTCCGCCCACCAGCTGATTCCCTCGTGGGGGTCGATGGCACCCGGGTCGGTGAGCCGGTCGTCGATCTCGACGTAGCTGATGTCGTACTTGTGCAGCAGAGCGAACACGGGACAGGTCGCCTCGTCTGCGGCGCACCCGGTATACATCGCCTGCACGTCCGAGTAGCGGGTCTCGAAGCTGATCCCATAGCTCCACAGCCAGCCGCCATAGCCCATCACGCCAATCCGGCCTGCCACTGCCAGGACTGGATCATTGGGGCGGCCGAAGGTGAGAAATACCGATCCCTTGGGCGTCACGCGGTCGATTGTCGATGCAAGTTGCAGTTCCTGCGTGTTCGCAATCGTGTACGGACCTGTGATGGAGTCCTGCGGAGGCGTCCAGGGAAGCAGGCGGAGCACCACGAGCAAACCGGTGAGCAACACGGGGGCGACCAGGACGATCGCTGCCACGCGCGGCCACGCCCCGCGCCACCAGTGGGCCGCAAGCGCGCCGATGAGCAACGCGATGACGAGGTACCAGTACACGAGCAGCTTGGTGTTGTCCCAGTTCCAGGACTGGAACACGACCAGGTTGCACGCGGCAAAGATGATCAGCGCGCCGAGCGTGAGCTCGAGCAGCGGCACCGGCAATGCCGCGGTGACCACGCGACCAACCCTGCCACCGGCAAGACGCACCGCGACGGCGATCGCGACGAACCCGAGCAGGGGAACCGCGATTCCGAGATTGGCGACCCAGAATCCCCACCACTGCGAGGTGCCCACCATGCCCATCGCCTGGATCGCGCCGCTCATCAGGTTGCCGACCGAGAGGCTCAGCCGTCCGGCCGGATTGGCTGCGCTCCCCGCATTGGCCATCCATCCCGGCTCGAGCCATGGATACACATTGGTGCCGTAAGGAGTCACGGCGGCGCCGTGCTGTGAGAAGACGAGTTGCGCGAGCCGGATGCCCCCGAGCACCACGGCGACACCGAGCAGGGCGAACCACTCTCGTCGCCGCCTGCGCCAGAGCAGGACGAAGAGCAGGATCGACAGCGCGATCAGCGTCTGGACGTGAACGATCGGCAGCAGGCCGATCAGCACGCCGGCGAGGGCGAAGGGCTCCCAATTCCGGCCGGGCGACGGAGCCCCAGCGAGCACCAGCAGCAGCACCGAAATCGCGGCCGCAAATCCGAAGAGCAGCGTGCGTTGCGGCAGCCACCAGGCCATGAGCGGCGTGTACCACTGCATGTTCGGCAGTGGCGCGGTGCCGCCGTCGGACGGCAGTCCGTCATAGGCGCGGGTTTGCGCAGCGATCGTGCCGGGCAGATCGTGCAGTGTCCATCCAACGATGGAGATGCCGGTTCCCGGATGGCTCACCACGTACTGCAACGTGCACTGGGTCGCGGTGAAACCGTGGCTGGTGCATGCGTCGGAGAACGCGCCGATGAATCCGAGCCCTCCACCGATGAAGCAGATGAGCACCGCGACCACGCCTGCGCCCGTCCCGAGTCCGACACGCCGGCCGAGCGAGACCACCAGCACGCCGATGACCACCATGAGGATCGCGCCGGGAATCGCCAGCGCCAGACCCGGTGCGAGCCCGAGTGTCATCAACGTCGCGGCGTGAAAGTCGGGCAGAAATGGATAGAGCAATGTCGTCCCGCTGAGCAGCGGATTGACCGGCGGGATGTTGCCGCCCACCGCAAAGCTCGCCGCGGTGGTCAGGTGCTGCGACCAGTCGGCCCACACCGTCGGATAGCCCGCCTCGAGGCCGCCGGCGTCCGTGTAGACGGTGTGCGCGAAGATCGCGACGACGATTGCTCCCCCGCCGGCGAACGCGACGATCGACAACCAGGGGATGCGTTGCGCCCAGCGATCCCTCGCCTCCACCCACGACGCATGCCATGTCGCGCGCGGGTTGACCGTCAACAGCGATATCGCGAGGCCGGCTGCAAGGACGAGCGCCGGTCCGATCAGCACGGTGGCGCGGTTGAGTCCGGCGAAAAGCGAGAGCCCATACGTCGCGGCGCTGCCCAAGAGGATCCCGCTGGTTACCGCGATCGTTGCCCGCTCCGCCAGGGTGAGGTGCGTCCTCACGAGACCAACGAGGGTCGCTCCGGCCGCGAGGGTCAGCGCGGCGTCGAGAACGAGGAGGAAGGCGGTCACCCGACGTCGACCCAGACCCTCATCTGTTGATCGGCAGTGCTCTGCGGCATGGCAGTCCACATCGGGTAGAAGAAGATGAACGCCGCGAGCACGCTGCCGATGACCGCGTATGAGATGGGCGCCAGTGAGATCTCGCGCCGGCCGAAGGGTACCTTGATGCGCCGGATCGCCGTGAGCGCGTAGGCAAGCGCGAGCGCGGTGAAGAGCAGCATGCCGAGTGCGTGATAGAAGAAGAGCACGCGCCGCTCATTTCCCGGCACCCACATCATCCAGGACGCGACGTACCCAAGAATGATGAAGGCGGGCACGAATCTTCGCGAGATCACCGCGGACACAGCGACCAGACCGGCGAAGAGGATCATCCCGACGTACGCAACCGCGAACCAGAACCCCGGATAGGTGCGCGCTATCTCGTACTGCGACGACGGATCCATATGGAACAGCGCGGTGAATTGCGCTGCGGTGTATGACGTATTGAAATTGTTGGGATTGTGGTATCGCACCGCCGCTGAATAGATGATGATCATCGCGGCCAGCGACCCGAGCCCGACCAGCGCAACCAGCAGACGCCACCAGTTGGGGCCGCGTGTCAGCTGCCACAAGCAGAACAGCAGGGCGAGAATGGCGAGCCACCAGATCGCCGGGTTGCCCATGTCGGTGATCTGTTCAACCGTCCCGTTGGGCTGGGAGGTCGCATAGAAGAGCACCGGGTGCTCCATGACCGGCCAGGTCAGCCACAACGATGAGTACGGGTGGCTGTGACATTCCTCGGCGTGATACCGCAATGACGCAGCGGTGATCTGCACGATGTTGTCGATCGCCTCGACGGGGTTCGGCACCGTCAGCGAGCCGACGTGCATCACCGGGACGTTGAGCGTCTTGGCGGTTCCCGGCAACCCGGAGACCGCGGGATCGCAGCCGGTGAAGAAGTAGACGTCTGTGTGCTGAATGGTCTCGTAACGTGAGAACGAGGCACCGAAGATGGCTAGAGCGATCAGTCCTGCTGCGACATAGTGCAGGATCGCGCGCGGTCCTGCGGCGTGCCGCCACATCGCGGCCTCGGCTCTGCCCGGTCCCGCAATGCGGCGCAACCACGGGATGAAGCCTGCGAGGTACGGCGCGATGCCCCGCATCACAATCAGGCCACCAGCAACGATGAGCGGCGCCAGCGCGGTCAGCTTGGCGGCGAATGCGAGGCCGGCAACGCCCGCCATCACATAGAGCGTGATGCGCCACTGTGCACGCGTTCGTGCCTGCCAGTGCAATAAGAACACGTAGTAGAAGAGCGCGACGAAGAAGATCGCGATGATGTCGATGACACCGGTGCGGGACTCCACAAACGCGAGCCCGTCGAAGCAGATGAAGGTGGCGGTGACCACCGCGAAGAAGCGGTCGCGCCGGAGGCGTAGCGCCACCAGGTACATCATCCCGACGAGGAGGCTGCCGAAGAGGGTCGTGCTCAACCGCCAGCTCCAGCTGTTGAAGCCGAAGAACGCGATCGGCGGCGCCATGAGGATCTTGGCCAGCGGAGGCTCGGGGTCGAAGTACGACTCGGCCGGCTGGCGGAGGTCCTTGGCGGCGTCGACCGGGAAGTAGACCTCGTCGAAGACGTAACCGCAGACGTTGATGTCGATGTGGCTGACCTTCACCCCGTCCACGACGCCGGGCGGCCCGACTGGCACGGTGGTGCATTCGGCGCTCGAGCCCGTGGTTGTCGGGTACCCGACCCCGAGCGCCGTGATGGTGCCGCCGCCGCTCAGGAAGTTGGGGAAGATCGGGCTGGCGAAGCGGAGCCCGAAGGCCACGAGGACGAGGACGATGACCGCGATGACGTCGAACCGGCCGAGATCGAGGAACCCCCGAAGACCAGCCCGGACCAGTGGCTGCCCGCCATCAGACTCGAGTTTGGTAGGCTCTGGGTTCACGACTTCCGTTGACATCTATTTACAAGAATTGGGAGTTCCTTTACTGCTATCCTGATATCCGAGGGTTACAGTCAAGGCCGCAGTCCGAAGGCTGCCATGTTTGAAACTCATTCCCTTCCTGAAAGGCCGGAGGGTTCCCCCTCCGGTCTTTTTTTGCCCATCCGAGCTCCTGGATGCCCGCGTTCTCAGACCGCGCGACCCGGGAAAGGCATTCACGCGAGGGATGCTGACATAGGCGTCAGCCCCGCGGACGTGTCCAGGTTCAGGCGGCTGTGGAGATCCGGGGAGCGCCGGCAGGGGTGATCGCCAGCATCCGATCGATGGCCCCCTTTGCCTGGGCGGCGATGACCGGGTCGACACTCACTCGCNNATCCGGGGAGCGCCGGCCGGGGTAATCGCGAGCATCCGATCGATGGCGCCCCTGGCCTGGGCGGCGATGACCGGGTCGACCGTCACGCGCGGCGCCATGCGCTCCAGCGAGCGGGCGACCTTCTCGAGCGTGATCTTCTTCATATAGGGGCAGACGGCCGCCTCGGAGGCGGCGAGGAATCGCTTGCCGGGGGACTGCTCCCGCATGCGGTGCAGGATGCCCACCTCGGTGGCGACGATGAAGGTCGACGCCGGGGACTCGGCGGCGCGGCGGACCATCCCCTCGGTGGAGGTCACCACCGTGGCCGGGCCGGCGACGTCGCCGGACGACATGCCGTAGAGGGTGGACGACGTGCACCCGCACTCCGGATGCACCAGCAGCTCCGCGTCGGGGTGTTCCCGCCGCATCGCATCGAGCTTCTCCGGGACGATGCCCGCATGCACGTGGCACTCCCCCATCCAGACGTGCATCCTGCGACCGGTGACGCGCTCAAGGTGAGCGCCCAGGAACATGTCCGGGCAGAAGAGGATCTCTCGATCCGCGGGGATCGAACGGATCACCGCCTCAGCGTTGGAAGAGGTGCAGCAGTAGTCCGAGAGGGCTTTGACCTCGGCGGTCGTGTTGACGTACGACACGACCACCGCACCCGGGTACTGGGCGCGCCAGGCGCGTAACTGGTCCGCGTCGATGGTGGCGGCCAGTGAGCAGCCCGCCTCGAGATCGGGCAGCAGCACCGTCTTCGTGGGCGAGAGGATCGCGGCCGTTTCGGCCATGAAGTGGACGCCGCAGAAGACGATGACCGAGGCGTCGGTGGCCGCCGCCTGCTGGGAGAGCCCGAGCGAGTCGCCGACGAAATCGGCGATGTCCTGGACCTCGGGGCGCTGATAGTTGTGCGCCAGGATCACCGCATTGCGTTCACGCCGCAACTGGTCGATCCGCTCGATGAGCCGAATCCGGCCCTCTGTCGCAACGTCCCGCTGTGCTGTGATCATCCCGCCACCTGTCCCCGCCTAGACGGGGTCTGTGGATAAAGGTCAGATTGACCTAAGCAAGTATAGCAGGCTTGGGCGGACTGGCAAGAACAGGTTCGCAGGACAGGTTCTTCATCTACCGTTGGGGCCGTGACGGTGATCGGGGTCGTGGTCCGGCCGAGAAGCACCTTCGCCGCACTCGCGGCCTCGCCACGCCTCCCGCTCGGTTTCGCCGCCGTGCTCGGCAGCGGTGTGGTCGCGCTCGGACTGGGGCTCATCGCCGATCGTGTCGGCTCCGGCGGCACCTCAGGACTGATCACGTCGCTGCTCCTCCCTGTGCTCTTCCTCATCTACTGGGGCGCCGCGGCGCTGATCATCGATGCCGGCGCTGGACCGGCTGCTCGAGCAGGACGCTGGCGAACCTACCTCGCCGTGAGCGGCTTCACCTTCATCCCCTGGGTCGCGTTCGCGGTGCTGTCCGTGGTGGAGTCGGCAGCGGGCACGAGCACGGCCGCGGCGTCGGTGATCTCCTGGCTCACCCTGCCACTCCTGGCCTGGTTCCTCTATCTCACCGCGCTCGCGGTCTACTCGGTCTTCGAGGTCACGCCGTTCTTGGCGCTCGCGCTGGCGATGCTCCCGAATGCGGTGTTGCTGTTCTTCCTGATCGTGCTGCTCGTTGCAGCGAGCCTCTGAATGGCGCCTGACCGCCCGCGATGACACGGCTGCGCGGGCGCGTGCCCGCCTGGGTGGTGGTCGTCGCGGTCTACGTCGTCATCGCCTTCCTGCTGACCATCGCGACCTGGCGTGCACCGTCAACCACGTACATCGGCGAAGGTCCCGATCCCGTCCAGGCGATGTGGGGAATCGGATGGGTGCCATTCGCCGCCGGCCACGGCCTCAACCCACTGGTGTCGACGTACATAAACACACCTGCAGGAATGAACATGCTCTGGGGAAACGCATTCGCGATCCCCATGGCCCTGCTCTGGCCGGTGACGGTCACCGCCGGCGCGACGGTCTCGTACGACCTGGCGATGACGCTGAGCCTCGCGCTCGCGGCGTTCTTCGCGTACCTGGCAATTCGCCGTTGGGTTCCGGGCGTCGTGGCCGCAGCCCTGGGCGGTCTGCTCTACGGGTTCTCGCCATACATGACCGCGCAGTACTTCGGTCATCTCGGCCTCGTCATGAGCGGCATCACGCCACCGCTCGCGCTGCTGCTCCTGGACGAGATCGTGGTGCGGCAGCGTCGCCGCCCGCTGATCCTCGGCTTGCTCGCGGCCGGTCTCACGGTCCTGCAGTTCTTCATCACCCAGGAGTTGCTGCTGACCGAGGTGATCGCCGCCGGAGCCGTCGTCGTCGTTCTCGCGATCTCGTATCCGAAACTTGTGCGCGCGCATGCCGCGTTTGCGGTGCGCACGCTGTGCATCGCGGCAGTGATATCGGCGGTGGTGCTCGCGTATCCCATATGGCTGCAGTTCTTCGCACCGGGACACCTGGTCGTTCACGGCGCGGTGCACGGCATCGACACCTACGTGACCGACGCCGCGAACTTCATCGTGCCGACTGTCACGCAGCTGATATCGCCGCAGGCAGCGATCAACATCTCGTCGCATTTCAGCGGCAACGCGTCTGAGTGGGACGGCTACCTGGGGATCCCGCTCATCCTGATCCTGGTGGTGGCAACGATTCGTTTCCGGCAGGTACCCGTGATACGGACCGCGGGCATCGTCGCCTTGATCATCGCCATCCTTTCGCTCGGACCCCACCTGCACGTTGCAGGACATCAACTTCCGCTGCCATTGCCGTGGTGGATCCCCGCCCACCTGCCGGTGCTGGAGAACATCCTGCCGGCCCGGATGATGATCTACGTGTACCTCGCGGCAGCGATCACCTTTTCGTTCCTGCTCCGGGCACTCTGGCTGATCCGTTCGACTCCCGCGCTCAACGCGGTCGTGGCCCTGATCGTGCTGCTGCCCCTGGTGCCAACCCTGCCGGGGCCTGCGACACCGTTGCACACTCGCGCGCCCTTCACCTCCGCGCTTTCGGCGCAGTCGTTCGACGGTGCCAACGTGCTCTTCGAGCCGTTCCCGGGCGTCGACTACCCGCAGGCGATGACCTGGCAGCGAAGCGCGAACTTCGTCTTCACCATGGTTGGTGGGTACGTGATCGGCCCGTACGCGCCGGGCGTCCAGGCGTTTCAGCAGCAGATCCACGACCTGGCAGCGGGGTCGGTCACGCTCTCGCCGTCCCAGCACCTCGCGCTCGTTTCAGAATTTCGCGCCCTCGACATCACCGCCGTCGTCGTCGATCCCACGGTCGTGCCAGCCGGAACGCGTTCACTGTTCACGCAAATCATCGGCACGCCTCCGGTCACAGACGACGGCTTCCTCGTCTGGCGATTCGCCTTTCACTAGACCGACCAGCTTCGACACCGATCGGTGACGACCGGTGACCGGTCTGGCGATTCGCGCCTATTCTGTGCCGGTGACTCCCGAACGGCCGCGTGGCGGCGCGCCAGTCGTCAGCATGGTCATCCCCACGCGCAACGAGGCGAGCAACGTCCAGCCCCTGGTCGACAGGATCACAGCCGCGCTTGCGGCCACCCCGTTTGAGATCTGCTTTGTCGACGACAGCGATGACAACACCGGCGACCTGCTCCTCGACCTGGCACAGTCGAACCCGGCGATCCGCTGCGTGCTGCGGCAGGGAGCCGACCGCAAGGGCGGCCTGAGCACCGCCGTCGTGGCGGGGCTCCACATGGCGCGGGGCCAGTACGTGTGCGTCATGGACGCCGACCTGCAGCATCCACCGGAGCTCATCCCGGTGCTCCTCGGGGAGGCCGAACGGGGTGCCGACCTCGTGGTGGCAAGCCGGTACGCGCCGGGCGGCAGCCACGAGGGCCTGGGCAGTCCCGTCCGACGCCTGGTCAGCCGCGAGGCGACCGCGGTGGCGCGGGCGCTGTTCAAGGAGGCGCGCCAGAGCTCCGATCCGCTCTCGGGCTACTTCCTCTGCCGCCGCGCGCTCATCGACGGGATCGAGTTCCGGCCGGTCGGCTTCAAGATCCTGCTCGAGTTGCTGGTCTGCGTTCCAGACCTGCGCGTCGTCGATGTCCCGGTCACCCAGGCGGTCCGTGCCGAAGGCGTGAGCAAGGCGACCGCCCGTCAGGGCCTCCTCTATCTCCGCCACCTCCGCTCGCTGTTCTTCGACGTCCCGGGATCCGCCAGGCTCTGGAAGTTCGGACTGGTGGGCCTGAGCGGGCTCTGCGTGTTCCTTCCGGTGCTCGCGATCCTGACCGGGATCGCCGGGCTCAATCCGCTCGTCGCGTTCATCCCGGCCTTCGGTTTGAGTGCCGCCTGGAACACCGCGATGAACTGGCGCCTCACCTTCGGCGATCAGCGGCGAGGTGGCCAGGGGCCACGCCACTACCTCGAGTTCGCGCTCCTGAGTGGCTGCGTGATGTTCTGCGTCTTCGCCGTGCTCGTCGACATCGGCACACCGAGCGTCGTCGCCGGCCTTGCCGCTGCCCTGGTCGCGATGCTCCTCAACGGCCTGGTCAACCGGGCGCACCTCCACCACAGCCCGTCGATGTGGGCGTCGGTCGCCATCGACCACGGCGTGCAGGGTGGCCTCGCGCGCCTCGCGGAAGAGGTCGGAGCCGACCGCGCGTATCTGCTTCCGGCGCGAGGCGACGCATCATCGGGCCTTCCCGAAGGTCTGCTCGCCCACGTGATCACTCACCGCCGCCCCGTCCTGATCACAGAGGCGGCGTCATACCGCGCCCAGCGGCGATCCAACATCGAGATGGCGTCGCGCATGCTCCTCCCGGTGGTGCGCGATGATCGCCTTGTCGCGGTGGTGGTTTGCGAACGCTTCGCTCCAGGAGGATTCGAGACCGCCGCGCTCGAGAGGGCGACCCTTGCGGTGGCTGCGATCGAGCCGCTGCTGACCGCAGCGTCGAGCGATCAGCCGGAACGGCCCGAGGTTGCCCCGGCTCGAGCCGCGCCCGGACCGGCGAGGTAGTTCCGACGGCGGCGGGGGCGTTGGTTTCCGATCGCGATCGGGTTGCCGTCCGCGGACGAGCGACGAAACGGGTGGCGCTCTGCCTGACCGGGATCGCGGCCGCCGCCGTGCTCCGTGGCGCCGTCGGCGCGCCGGACACCGCCGCTTCGATGCCGGCCGGCATTGTGTTCGCACTGGCCCTGTTGGCTGTAGCGATCGCCGCGGGTTGGCGACCAGGCCGGCCACGGGTCGCGGCCGCCGCGATCGGCATCGCAGGAGGCGGTGCGCTGATCGGGACCTGGCTCCTCTCCCACGGCGCACCGGGCCTTCAACTCAGCCCCATCAACGCCGGGCTGGCCCTGTGGACACCGATCGTCGCGCTGGTCGCGATCGCCGAGGAGGTCGCGATCCGCGGGGCGCTCTTCACTGCAGTGCGATCCGGCCATGGCGACAGCGCCGCGCTGGTGGTGACGACCGTGCTCTTCGCGGCGATGCACGTCCCCCTCTACGGCATCGGGTCGTTGCCACTCGACCTCGCCGCGGGATTGCTCCTCGGCGGCCTCCGAATTGTCAGCGGCGGGGTGCTCGCCCCGGCCGTGGCCCACGTTCTCGCCGACCTGGCCGGCGGCTGGTTGCTGTGACCGCACGACGCGGCTGGGGAGTGGTGTTCGTGGCCTTGGTTGCACTGACGCTCGTCTGGCGCTTTCTCCCGTCCGGGTCGCCGCCGATCTACGACGGCGAGTGCATCGCCGACCCGTACGAGACGCTCGGCAGCAGTCCGGCGCCAATGCCCGCCAGCACGACATTCCCGGTGGCCGCGACGTTCCCCGCTTCCGAGGTGCTGACCGGCGAAACCCCGCCGCAGGCGCAGATCCTCATGGAGACCGGAACGTTCACCAACTCGACGCGGGTGACCGTGAGCATCGCGCCGGTTGCGGCACCGTCTCTCAAGCCACCGAACGGCACAATCGAGGGCAACGTCTACCGCTTCTCGGCACTCAACGCGTCCGGGACTGAGCTCGAACCGACATCGGCGTCTGTCCCGGTGTACATCATCCTGCGGGGCCTCACGTCGTCCCCGGCACCTGTTATCGATCGATTCAACGGCACCGCTTGGACGCCGCTCTCCACCCTGAACGCGGGGTGCGGAAACACCTTCGAGGTGACCTCGTCGAAACTCGGCGAGTTCGCGGCGGTCAGCCCGGGAGGCGGCAAAGCCGCGCCGCCGCCTTCAAGTGGCGGTTTCCCGGCGGTCGCCATCATCGGCGCCCTCGCGTTGCTGCTGATCATCGTCGTGGCCGTGCTCTTCACCCTCGAGCGCCGGCGCAACGCGACGCCCTGACCTCAGGATCGGAGCCGCGGAGTTCCGAGCCAGCTCTCCATCTCAACGAGCCAGCGCTCTCCAGGCGGACCCATGCCCGCGCCCGGCACGCCGAGTCGCTGCAGGATCGTGCGTCTCCCACCGAGCCGGAGCGTCATGTGATGCGGGAGCGCCGCCAGGTCTTGCGCAGCTTCCAGGGCCGTATCCTCATCATCGGCAAGACCGTCGATGAGCCCGAGTTCCACCGCTCGTGTGCCGAGCCAGACCTCGCCGGTCGTGACCCGGGCGAGGCGCTCGTCGTCGTAGCCGCGAGCCGCTCGCACCGCTCCGGTGAAGCGCCGGAAGATGGCGTCGACGAGCTCGCTCTCGCGCGCCTCATCCTCTTCGGTGGGTTCTCGCCAGGGTGCACCGAGATCCTTGAACTGACCGGTCTTGGTCACGGCGACCCGAGCCCCAGCACGCCGCAGCGCATCGACGATGATCGGCCGGACGCTGATCACGCCGATCGACCCCACCAATGCGCTGGGAAACGCCAGCACCCTGGTGGCCGCGCACGCCAGGAAATATGCGCCGGAGGCCCCGACACCCTTGATCCACGCCACCACCGGCTTGCGCGCCGCGAGCCGGCGAACGGCCACGTAGAGCTGCTCGGAAGCGATCGCCGTCCCGCCCGGCGAGTCGATCTCGATCAGCACGGCACGGACCCGGGCATTGCGCCGCGCCTGGCCGATCGTGTGGATCAGGTCATCGGTGCGCGCCGCGCCGCCGATGGCGCCACGGACCTGCACGACGGCAATCCGCCTGCGATCGGTGATGCCGGCGAGACGTTCGGGGAGCTTGCGCTCAGAGATCACCCATGCATGCTAGTCGGCCTGCACAGACGGGCGGCCTGCGCTTCAGTGCTCGCCGGCACCCCGCGCGGCTTCGGCATCGCGAAGCGTGGCACTCACCGTCTGGCCGCTCATATCCATGACCAGCCCAACGGTGTCGCCGTCGTCCCATCCACAGAGCGACAGCGCTGTCAGCGGCGCCGGTCCGGTTGCCGATGAGCAGATGAACTCGCTTCCGTCATTGGTGGTGTTGAATGTCTTGGCACTGTCGACTGTGACCCCCTGGGTCTTGAGCCCGGCGGCGGAGTCGTTGAAGAACTGACTGGTCGTGGACTCGATGTTCGGTCCCTGAGCGAGCAGCACCACCAGGGTTGCCCGTCCGGCCTGCCCGTAGATACCGCTCACCACATGGGTGGCACCGTCCTGCCGCATCACCGCCTGCATCTGCTGTGTGACTGCCGCGGTCGCCGGCGTACGTATGGCGGTGAGCGAGCCGACCGCGGCAGGAGTCGTGATCGTGTGATTGGGATGCGCCCGGCCGGTGAACCACTCGTAGCCGGCGAATCCGAGGATCGCCACGAGGATCACTGAGAGCGCGATGCCCAGCGATGACCGGCCGGAGAATGTGCGTCTGCGCGGAGCCTCGGGCACGTCCCATGCGGATCGGTCGCGGTCCGCATTGGGAAGCGTTCTGGTCTGCCAGGCTCCGGCGTCGCCATCGCTCTGCGCCTGCTTCGGCAGGAAGCCGCCCTCGCGGCTGCGGACGTTCCATCCGTTGCCGCCGGGCTTGACCGCGCCGGTCGGCGCCGCCGGCTCGGGACGGATGCCGATCGTGGGTGTCGAGAGCCGCTGCTGCGCCACCCCCACCGAAGCCGGGACCGCCTCGAACGTCGGGGGCTTGGATCCGGGCGTCAGGCCGGCCGGCGGCGATGCGGGTGCCGGTCCCTGCAGCGCGGTGGGCTGGGACGTCTTGAGCGTTCGGGGATCCGGCGCGGTACTGGGTGCGATCGGCGCGCGCGGGGCAGCCTCGAAGGCGAGGTTGGGTGCTCCGGCATCTCGTTCAGGCGCGCGCGGAGCCGGAGCGCGTTCGAAGTGCGCCGCGTCTTCGACCTTCTTGAACGAGAGCGGGGTTCCGCCGCCCTCCTGGCTGTGCTCGGTCATCGTCTCCCGTCCCGCATAACGCGCGGCGTAGCAATCGAGGTGATCTGATCTGATCTGAGCCTAGGCCGGGGGACGTACGGCACAGGGCATGTCAGGGCACTGCTGCCGGAGTGTCACGGATGTGTCACGCCGCGTCCACGGCGTATGGCGATCGCAATTGCGGTCAGCGGTAGTCGTGAGAACCGCGAAAGCCGGAGTCCCGTGGAGGTCCGGGATTGGCAATCGGGTCGCCGTCCGGGGTGAGCGCGGTGACCGTCTCGACGAGCACATTGACCCTCCCGTGCTCTACCTGGAGGCGGCCGTCGACCATGAGCAGTGGATGCCGGCTCACCTCGAGCGTCCGCTGCACCACCGGGGGCCGGAACACGAGGTCGAGATGCGCCTGCTCGTCCGCCAGGGTGAAGAACCGGAAGCCACGCGCCGTCGACGGCTGCTGTCGGGTGATCACCAATCCAGCGACGCGAATCCGCATGCCGTCGGCGAGGTCGCGCACCTTCACGAGCGGCACGCAGCCGAGCGAATCGAGCCGTTCGCGCATGAACGACACCAGGTGGGGACCCGTGCTCACCTCGGTGAGCGCGTACTCGGTGTTCACCCGGGTGCGCTCGTCCATCTCCGGCAGTGACGGGGGTGGTGCCGGCAGCGATACCAGGGGTGGCGCCGGATCGGTGCTCGGGTCGCGCGCCATGTGCGGTGCGTCGCCGAGCCGGTTGCCGGCGATCGCGCCGCTGCCGCGTGGAGGCCCGGTCACCACCGCGGCTGCGCCGGTGGATTGATCGGCGGGCGCGATGGTCGCTCTCCGGCGTTTGCGGGGCGGGAGGGACTCCTCGTTCTCCTGCAATGTCCAGAGCAGTTGCCGGCGTGAGTTCCCGGCGGCCACTGCATCGAAGGCGCCGACCCGGATGAGGTTCTCCATCGCTACCCGCGGCAGCAGCGTGTGCTTCCAGAAATCGGCCACCGAGGTGTTGGCCCCGGCGACCACCGCGTCATCGCATGCCGCTCGCGCCGACGGTCCCAACCCGCGCACGTATGCGAATCCGAGCCGTATCGCGAATTCCTCCGGTCCGATCGCTTCGACACCACAGCGCGCCCGGCTTCTCGTGACGTCGACCGGGAGGATCTTCACCCCGTGCCGCTTGGCATCGTCGACGAGCACCGACGGGTGGTAGAAGCCCATCGGTTGCGCGTTGAGCAGCGCGCACGTGTAGTGCGCAGGGTAGGTCAAGCGCAGCCATGCGGTCTCGTAGGCGGTGCGCGCGAATGCCGCGGCGTGCGACTTGCAGAAACCGAACTCCGCGAAACCGGCGACGCTCTTGAAGATCTGCAGTGCCACCCCCTCGCTGAGATCGTGCTCGACGCAGCGACGGATGAAGCCGTCACGGAGCTCCTCCATCTCCAGGCGCGAACGGTGGCGGTTCATCGCACGGCGGAATCGATCCGCCTCACCGGCGGTGTATGCGGCGATCTCCATGACAATGCGCAGGATCTGCTCCTGGTAGAGGACCACACCGCATGTTTCAGCCAGGATCGGCTCTAACTTGGGATGCAGGTAGGTCACCGGCTCGAGCCCCTGGCGGCGGCGGAGATAGGGATGGACCGCGTCACCCTGGATCGGACCCGGGCGGATGATCGCAACCTGCACGATCAGATCGTTGAAGCAGCGCGGCTGCGACTGCCAGAGCGATTGCTGCTGCGCGCGCGACTCGATCTGGAAGAGCCCGATGGTGTCGACCTTGCAGATGACGTCGTAGACGCGCTGGTCGTCGAGTGGCAGCGCGTCGAGGTCGGGCCGCTCTCCCGTCGTCTGCTCGATGAGGTCGAGGCACTCCGCGATCGCCGACAGCGTGCGCAGCCCGAGCAGATCCATCTTGATGAGCCCGAGATCCTCCACGTCGTCCTTGTCGAATTGCACGACGACCCGCCCCGGCATCGTCGCCCGCTCCACCGGCACCACGTCAACAAGCGGCTCACCGGTGACGAGCATCCCACCGACATGAATGCTGAGATGTCTCGGGGTCCCCTCGATGCGCCTGAGGATGCCCAGGAATTGCTCCCATGCGCGGTTGGACACGGTGCCGTCGTGTGTCGTACCGACGCCTGCGGAAACGAGCGTCGACTCGACATCCGCCAGGTACCAGCTATCCGTATGCGTGCCGAGCTTGTCGATCACGGTTTCGGGGAAGCCCATGGCGGCGCCCACTTGGAGGATCGCCATGCGTGGGCGGAAGGTGACGACGTTGGCGACCATGCCGGTGCGGTCCGGTCCGTACTTGTCGTAGACGTACTGGAGCACCTGCTCGCGATGGTCGGTGGAGAAATCGATGTCGATGTCGGGCGTGCCCTGGTGGTCCTCGTGCAGGAATCGTTCGAAGAGCAGGTCGTGCGCGACGGGATCGACACGCGTGATGCCGAGCAGGTAGGCGACGATCGAGTCGGCAGCGCTGCCGCGTCCCTGTCCGGGGATGCCGTGCTCGCGGGCGAATCGCATGATGTCCCAGGTGATCAGGAAGAATTCCGCGAGCCGTGTCTTCTCGATGACGTCGAGCTCGCGTTGGAGCCGGGCCGCGACCGTGCGAGTCATCGGGTGGTACTTGGTCTGCACCGACTCCTGACAGAGCCGGTAGAGCACGGAAAACGGCGTCTCACCTTCGGGCACGGGATAGCCCGGAAAACGCACATCGCTGAAGTCGAGCGACACCTCGCATGCGGCGGCGATGCGCGCCGCGTTGTCGAATGCCTCGGGAAGATCCGGAAGCAGCGCGCGAAGCTCCGCCTCGCCATGGAGGCGATGCTCGCTGTTGGGCAGGAGCAGCCCGTGCGCCGCAGCCTGGTCGAGCGTGGTGCGATGGCGGATCGCTGTGAGCACATCGAGGAGCGGCTTGTCGTCAGCAGTGGCGTGGTCCGGTGTCGCGCTCGCCACCAGCGCGATATCCGCGGCACGGGCGATCGCCGCACACTCCGCAACCAGCCAGCGATCGGCGGGATGCAGGTGATTGCTCACCAGCATCGCCGTGCGCTCCCGCCCAAAGCACTCTCTGACTAACTGCGCATGCCGCAGCGCTTCGCGACGGTCCCCATGCACGAGCGCGTCGACCACCGCGCTGCGCGAGCCACCGATCAGCGCGATGCAATCGTCCAACTCCGCCGGATCGACATGAGCCGGCTCACTTTCGACCAGCAACGTCGTCGACGGCAATCCCGGCCACCCAGCAGGAAAAGGTCCTGCCGTCGGACGGAGTGAAGCGGGGCGTTCGGGTGGAGGCACTGTGGAGCGTCGCTGCGTCTTCGGAATGAACAGGCGCGAGTGCGATCCAGCCGGGTCCTGCCGTTGCGGGGACCCCTCCGTCCCGGCTTCCGTGAACCCGCCAGGCCGGCGCCCCCCCGCCACGTCACCCGGCAGGATCTCCTGGGGCGGTAGTTTCCCGCTCGCAACACCGCCCTTCGAAATTCCGGTTATCTCGAGGCGCGGTTGACCTTTGACGCCTGCGAGTTGCGAAGCGCTCACTGCGCGGCACAGCTGGCGGTAGCCCGTTCGACTGCGCGCTAGCAGACGGAGGTGCGAACCGCCGGCCAGGACCAGCTCGGTCCCGATGATCGGATGGATGCCCTGGGCTTTTGCGGCCTGGATCAGCTCGACGGCTCCGTAGAGGCCGTTGCGATCGCAGAGACCGAGCGCGGAGATCCCGAGCCGGGCTGCCGTCTGGACCATGCGTTTCGGCGAGGCTGATCCTTCCAGGAAGGAGTAGTGAGAGCGGGCGGCGAGTTCGGCAAACCCGGGCATCGGCACGGTGTGGCGGCTTGACAACTACTACAAATTTGTGTAACTATTCGCCGGGTCAGCCCACCCCGGCAAACGGCACCAGCGGGTGCCCACCTCAGGCCTTCTCCCCTTTCCCGGCCGCCGGTTCCCCTCAACCGGCGGCCACCAGGGAGGGGCGGCACAACGTTCAGTCATA
>PKYW01000021.1 GCA_003132805.1 Candidatus Dormiibacterota bacterium | reverse complement strand
TGGTCCGCACTGCTTGCGCGGCAACGCCACCCGGCGCTCGACATCGTTGTGCTCGAGGCGCGGCGCTCCGCCGATGCGGCATCGGGTCGCAACGGCGGTTTCTGCGACGCGAGCCTCACGCACGGTTTTGCCAACGGGCTGAGCAGGTTCGGCGACGAGCTCGACACCCTGGATCGTCTCGGTGTCGAGAACCTCGACGCCATCGAGTCGACGATTCACACGCTCGAGATCGACTGCAACTTCGAGCGAACCGGGATGATCGATGCGGCGACCGCACCGTGGCAATACACAGAACTCCTCGAGACAGCGGACGAGATGCGTGCGCACGACTACCGCGTCGACGCGCTCGACCAAGCCGCCATGCGCGCTGAGGTGGATTCGCCCACGTATCACGGCGGATTGCAGGTCCACGACCGCACCGCGATCGTCAACCCCGCAAAGCTGGCCTGGGGATTGCGCCGCGCGTGCCTCGACGCCGGCGTGCGACTCCACGAGGACAGCGCGGTGACCCGGATCAACGCGGGGGCCGAGCGGATCAAGCTGACCACCGCATCCGGCAGCGTCTCCGCGCGCCGCGTTGCGCTCGCGACCAACGCGGACCGGCCGTTGTTGAAGCGCCTACGCCCCTACATCCTTCCCGTCTACGACTACGTGCTCGTCACCGAACCACTCTCGGCAGAGCAGCTCGGGTCGATCGGCTGGGCACATCGTCAGGGCATCGGCGACAGTGGCAATCAGTTCCACTACTACCGGTTGACGGCCGACTCGCGGATCCTCTGGGGCGGCTACGACGCCGTCTACCACTTCGGCAACCGCGTCGATGTCGAACTCGAACAACGCGGCGCCACGTTCGACAAGCTTGCGGGCCACTTCTTTGCGACGTTTCCGCAGCTCGAGGGCGTGCGCTTCACCCACCGGTGGGGCGGCGCGATCGACACCTGCAGCCGCTTCTGTGCCTTCTGGGGGACCAGCCACGCCGGGCGCGTCGCCTACGCGCTCGGATACACGGGGCTCGGTGTCGGGGCGTCGCGTTTCGGCGCCCAGGTGATGCTCGATCTCCTCGAGGGCCGGCGCAACGAGCGCACCGCCCTGCGCATGGTTCGCACGCGACCCCTGCCCTTCCCTCCGGAGCCGCTGCGCTACGGCGTGGTCCAGCTGACGCGCTGGTCACTGGATCGGGCCGACCACAACCAGGGGCGCCGCAATCTCTGGCTCCGAGGGCTCGATCTCGCGGGGCTCGGCTTCGACTCGTGATGCACGGAAACCGTTACAGAAGTCCCTAAAAACTTCACGGCGTGTACTATCCGGGGCATGAAGGAACGGCCTGCACCCATACTCGACCAGATGCCCGAACCCTGCCCCCGCGCGCCCCGGCCAAGCCTGTGACCGGCCGGGTCTTCGCCTCCATTGGAAATTTCTCGGTTCGATTCCGCTGGTTGATCGTGATCGGATGGCTGCTCATCACGATCGTTTCGGTCAAGGCATTCCCGGGCCTGTCCGATGTCGCCAAGGATTCGCAGAGCAGCTTCCTGCCCGCCAGCTCCCCCTCGGTTCAGGCTGAGGACCTGGCCCAGCCGTTCCAGGACTCGCAGCACGGCATCGCGACTCTGGTCGCGGCGCGACAGAGCGGTGTGCTCACCACGGCGGACCTCCAGGAGATCACCACGATCGAGACCCGGATCAAGGGGCTCTCCGGGGTCATTCGTGTTCAGGACTTCGGACTCTCTCCGGACAAGCACGCCGAGCAGGCGCAGGTGGTCACCACCCTGCCGCCCTTCAGCGCGGGAAGCGATGCCATAGCGCTGGTCGCGAAGATCCGCGCGACGTTCCCGAGTGACGCGTCGGGGCTGCAGGTCCACCTCACCGGGGACATCCCCGGGTTCGTCGATCAGCAGAGTCAATCCAAGAGCTCACAGGGTGACGTGCAGGAGTTCTCGCTGCTCTTCATCATCGTGCTGCTGCTGATCGCCTTCCGTGCTCTGCTCGCTCCGCTGATCACGCTGCTCCCTGCCGCCCTCGTGCTCGCGCTCGCGAGCCCGGTCATTGCCGGCGCAACCCATCTGGGAGTGCAGGTGTCGGCGATCACGCAGTTCATCCTTATCGTTCTCGTCCTCGGCGCGGGAACCGACTACGGGCTGTTCCTCGTGTTCCGAACGCGGGAGGAGCTGCGCCGAGGGCTTGAACCCAAGGACGCAGTCCGGCGCGCGGTGGCGACTGTCGGCGAGTCGATCACGTTCAGCGCGCTCATCGTGATGGCCGCGCTGATGTCGCTGATCATCGCGCAGTTCGATTTCTACCAGTCACTCGGTCCCGCCCTGGCGATCGGCATCGCGTTGATGCTCTTGGCAGGGCTCACGCTCCTTCCGGCGCTGCTGGCGATCTTCGGACGCGCGGTGTTCTGGCCCTCTCGGGCCCGGCTCGTCGAAAATCCGCGACCAAACATCTACGGGCGCATCGCCGCCGTCGTGGTGCGCCGCCCGATGCCCGTCGCCATCGTGGGCGCGATCATCTTTGGAGCGATCGCCTTAGGCCAGCTCGGTACCACCACCGCGGGCTTCGCCGACCAGTCGACACCCTCAGGCACCGACTCGGCTGCCGGTGACACGCTCATCTCTCAGCACTACGGCAGCGCGAATCTCAATGCCACCGAATTCCTCTTCAAGTTCGCCACCCCGATCTGGTCACACGCCGATGATCTCCAGACCATCCAGACGACACTGCAGTCGCGCGGCGGTTTTGCCACGGTCGAGGGACCACTCGCCTTCTCAGGTCAGGCGCTGACCCCGGCGCAACTCGTCGCGATCCACGCCCAGGGCAACACGCTCTCCGCCGAGGCACTCGCGCGATTCGTGAGCGCTGACGGTCGCACCGTCCAGTACATCGGGGTCGAGAAGGGCGGTGCGGCGCCACCGATCAAAGAGGTCCCCACGCTGCGGACACTGGTGGACAGCGCCGGTGGTGCGGTCCACGCTCAGGCACAGGGCGTCTTCGGCATCCAGCCGTTCGCCTATGACGTGGACCAACTGTCATCGTCGGACCTCTGGCACATCATCCCGGTGGTGGCGCTGCTCATCGCCATCCTGCTCGCCATCGTCCTGCGCAGCCTCGTCGCACCCCTCTACCTGGTGACGAGCGTGCTGCTCTCATATCTCGCGGCGCTGGGACTCACCGCGTTGGTCTTCGTGCACTTCGGTGGTCAGAGCGGGATCAATTTCGTGCTGCCGTTCCTGATGTTCGTGTTCCTGATGGCGTTGGGGTCGGACTACAACGTGCTGGTCATGACTCGAATACGCGAGGAGTCCCATGATCTTTCGACGCGCAAGGCCGTGCGTAAAGCGATCGGCGCCACCGGGACGACCGTCACCACCGCGGGGCTCATCCTCGGAGGCACGTTCGCAGTGCTCGCATTCGCGGGCGGGGGTGCTTCGGGCGGATCGCAGATTCAGCAGATCGGGTACGGCGTGGCCTTCGGCGTGGTGATGGACACATTCGTGGTCCGCACCATCCTGGTTCCGGCAATCGTGGTGCTGCTCGGACGCTGGAACTGGTGGCCATCCAAGTTGTGGAGCCAGGGCGAACCAACTGCCGCGCCGGTCGCGGTCGCGCCCGAACCTGCGCCGCCGCTGCAGACGACATCAACGCGCTAGTGCACAGATCCGAAGGGGCAAGAACATGAGTGCCAACACGGAGTTGCAGAGCGTCCTTCGGGCATCACACGAGCGCCTCGAGGACGCGACGCGGCCACTGACCGACGAAGAGATCGCGGGACCTTCGTACTGCACGGACTGGTCCACCGCGCAAGTGCTGTCGCACATCGGCAGCGGCGCACAGATCTTCGGGCTGCTGCTCGATGCCGGGCTCGCTGGGGCTGAAACCCCCGGCCGCGAGGAGATGTCCAAGGTCTGGGACGTGTGGAATGCGATGAGCCCGACCGAGCAGGCACGTAACTGCCTGAATGCGGACAGAGAGTTCCTCGACCGCGTTGCCGCGGTCCCCGCCGCAAAGCTCGATGGCATGCGGATGACGCTGTTCGGCGGTCCGGCCGATGCGACCCGGTTGCTGGAGATGCGCCTCTCCGAGCATGCGATTCACACCTGGGACGTCATCGTCGTCCGCGACCCGGATGCCGAGATCCCCCCTGATGCGGTTGTGTGGTTGATTGACCGCCTCGATCAGCTCGCGGCCCGGTCCGGGAAGACCGACGGCGGCCCGCTCGAGGTCGATATCAGCACGAGCGACCCAGATCGGGCATTCCGGCTCTCTGTTGCCGATGCGGTGAAGCTCCTACCCGCCGAATCCGGCAGTACGCAGCCCGCGACCGCGAAGGTGCAGATGCCCGCGTCAGCCCTGGTCCGGCTCGTCTACGGCCGGCTGGACCCGGGGCACACCCCGGCCACGGTCACGACCGAAGGGATCGACGTGGACACACTACGGGGCATCTTTCCGGGATTCTGATCTCTGTCCGGCCTAAGGCTGGTCGTCCATCCCACGCCGGCGATTGCGTGAGAGCAGCGCGACGGCGATCACGATCAGCACGGTGAGCCCCGCGCTGACGACGCCCGACCCCCAGTTGAGTCCGCCGCGAGCGTGGGAAACTCCCAGCCAGTCCGCATAGGAGGCACCCAGCGGGCGGGTCACGATGTACGCGAACCAGAACGCGACGATCGCGTTGAGACCGAACCAGCGGTGCGCCACCGCCGGAACCGCGATCAGGACGGTGAAGCAGACGCCGGAGACGAGATATCCGAGATGGAATGTCGTCGCCGTCATGTCCCCCGTCGCAGTACCGAGCGCGAAGGTCGCGATGACCGTGAGCCAGTAGAAGACCTCGCGCCGCCGGGTGTTGATGGTGTGGATGCTGAGCGTGTGCTCGCTCGAGTACCAGATCGCGAAGACGGCGGCGAGCACGATCGCGAAGAAGATGGTCGAAACGAAGTACGGAATCCCGAACTTGATGTGCAGCACATCGGCGGCCATGGTCCCGAAGACGGCGACCATGACGACAGCCAGCCAGTAGA
>PKYW01000008.1 GCA_003132805.1 Candidatus Dormiibacterota bacterium | reverse complement strand
ATCCTCCTGGGCGCGCCACCCCCTTCCAAACCCTTTGCTGATCTCACTTTGTGCTGCTTGACGCCTGCTTGTGATCGGCTTGTCAGGGGGTTATCATTGCAAGTGGCAGACGGTCCTTTACACGTGTTTGCTCCGTTGAGGCGGTGCAAGCCTTTGGGGGTGAGACATGGCCGGACGAGATCACAAGCTCAGCGTCGTCGAGGCGGTGCCCGCGGGCGCGCTGACGCGGCTTATCAGCGACTACCTCCAAGACCGGCGCGTCAACTGCTCGCCGAAGACGATCAGGATCTACCGCGACGCACTCGAAGAAGTGCTGGTGCCCTTCTGTGCCGCGCATGGGGTCGAACGCATCGACCAACTGACCGACCGGCACCTCAACGACCTCACGGTGGGGTTGCTCGATGGCAGCGGATCGCGCTCGGGGAAGGCGCTCTCGAAGTTCAGCGTGCATTCCTACATCCGCTCCGTGAACGCCTTCCTGGCGTGGGCGCGCAAGGATGGGGAGACGGTCACCGGCAAGGCCAAACTGCCCACGGTGGGGAGGCGCGTGCTCGATGTGCTCTCCCGCGAGGAGATCCAAGCGCTGGAGGATGCAGCCAGCACGGAGCGCGACAAGCTGATCGTGCGGGTGCTCGGTGACACCGGGATGCGCCTTGGCGGGCTGCTCGGCCTCACGAAGGCCGACCTGCACCAGGACGGGCGCAACTTCACCCTCCGGGTTCACGAGAAGGGCGACAAGCAGCGTTTGGTACCAGTCAAGCCCGAGTTGTACCGACGCCTGCAACGCTTCGCGGAGCGTGGACGGCACCAGGACGCCACCAGTGGCCGGATCTTCCTCGCCCACCGCAAAAGCCCGCGCACCGGGCAGTACGAGCCGTTGGAGGCCAGCGGCGTAGATCAGATGATGCGCGACCTCGCCATCAAGGCCGGGATCACCAGGCGCGTCTACCCACACCTGCTGCGCCACAGCTACGCGACCCACTTCCTCCGCCGGGGTGGCAACCCGCTGCTCTTGCAGCAGATCCTCGGGCACGAGAGCCTCGCGATGATCACCCAGAACTACTCGCATTTGACCCTGTCCGACGCGCACGCGGAGGCGATGAGGGTCTTGCTCGACGACGACTGACAGCGGGTATGGAAAGACCCCGGCGCGGTGCCCATGTGCGGTCGAGGCGCGTCTCATCCCTTGGGCAGCAACCACGAAGCGCGACCGTGGACCTATGACAGACGCGATTCCCCCGAAAAAGATCGGACGACCATCAAAGGCCACCGCCGACCGGGTTGCGGCAATCGCCGATGCGATCGCGAACGGAGTCCCGGCGTGTCATGCAGCAACAGCGGCAGGTGTTCACCGAAGCACCCTGGCGGCTTGGCGCAGCGAGTTTCCCGACATTGACGACATTCTCCAAAAAGCGGAAAGCGGTGCGATCGCATACCACATTAGCGTGGTCAAACGCGCCGCTGCCGATGGTGTATGGCAAGCGTCTGCATGGTGGCTTGAGCGCCGCTTCCCCGGCGAGTTCGGCAGACGACTACGAACCGATCAGTCGGTGACGGTTCGCGATGAGGCTGCCGACCTCGAATCGTTTCGGATCGCGGTCGAGACAGCTATCCCCGACGAGACGACGCGCAAGGAAGTCGCCGTCGCGCTGCTCAGGTTCCAGGACCGAGCGCGCGGTGGTGCGCCTTGGCAGACGTCGCCGAAATCGTGAGGATTGCACGAAAAACCAAATTCCGAGAGAACCTTGGGGTCCATAAAAATTTGGGAGTAAATTTGTCCGGGCAGATTGCTCAGGCATCCAACGACCGAGGTCCTGCGTCAGGGACGCATAGGCAGACGTTCTTCGCGGTCCTCGGGAGGACGCTCATTCGGTGATTGTTCGAGCCAGGTAAGCGGGGATCTCTGCGAACACACCTCAGGTGTCGCGGCGTCGATCAGTTCGTTGAGTTCCGCAAACCGACCGTCACATCGCTATCGAGCCCTTCACCGACCGTTTGCGATGGCGACAAACTAATGTTTGTGTTCGCCTTTATTGACAACTCCGACATTTACTCGTCCCGGAGGTGCATACTGCGATGAGGTCGAGAAGCTCAACGGGGACGAACACCCCGGAGCCGCCCGACCTAGGAGGACACTCCACGCCATGAGCACTTCGGAGGACATCGTGAAGATCGCTGCCGGTCTGCCGCAACCACCATCCGATGACGTTCTTGCCTGGAGCCTTGCCTCCAATCTCATCGACCGACTCTGGCCAGACGGCGTGCCGCCCGACGATCTGAGCGCACTTCAGGGCCGTGGCGAACTTGAGTGCGGAAAGCTTGGGGGCCTGATTTACGACATGTTCTGCTCGCAACTTGAGGATGCCCAAAAGGATTCGAGGTTTGAGGCCGCGAGAGGGGGCAATGCATCTCGATGACTCGTCCACGTCATGATCAAGGGAGCGCTTACCAACGCTGATACCGATCGCGCCGGGTTGGCTCAGTTGAAGCAGTGGCGCAATCCGCTCGTCCACAGCGTCATGCTCACGTCCGTGATCGGGAGGGCGTCGAACGCCGGACTCGTCCGAGGCAGCGTGCGCGTGAGCCTCTTGGTGTACATGTACTAGAACGACCACTGTCCTCGCTCAGGGACGCTACGACAGACGTTCCGGGCGGTCCTCGGGAGGACGCTCATTCGGTG
>PKYW01000007.1:806-2556 GCA_003132805.1 Candidatus Dormiibacterota bacterium | reverse complement strand
ATCCCTCCCACCTCGGGCGAGTCCACCATGTTGACTGCAGTCATCTCGATGGATCGCGCGTCGCCTTCACCGACGATGCAGGTCGCCTCCATGGGGGCGACCTCACCCTCCGACGCGGTGACGATGCGCAGGAAGGCGTCGACGTCTTCCTGTGAGTTGGGAGCGAAGAGCGACGGAAACAGCCGCCCGACGAGGTCGGCCTCCGTCCCGGTGAGCATCAGCGCTGCTGTGCGGGTGTGATGGCCCACCACGGCATCGGTCCCCACGACCACCATTGCGACGTTCGAGGACTCCACGACCTTCCGATAGAAGGCGCCATCACGAAACACTCGCTTCCCCTGACACAACCACGGGCTCGCGCCACCCCACCTGAGGATCCAAGCGTCAGGGTTTCCGGCGTTTCAAAGGTCGCGAAAGTGCGCGTGACCTGTAACAGATTGATCGCGGCGGGCTACTTGACGAGATCGAGCTCCCGCGTCCGCGGCCCTCTCTAAGCCGGGACTGTCGTCAGACGGAGCGGCGCTGGCAATTCCCCACAACCGCGACGGCACCGGCGCCGATCGCGAAGAGCAGGCAGATCACCACGCCGACAATCGAGATGCTCGTGACGCTGCCAATTAGCCCCGAGAGCAGCAACCCCGCGATGACCACAGCGCCCAGGAAGGTCGCCAGCGTCAGCCAGTACGTTGAGGGCGTGACCCAGGTGGTCCGCAGCGTGCCGCTCGCCGGCTTGGAGAACATGGCGATCATGAAGGCGTCGGCGACGGGGATGACCGCGGAGCCAAACCGTGTTGGGGGTGGGACCGGGCGATTGGGGACGCGCGTGAAGGCGTTGGGCATGCGCGCAGCGTATTACGCGGCGGCGAGTTCGTCCGGGATCGCGGTCACAACGTAACTCGACCCGGCGCGCAGCACCCGGATCACCAGGAAGCGCTCGATCGGGCCGTCGACCATGAGCCGCTGCACATCGCGCGGGCTCTCCACCGGCCTGCCGTCGACCTCGATGATGATGTCGCCCGGCCGGAGCCCTGCCGATTCGGCGGGGCTGCCCTTGATGACCTCCACCACCTCGAGGCCCTTGTCGCGGCCGATCTTGGCCGCCCAGCGCGGTGGGATCGGGCGGGATCCTCCGGCGACGCCGAGGTGGGCCCGGCGCACCCGTCCGTCGCGGACCAGGGCGCCGATGATGCGCTCGGTGGTCGCGTTGACAGGCACTGCCAGGCCGAGTCCGACNNTTGAGCGCGGCATCGGTCTGGATGACGTCGTCGATCACCCGGACTTGAGCGCCGGCCCGCGTGGGCAACGAGCGCCCGAGCGCACTCACGACGCCGGCGGTAACGCTCCCCGCCAGGCCGAGGGGATTGCCGATGGCGACCACCAGCTGGCCGACGCGAAGCGCCGAGGCATCGCCGAGCCGAGCCGGCTGGAGATCGCCGTGCTCGGCCACGAGCACCGCGAGGTCAGAGAGCGGATCGCGCCCCCGGACGCGGAAGCGGAGCTGGCGTCCGTCGGCAAGATCGAGCCGGCCGCCGTCACCGCCGGCGACCACGTGCGCTGAGGTGACGAGGTACCCGTCGGAGCTGAGCGCGACCGCGGAGCCACTCCCGAGCGGGGAGCGACCCCCGCTCGAAGTGACCTGCACCGCCGCAACCGACGGCGCGAGCGCCGCGGCTACCTGGGTGAGCGTGCGCGAGTATGCGTCGAGCAGCTCGCCGTCATCGCTCGGGTCAGGCGACATCGGGACCTTCGG
>PKYW01000007.1:0-731 GCA_003132805.1 Candidatus Dormiibacterota bacterium | reverse complement strand
CGGGCTCCCCAGGAGACCTTGCGGCCGAAGAGGCGCTCGGCATCGCGAGCAACCTTGACCCGTGCGTCGCGGGTGTCGCTCCGGAATCGCGAGATCCGGGCGCTGCGGGCTGCCGCGCGGGCGCCTTCGGCGGCGTCAGCCGGAAGCTCGGGCTCGTCGATCTCGCCGACGATCAGGATCTCGTCGGGATCGGAGGTGATGGTGGGGGCAGACTTGTAGAGCCCCTCGGGCAGGCGGCCGGCGAACCAGCCGGAGACTTCGTCGTCGGTGAGCGGGTCGGGAGTGTTGTGACTTCTCATGGATTACATGATTACACAGTCTCGAGTGTAGTTGGCACGGCGTGTTTGGCGCGTTCGGCGCATACTTCTCTGTGCGGGATCGCTTCATCGGCGGACCGCGAAGGGAGGGAGATCGAATGGACAACGGGTACATGCCACCGCCGCCGCCACCAGCGCCGCCGACGATGGGCTGGTCCGATCCGCTGCCACCCCCTCCGCCCGCAGCACCGCAGATGCCGCCGGCGCACCGCTCACCCGCATTCTGGCTGATGGTCACCGGTGCCGTGGTCGTCCTGCTCAGCGCCAGTGGGGTCGGGATCGCCGCTCTCGTCCAGCACACCGCCTCGCCGGCGAACGACATCGGCACTGCCCGGACGACCGCCCCGGCCGCCTCCAGCCCGGACGACGCGGAGTGGGTCCACACTGTTGCGACCGACGGGACCGAACTCGGAT
>PKYW01000096.1:424-8757 GCA_003132805.1 Candidatus Dormiibacterota bacterium | reverse complement strand
TCACCAAGAAAGACGTTCTTGAGTACGTGCAGCGGCGGGATGCCGGTGCTGGCGCCGCTGGTGCCGGCTCCTCACGTCCGCAGAGCCAGCCGGCTTCGTCGGTGGCGCAAGCGCCGGCTGCGGCGCCAGCCCCTGCATCCGCTGGTCCGGCCTTCACGGGGGCCACCGGTGAGGGGGAGACGGTGGTGCCGTTGACGGCGGTTCGGAAGGCGATTGCAGAGCACATGGTTCGGAGCCGGCAGACTTCGCCGCATGCGTATGTGATGGTTGAGGTCGACATGTCTGCCGTGTCGCGGATTCGGGATCGCGAGAAGGCGGCGTTCGAGGCTCGGCATGGTGTCAAGTTGACGTTCCTGCCGTTTGTGGCTCGGGCGGTTGTCGAGGCGCTGCAACGGCATCCGACGCTGAACGCGTCGTGGAGTGACGCGGGGATTGTCGTCAAGCGGGCCATCAACCTTGGCATTGCGGTGGCGCTCGAGGACAACCTCATCGTTCCCGTGGTGCGCGACGCCGATCGGCTGAGCATCACTGGGCTTGCCACCACCATGGCTGACCTGGGGGCACGGGCGCGCACCAACCACCTCAAGCTCGACGAGATCCAGGGNNNNCTGGGCCTGTCGTTCGACCATCGCATCAACGACGGCCTCCAGGCCACTCGTTTCGTGACCTCGGTCCAGAAGCTCCTCGAAGGACTGGACCCGGCGGCGACCCTCGTTTAGCCCGTCCTGGCTATCATCAGGAGGAACGATGATCGAGCAAGGCGCTTTCGATGCGTGGGGGCTCCGGACACCACCGGCGTGGGCGCAGCGCGCCCTGCGCAAGGGCATCATCGACGAGAGCAGGTTTCAGGCCCTGATTCGGGTCGCCTCCGAGGAGCCGGGGGTTGCGCGGCGGACGCCTCGCCACCCGGGAAGCTGCTCCTGCAGGCGCCGGCCCACCCGGTCTTGCACGCGCTGGCGGGCGTAGCGGCCGCTTCAGCGCCACCCTCGCGCGCGTCTGGGCTCTGCGCGGAATGAACAGGGTCAGTCGGGATCCTGGTGGGGATATCGCCAGTCGACCGGCGGCACGAACGTCTCCTTGATCACCCTCGGGGACACCCAGCGGAGCATGTTCAGCTCCGACCCGGCCTTGTCGTTGGTCCCGCTCATCCTCGCGCCGCCGAAAGGCTGCTGACCCACCACGGCGCCAGTCGGCTTGTCGTTGATGTAGAAGTTCCCGGCCGCGTAGCGCAGATGCTCCGAGGCCTCGTCGATCGCACTGCGGTCGGTCGCGAACACCGCGCCGGTCAGGGCATACGGCGAGGTGGAGTCGACCAGGTCGAGCACCGACGCCCAGTCAGAATCCGGGTAGGGGTACACGGTCAGGATCGGGCCGAAGAGCTCGCGCTGCATGAGGTCGTGGCGGGGGTTCGAGGTCGCGAGGATGGTGGGGTGCACGAACCATCCAACCTCGGCGTCGCACTCGCCGCCCGCGACCAGGGTCAGCTCTGGATCCGAGCGCGCCGCGGCGAGGGCGGCCTCGTGCTTGCGGAAGCTCGACTCGTCGATGACCGCGCCCATGAAGGTGCTGAACTCGGCAGGATCGCCGACCGGGATCGCCTCGACGGCGGCTGCGAGCGGATCGCGCAGCCGCTCCCACACCGAGTGGGGGACGTAGGCGCGCGACGCCGCCGAGCACTTCTGACCCTGGTATTCGAACGACCCGCGCAGGAGGCCGACGAGCAGGGCGTCGTTGGAGGCTGACGAGTGCGCGAGCACGAAGTCCTTGCCGCCGGTCTCACCCACCAGCCGCGGATACGTCCGGTAGCTGCCGAGATTGGCGGCGACGGTGCCCCAGAGATGCTGGAACGTGTCTGTCGAGCCCGTGAAGTGGATGCCGGCGAGCGACGGATGCTTGACCGCCACTTCGGAGACGACGGCGCCTGGCGCGGCGATCATGTTGATCACCCCGGGCGGCAGCCCCGCAGCCTCCAGGATCTCCATGATCACCTGGGCTGCCAGCAGCGCGGTGGTCGCCGGCTTCCAGACGACCGTGTTGCCCACGATTGCGGGCGCCACCGCGAGGTTCCCGCCGATCGAGGTGAAGTTGAACGGGCTGATGGCGAGCACGAAACCCTCGAGCGGCCGGTGGTCCATGCGGTTCCAGGTCCCCGCCGATGAAACCGGCTGCATCTCCTGGAGCTGCTCGCCGTAGTGCACGTTCCAGCGCCAGAAGTCGATCAGCTCGCAGGCGGCATCGATCTCGGCCTGCTGGACGCTCTTGCTCTGGCCCAGGATCGTGGCGGCGTTGAGGCGGTCGCGAAAGGGGCCGCTCAGGAGGTCGGCGGCCCGGAGGAAGACCGACGCCCTCGTCTCCCAGGGTGCGGTTGACCAATCGTGGTGTGCGGCGAGCGCGGCGTCGACCGCCGAGCGCACGTCGTCCGCGGTTGCGGTCGCCGCCTCGACGATCGTCAGGGAGTGGCGATGCGGGGCGGTGACCGAGATCCGCTCGCCGTGGCCGTCGATGGATCGACCGCCGATGTGGAGGGGCACTTGGTGGGGCGCTGCCGCCTGCATGTCGTGGATCGCGGCGCGAAGGCGGGCGCGCTCGGGTGTGCCGGGTCCGTAGAGGTGAACAAGCTCGTTGATCGGGGGCTGAGAACTCATCCGGGCGATTGTGGCTCAGCGAGTGTGTAGAGTGAGAGAGCGCCATGGACCAGATCCGCTTGCGGCCCGTTCCCGTGGCCGATCCCCGGCCGCTGCATCAGCGGCTGCTCCCTGAGGGCGTTGATCGGCGGCCCCAGTGGCTCACCGTCAAGCTCCCGGCCGGAGACGGCTACTCGCAGATCAAGGGGATCATGCGCGGGCAGAACCTCAACACCGTGTGCGAGGAGGCGCGCTGCCCGAACATCGCCGAGTGCTGGGGGCACGGCACCGCGACCTTCATGATCCTCGGGGATGTCTGCACCCGCGCCTGTGCGTTCTGCGCGGTGAAAAGCGGCAAGCGCGGCGGCGATATCGACTGGGATGAGCCCCGCCGGGTGGGGGAGGCGGTGCAATCCATGCAGCTGCGCCATGCGGTGGTCACCTCGGTCGACCGTGACGACCTCGCCGACGGTGGTGCCGGCGTGTTCGCCGCCACCATCCGATCGATCCGCGCACTGTCACCCGGCACCACGATCGAGGTGCTGACGCCTGACTTCCAGGGCGACCATGCAGCCCTGGGCACGGTGATGGACGAGGTCCCGGAGATCTTCAACCACAACGTCGAGACCGTCGGCCGCCTGTACCGGCGCGTCCGGCCGAAGTCGCTGCTCGATCGCAGCCTCGAGCTGCTTCAAACGGCCAAGCGCGTCGAACCGCGGAGCCGCACCAAGTCGGGCCTCATGGTGGGGCTCGGCGAGGAGATGGACGAGGTCAAGCAGCTGCTCGACCAGATGCGCGCCCACGACATCGAGATCGTCACGATCGGGCAGTACCTGCGCCCATCGCTCAAGCATCACCCGTTGATCCGCTACTGGCATCCCGACGAGTTCGCCGAGCTCAAGGCATACGGCAAGTCGCTTGGCTTCAAGCACGTCGAATCGGGGCCGCTCGTCCGCTCCAGCTACCACGCCCACGAGCAGGCGGTCGCTGCCCACGCCGGATGACCGAGGTGACGGACATCCCGGTGCTGCGTTGGGCATGGCTGGGGACGGTGAGCTACTCGGACGCGTGGGACCTGCAGCGCGAGATCGCGCTCGCGCGGCGCTCGGGCGCTCTTGCTGACGACGCTGTCCTACTGCTCGAGCATCCGCCGGTCTTCACCATGGGCCGTCAGGGCGAGGCACGCCATCTGGGTGCCGGTCCCGATGCGCTCAGAGCCGCCGGGGCCGAGTTCCTCGAGGTCGACCGCGGCGGATCGGTCACCTTTCACGGCCCCGGCCAGCTCGTCGCCTACCCGATCGTCCGGCTGGCCGGAGTGTTCCCGATCCCCGGGCATCCGGCGCACGGTGACGTTGATCACTACCTGCGCGCGCTCGAGGCGGGTCTCATCGCCACGGCCGCGACCTACGGCGTCGAGGTCACGCGACGGCCTCCGTACACGGGCGTGTGGGCCGGCGAGAGGAAGCTGGGCGCGATCGGGGTGAAGCTCGCAGGTGGCGTCACCACCCACGGTGTTGCGCTCAACGTCGCGACGGATCTCAGCTGGTTCGACCGGGTCACGCCCTGCGGCATCGAAGGCGCCGGGGTCGCGTCGCTCGCGAGCCTCGGGGCCCCCGGCCACACGCCCGGGGAGGTGGCGCCGGTGCTCGCAGGGGGCCTGGCACGCGCTTTTGGTAGCCGTCTCGAGGCGGCGGGTCCGCTCGCGCCGCTGCTCCGTTCCGGCAAACCCGCGACCAACGCGGCCTGAGCCCCACCGCCCCCGCGGCGGCCGCGACGGCTCAGCAGTTTCTCAGCATCGTCACCGCGCGGTCTCAGGTTCCGGGAGTGGCTCGATGGTTGGATTGAGGCATCCCCCGTCAACCCAAGGAGACACACGGATGACCCACCTCACGGCGCTCAGGAACAGCGTCCTCTGCGGCTTCGCCGTCGTGGCGGTCGCCGGATGCGGCGCCGCTCATCTCACCAGCTCCGCAGCGCCGCCGGTGACCACGCCGAGCAGCGCGTCCGCCGTCGCGGCAACACCAACGCCGGCAACCACGCCGGACACGAGTGGCATCAACCAGCAGGTCAGCAGTATCGACAATCAGCTCAGCACGATCAACGGCCAGATCAACGCGGCCAATGCCGGGCTGAACACCAGTGAAGGGAATCCAGCCCAGTGAACGCACGAATGCTCGCACGTGGCATGGCCACGCTCACGGTGACCGCCGGACTCGGGCTTGCCGGATCGGTCGCGGTTGACGCAGCGGCGCCGACGACTCCGTCGCCGGCAACGAGCACGGGCAATCCAGCCCTGCTCAGCTCGGTCAAATCGCTGTGCAACATCGGTGTGCAGCGACGCCTCGCAGTTCTTGCCGCGGACGACACGTTCGTCAAGACCTCGGTCGCGCTGACCAGCAGCGACCAGTCGACCCTCGAAGGTCAGATCGGCGCCGACGAGAGCGGACTCACCGCCCTCGACAAGACAATTCAGAGCGACTCGACCTACGCGAAAGTGCTCTCCGACTGCGGGTTGATCGTCACCGACTACCGCGTGTACGTCATGGAGGATCCCAAGATCCACGAGGTCATCGCGGCCGACGGCGTCAGCGAGGTGGACAGCACGTTCGAGACCATGATTCCCGAGCTGCAGAACGTCATCAACGTGTCAACGGTGTCAGCAACCGACAAGGCGCAGGCACAGAGCGACCTCAACAACCTCACCAGCAAGGTCAGCGCATCGCATACGTCGATCTCCGGCGTGACCGCATCAGTCATCAACCTCGTGCCCTCCGGATGGCCGGGCAACCAGGCTGACCTGAAGAGCGCGCGCCAGAACATCACAGCCGCGTGGACCGATCTGTCCGGTGCGCGCGCCGACGTCAACAACATCCTCACGCTGCTCGGCGAATAAGTCACTCCCTCCCCAACGGAAAGGGCGGCTCCAACTGCGGAGCCGCCCTTTTTGCTGTCCGCAGCCACCGAACATGCGTTCCACTATGCAAATGGCCCACAAATCGGTAGGATCGCGGCCACAGGACGTCCATCTGTTCGGTCCGACTCACCCTACGTCACATCAAACCCCCGAACCCGGTGGACGCCCCGGGGGAGCGTCATGGCCACCTTCGTCCGAAACCGCGTCCTCAATCAAATGGTGTGGTCAGCCGAAGAGGAGCGTCTGCGGGTTCAGCGACGCGAAACACTCTGCGAGCTCGACGGGCTGCTCACGCAGCTGGAAGAAGTGAATCTCCGTGGCGGCCCGATCCCGACACGCGTGCTGGTCGCGCTCCGGCGCAGGGGAGTCGCCTTCCGTCCGCGTACGTCGGCGGCGGAGCTCATCGAGGCCGTGTTCGTCGTGCAGGAGCGGTTCATGCGCCAGCCCGACGGGTTGCGCGGCACGGTGTCGACAACCGCCAGCGAACTGAGCAGACGCCTCGCGTCCTGACCGTTACGCTGCACGGGTGGACCCCGACGCCGCCCGCCGCGCTGCTGGCGAAGCGGCGGTGCCACTTGTCGAGGACGGCATGCGTGTCGGCCTCGGTACCGGGACGACGGCGCGCTGGTTCATCCTCGGCCTCGCCGAGCGGGTCCGGCAGGGCCTGAGCATCCACGCGGTCGCAACCTCGGTGGCGAGCGCGACGCTGGCGAGCGAGGGCGGCATCCTCATCGAGGAACTCGGGGCAGACGGTCTCGACCTCGCCGTCGACGGCGCGGACAGCGTCGATCCTGCCCTGAGCCTGATCAAGGGCCGGGGCGGCGCGATGGTCCGCGAGAAAATCGTGGCGGAGGCGGCGGCGCGGTACGTGGTTATTGTCGACGACAGCAAATACATGTCCCGGTTGCGGGGCCGGGTGCCGGTCGAGGTACTCCATTTCGGGAGCGCCCGGACGTTGCACACGCTCGCCGAGCGGACGTCGCTGGAGTTCACCCTGCGCGTCGGGCCTGACGGAGCCGCGTTCATCACCGACAACGGCAACCTCCTCGCCGACAGCGAATACGCCGAGATTGCGGATCCCACCGAGCTCGCCACCCTGATTGCGTCCGTGCCAGGGGTGGCGGGGTACGGACTGTTCCTCGGGATGACCGATCTCGTCCTGGTGGGCCACAGCGACGGGAGCGTCGAGCAATTGACCGCTTCTGGCGATACAGTCGCCTCGGGCGGATAGCTCAGCTGGTCAGAGCGCCTCGCTTACACCGAGGAGGTCGCGGGTTCGATCCCTGCTCCGCCCACGCCCGGCTGCAGGCACCGGCCGGAAAGTGTCCGCGCGGCGTCACTTTCCCGAAAGGATGCCTGGAACACGATCGGGCCTGATGGTCGCATTCGGAACCGTGTTTGGGAGTGATACAGCGTGAGACGACGCTTGCTGAGCAAGCCGTTCATCATCGGGATCGTCGTTGTGGTCATCGCGGCCGGCGTCGGTGGCTTCTTCCTGACACGCGGTGATCCGGCCAGCGTCTCCTACCGGACGGGCGTCGCCACCCTCGGGACGGTGACCCAAACGGTGTCACTCTCGGGAAACCTCGCGCCTGACGGGGAGACCGACCTCGACTTCGAAGGAGCCGGCAAGGTGACTGCCGTCAACGTCCAACCGGGGCAGACGGTCACCGCAGGGCAGGTGCTGGCAACCCAGGATCCCACCACGGTCGATGCCAGCCTCACCCAGGCCGACGCGACGCTCTCCGGAGCCGAGGCGAATCTCACCGCCGCGGAAGCGGGCACCTCGGGATCGGGCCTTGCGCAGGCCGAGGCGCAGGTCAACAGCTCGTACGTCTCGTACCAGAACTCGATCACCAGCCTCGCCGATACCAAGGCCGTCAATGCAGAGATGGTTGCGGAGGCGTACAGCGCGTATACCACAGCGCAGACGGCTGCTACCGACGCCGGGTGCACCCCGAGTGACACCACCGCGCCGTGCCCGCAGGATGAGGCGACGATCAACCAGGACTACCAGAGCTGGCAGTCGGCCGAAGTCAAGGCGACGCAGGGTGACGATCAATCCCAGGGCCAGGTCAACTCGGACAAGGTCCAGTGGCAGAACGCCAAGTCGTCGCTTGCGGCTGACGAGGACGGGTCCTCGTCATCGTCCGCACAGGTCGCGATGGACCAGAGCCAGGTCGAGATCGACCAGGTCAATGTCACCAACGCGCAGGCCGCCGTGGCAGCCGCGACCCTCAAGGCGCCGGCGGGTGGTCTCGTTGAAGAGGTCAACGTCACCGACGGCGAGCAGATCTCGAGCGGTGGCACCGGCGGGGCTTCATCGGGATCGAGCGGGTCCGCGACGCACGCGATCGTGATCATCGCGCCGGGTGTCTTCGAGGTCACCGGCTCGGTGAGCGACGCGCTCGTCAACGAGATCGCGGTCGGGCAGACCGCACAGGTCGTCGCAGCAGGATCGAGCGAGGCCGTGCCCGGCAAGGTCACCGAGGTCGCTGAGGAGGCGACTGTGACCTCCGGTGTCGCGAGCTTCCCGGTCACCGTGGTGCTGAGCGGCGCCAACCCGTCGTTGCGGCCAGGGATGTCCGCATCGGTGAGCGTGGTCATCAACCAGGTCGTCGGTGTTACGACGGTCCCCACCAGCGCGGTGCACAGCACCGGTGCCGGGAGCACCGTCACCCTGTTCGTCAAGGGGAAGCCGGATCCCGTCGCAGTGACGGTTGGCGCCTCGGACGCGACCCTCACCCAGATCCTCTCGGGCGTCAAGGTCGGTGACGAGGTCGTGATCGCGACCA
>PKYW01000096.1:0-349 GCA_003132805.1 Candidatus Dormiibacterota bacterium | reverse complement strand
GGAGATTTCCTTGCGGTGATGGGCCCTTCGGGGTCCGGCAAGTCAACGCTCATGCACATCCTCGGCTGCCTTGACGTCCCCACCAGCGGGGACTATCTCTTCGCCGGCGAGGATGTGAGCCGCATGAATGAGGGTGAGCTTGCGAGCATCCGCAACCGACGTATCGGGTTCGTGTTCCAGCAGTTCCACCTGCTCGGCTCGATGTCCGCGTGGCGCAACGTGGAGTTGCCGCTGCTGTACCGCGCTGCGCGCGACCGCAAGCAGATGGCCCTGAACGCGCTCGCGCAGGTTGGTCTGAGCGACCGGGTCCAGCACCGTCCCAATCAACTCTCCGGCGGCCAGCAGCAGC
>PKYW01000077.1 GCA_003132805.1 Candidatus Dormiibacterota bacterium | reverse complement strand
ACCTCCTGAACCTGCCGCGCGACCGAGGTCGCGACGCAACCTGCATGGGATCATCGCTCGAAGGAGCAGACCCGCTCTGAGGTAGACGCTCCGTTGCGCGGCTGCCACCTGATCCCCTAGTCCTGACGCGTTAGAGCGTATCAGCTACGAGGATTTCCCGCGCAGCACCGATCAAAGCACGCCCTGTTTGCTACGATCGTTGTGCAACGTTAGCAACTTCGTACTGGTACAAAGGGTGTCATGAGCGACGATCTAGCGCGAGCCCTCAAGGTAGAGCGGCATCCGGAGCGCGCAGTGGCGGACCGCAATGTGGCGTTCGCAATCCTCGATGAGGGGCTGATCTGCCACGTTGCATTTGTCGCCGAGGGCCGTCCATGGGTCATCCCGACCATGTACGCGCGAGATGGCGACCTCCTCTATCTACACGGATCACCGGCAAGCCGCATGTTGGGCACTCTGGCCGGCGGCGTTGATGTGTCGGTGACGGTCACGCTGCTCGACGGTTTGGTGCTCGCTCGCTCAGTGTTCTCGCACTCCATGAACTACCGGTCGGTAGTGATCGCGGGCAGGGCGCATGAGATCCGCGATCCTGACGCGAAGCTCGAAGGCATGCGCTTCCTGGTGGAACACGTGCTGCCGGGTCGGTGGGCCGAGGCGCGTCAGCCCAACACCAAAGAGATGAACACGACTCTTGTGCTGGGGCTGCCCCTCGATCACCTGTCGACCAAGGTGCGCACCGGGCCGCCCGTTGACAGCGCTGCGGACCGAAGTCTGCCGGTATGGGGTGGCGAGATACCGCTCAGCCTGGCGTTCGGTGCACCACACGCGGATGCGCTCGTTGTGGACTCCACGCTGCCCGAGAGTGTTTTGGGCCAGACGTCGAGAGGTGCACGCGCCTGAGTTAGGCGCCTCCCGTCCAGTTCGGATCGCGGCCGTCGTCATGGACCTCGACGCCGGCAGCAATAAGGGCGTCGATGAGCCCTGCGGCACGCAGCGCAGCCGGCGCCTGTTCTTGTCCAGCCGCGTAGCTCCCGGCACTGCTTGGGACTCCGACTACCGACACCCGGCCCATGTCCGCGACAATATACGCGGCTGCTGGTTAAGGTCACCTCATACGCCACCGCGCACACCGGAGGGCGGATGAGCGGTTCCACGCGGCCCTGAGTTCAAAGGAATCGCAGATCGATACGGACCGCCCCACGACGATGACACCGTCCCAAGACGCCATCGCGGCTCTTGAGCGGATCGCGTACATCCTGGAACGCGAACGCGAACCAACCTACCGCGTGCGCGCCTTTCGCAATGCGGCCGCGGTCGTGCGTGCGCTGTCCGATGCGGAGCTCGAGGAGCGGAGCAGGCGCCGCGCACTGGGTGCTCTCGCGGGGATCGGGCCGGTCACCGCACGGGTAATCGAGGAGGCGCTGGCGGGTGCGGTACCCGAGTACCTGCAACGTCTCGAAACGGAGGCCCCGCCCGTTGCGGACGAGGCGCTCGCGTTGCGACAGGCACTGCGCGGTGACTGCCACGTGCACTCGGACTGGTCTGACGGCGGCAGCCCCATCGAGGAGATGGCTCGCGCCGCTATCGCCATCGGCCACGAGTACATCGTCCTGACTGATCACTCCCCGCGGCTCACGGTGGCGCATGGGCTGAGCGTCGAGCGGCTGCGCGAGCAACTCGACGTCGTGCGCGATGTCAACGAACGGCTCGCGCCGTTTCGCATCCTGACCGGCATCGAGGTCGACATCCTCGAGGACGGTGCGCTCGACCAGGAGCCGGACCTGCTCGCGCAACTCGACGTCGTGGTGGCGAGTGTGCATTCGAAGCTCCGCATGCCGAAGGCGGAGATGACGCCGCGGATGCTCGCCGCCATCCGCAATCCGCACATGGACATCCTCGGACACTGCACCGGGCGGATCGTTGTCGGCCGAGGAAGGCCCGAGTCGGAGTTCGACGCGGATGCCGTCTTTGCGGCGTGCCGCGACCATCGGGTCGCGGTTGAAGTCAACTCGCGTCCGGAGCGACTCGATCCCCCAATGCGCCTGCTGAAACTCGCGATCGACACAGGATGCCGGCTCGCCATTGACACGGACGCGCACGCGCCGGGCCAGCTCGATTGGCAGCTTCGCGGGTGCGAACGTGCTGCCGCGTGTGGTGTTTCGGCCGAAACGGTCATCAACACGATGCCGGCGGGCGATCTCGTCGCATGGACGAGGATGAGGTCACTCGCTGATTCAGGGCCCGGAGTCGGCGCTGGCTGAGGTGCTCCCACGCTGGCTCGCTGGTGCGTAGCCGCTGAGCAACGACTCCCAGTCTGCGTCGCTCGCGCCGACGGATCGCCGCGCTGGCACTTCGGGCAGCGTCGATTTGAACCCGGCACCGGTGTCGAATACCACCACGGTGTCGTCCGGCTCGACGGCGTGATGACTGCGGAGCTCCGAAAGCGCGGCGAAGACCGCGGCCGACTCGAGGCTTAGGAATCCGGCGCCATGACGAGCTGCGAAGGACTGCGTTGGCGCGAGCTCAGCTTCGGGCACTGCGATCGCGGTCCCGCCCGACTCACTGATCGCTTCGAGCACGAGAAAGTCACCAACGGTGCTCGGGACACGTAGACCCGCTGCCTCGGTGGTGGCCTCGGCCCAGGGCTCCGCGAACTGACGGCCCGCGAGGAACGCGCGGACCAACGGCGCGCACCCCTCGACCTGCACACCCACCATCCGAGGCCGGGCACCACCGATCAGGCCCATCTCCTCGAGTTCCGCGAAGGCCTTCCACATGCCGATGAGTCCGGTTCCGCCACCCATCGGGTACACGATCACATCGGGAAGCGACCAGCCGAGGTCCTCCGCAAGTTCGATCCCCATCGTCTTCTTGCCCTCAACCCGGTACGGCTCTTTCAGGGTGCTGAGGTTGAACGCCCCGGTGCGCTCGGCGATCCGCGCCGTCAACCGCCCGCAGTCGGAGATGAGTCCATCCACGAGGATGAGATCCGCGCCGCATACCACGACCTCGGCCTGGTTCACGATCGGAGCGTCGCTCGGCATGACCACTGTCGCCTGCACGCCGGCGACCCCGGCATATGCGGCCAGCGCTCCACCGGCATTCCCCGCCGACGGCATCACGAAGCTAGCGGCTCCAAGCTCGATGGCGCGACTCACCGCGACCGTCATGCCGCGTGCCTTGAAGGATCCGGTCGGATTCAGGCTCTCCGCTTTCACGAGCAGTTGGCTGATCCCGTACGCGCGACCGAGTCGCGATGCCTCCAGCAACGGTGTCGACCCCTCTCCGAGCGTCACAACGTTCGACCAGTCACGCACTGGAAGCAATTCGTCCCATCGCCAGACGCCACGAAAGGGCACTCCCGCGTCGCGCTGGCGATCGCTCAGCGTCTTTGCAGCGCGCTCGAGGTCGTATCGGGCGAGCAGCGGACGGCCATCGAGCGGATCGGTGGTGGCGAGCTCGTCGGCTGGATACGGGACGCCACTCAGCCCGCCTTGGAGATTCGTCAGCGTGGAATCGGTCGCCCCGGCACGTCCAGCGCCTGGCGCATGAGAGAACACCTCGTCACACCATGCGTCTGAGGTCGTTGTTCCCCACCAGGAATGCAAAGGCATATATGACACTCATTGAGTTCCTCCTGAGGACGCTGGCAATAACTAGGTGAATGCACGGGAGAAATCCTACGGTCAGCGCCAAACTACGAACGAATCTCTGCGTAACTATGCCTCGAGCTGTGGCCAATCGCAGCCTCCACGTTGCCGCGCCGGCTCCGGGTCGCCAGCGTCAAGGACGAGCGCCTGCCACGCCTCCCCTCGCACGATGTACCCCACGTTTGCGTGGCTGACTCCGAATGCTGATGCCATGGAACGGTACGTGGCTCCGTAACGCGCCATCCACCTGATGGTTAACACGTCATCCACTGTGAGCTTCGCATTGGCATGGCGCTCGCCGCGGTTTGAGCGGCGATTGAGCACTTGCTGCTCCCACGTCGCCCAACGGCAGTTACCCGGTTCGTAATCGCCTTCGTTGTTGATCCGATCCAGCGTGAGGCGGTCAGGACACGACCCCATGTCAGCGAGAAAGTCCTCGAAGCGGTGCCATCGACGGCAAACTGTGATCCCGCGGCCGCCATAGCGCGCCCAGTCGGCGCTCAAGGGATTCGTGCACCGGCTCAACATGCCCTTCCAGGCGTGATACGTGCGGGTGCCGCCGCCTGCTGCTTGACCGTGGCGGCGCGACACACACGAATCAAATCGAACTGTCGCGCCCCCAACGCGGACAACGCAGGGTCTCGCTCTAACTTTCAGGCTACTTCGACCGCAGCCAACGCTCCTTTCCCGTTCGAAATTCACCCTGTCAGCAGCGGGAGACGGGGCTCGAACCCGCAACTTCAACCTTGGGAAGGTTGCACTCTACCGTTGAGTTACTCCCGCGCGATCAGACGTTGCCTCGAGCGTCTTCTTGGAAGCGTACCGGCGGTTCAGCTCCCCTCGGATCCAGAAACGCTCTGTGCAAAGTAAAAGTAATGGTAGAACACGCCCACACGCCAACTCCGACCCCCAGGGGAATGGACGGCGCCCCACGGCCGTACGCGAGGACGCGCCTCATTCGGGAGGCGTGGTTCTCCCGGTCGTGACCGGGTCGTCACGATCGAAGCTTCCGGGCGGGGCATGCTACGGCCGTGATCCGGCTACGACCAGAGGCAACCAGCCTCCGGCTGGGCATGACGCTGGTGTGCTCACTGATCGTCGTGACCGCTTGCGGCGGCCCCTCTGTACAGGCAATCCCGACCGCCGCGGGTGGACTTCTCCTCGGCGCGCTGCCGCACCTTCGCGGGTCGCCAACTGCTTCGGCATCGGCGGCGGCGACCACTGGGCCGGCAGCCACGCCCCACGCGCCGGCGCAAACCACCGGCAAGATCGTCGTTCACGTAACCCCGACGAAACCGCCGCCCGCGTCGGGCCCGAAGACCATTCTCGGCGGATGCCAAGCCTTTCCGAGCAACAACCCCTGGAACGAAAACGTCTCGAAGCTGCCGGTCAATCCGATGTCCGCGACCTATATCGCATCGATCAACCTCACCAAGCAATTCCTGCATCCCGATTTCGGCTCGAACCCGACGTACGGCATCCCGTATACGGTCGTTCCTGCATCACAGAAGTTCGTGCCGATCACCTTCGATGCATATGGCGACGAGAGCAATCCTGGCCCGTACCCGGTACCGCTCAACGCACCCGTTGAATCAGGCAGCGATCATCACGTGCTCGTGCTCGACTCCGGCAACTGTCACCTGTACGAGATGTACAACGCGCAGCAGGTAGGCGCCGGCTGGGTGTGTGCCTCAGGCGCCGTCTTCAACCTGAACAGCAACGCACTCCGCCCCGAGGGATGGACGTCCGCGGATGCCGCGGGATTGCCGATCCTCCCGGGACTGGCTCTGTACAGTGAGGTCTCCTCAGGCGTGATCAACCATGCACTGCGCTTCACCGTCGACGAGACCCAGAACGGCTTCATCAATCCCGCAACCCACGAGGCCGGCACCAACAACCCGGACCTGCCGCCGATGGGACTGCGCCTGCGTCTCAAGGCGTCATTCAGCCTCGCCGGATTCACCGGTGAGGCGCTGGTGATCCTCACTGCACTCAAGACGTACGGCATGATCGTCGCCGACAACGGGAGCAGCTGGTACATCAGCGGCGATACCGATCCGCGCTGGAACGACAACAACCTCAACGAGCTGAAATCCGTGCCGGGCAGCGCCTTCGAGGCCGTCGAGACAGGCCCGATCCTGAACAGCTAGACGGCCGCGAGCGTTACCGCTTGGCAGCCTCGAGCTCGACCACCGAGAACTTGTCGCGCGTGTATTCGGCGCGGATCAGCTTCTTGTCGAGCTTACCCACACTCGTTTTCGGCAACTCGTCCACGAATGTCCAGCGCTCGGGCAGCCACCAACGAGCCACCTTCGGGGCAAGGAATTCGCGGAGCTCATCCGGCGTCGCGGTCGCACCCGGCTTCAACACGACAAGGGCCAGCGGCCGTTCCGCCCACCGGTCGTCGTGGACCCCGACCACCGCGGCTTCGGCGACAGCGGGATGACCAACCAGCAGAGTCTCGAGCTCAACCGATGAGATCCACTCGCCGCCCGACTTGATCACGTCCTTGGACCGGTCGGTGATCTGCACGTAGCCGCGCGAGTCGATGTTGCCGACATCGCCGGTGCGCAGCCACCCGTCGTGGAATTTCTCCGGAGCCTCGGCGTTGTAGTAGGAGGCCGTGATCCACGGCCCGCGCACCTCGATCTCGCCCACTGCCTCGCCGTCGTGCGGTATCTCGGCACCGCTGTCGTCGACGAGACGCAGTTCCACACCAGGCACCACGCGGCCGGTTTTCGACCGGAAGATCATCTCGTCCTCCGGCGCAGTGCCCTTCGGCGGGAAGGCGATCGAGGCGATCGGGCTCGTCTCGGTCATTCCCCACGCCTGCCAGAGTTCGATGCCCAGCACGTCGCGATACGCCTCAATCAATGTCGCCGGGACCGCGGATCCGCCGCACACCGCTGTCTTGATGCTGGACACGTCCTTCCCGGTTTCCTGCACGTGGTTGAGCAGCGCGGTGAGGATGGTCGGTACCCCACCGGTGAAGGTCGGACGCTCCTGCTGGATGAAGTCGCAAAGCCCCTGCGGCTGCAGGAACTTTCCAGGGAGCAGCAGGTCACTCCCCACCATCCAGCCGGCGTACGGCGTCCCCCACGCATTGACATGAAACATCGGCACGATGATCAGCAGCCGGCCGTTGTCATCGAGATGGAACGTTCCCCACACGGCGAACGAGTGCAGGAACACGGAGCGGTGGCTGTACGCGACACCCTTGGGATCGCCAGTCGTTCCCGTCGTGTAGCACATGGATGCAGCGCTGCGTTCGTCGATCGCGGGCCACTCGAAGGTCGGCGATTCCGCGGCGAGCACCGCTTCATACGCAAGCGTGTCGCCGAGTCCGGACACCGGACCGGAGCCCACCACGATCACCTTCTCGACGCTCGGGCATTGATCGATCACCGACGCCAGCAATGGCGCGAGCGAGTCGTCGACGATGACGACGCGGTCCTGCGCGTGGTTGATGATCTGCGCCAGCTGCGGCGGTGGCAGCCGCAGGTTGAGCGTGTGGAGCACCGCCCCCATGCACGGGACGGCGAAGTATGCCTCGAGGTGCTCCTGGTGGTTCCAGCACAGCGTGGCCACGCGATCGCCTGGAGCGATGCCGAGCGTGCGCAGCGCGCCGGCGAGCCGGTTCACGCGCTCCGCAACCTTCGCATAGCTGGTGTGACGGGCCTGCTCCCCCTCGAACGTGATGATCTCGCTGTCCGGATACACCTGGGCGCCGTGGCGAAAGAGCTCCGTGATGCTCAGCGGCGAATCCTGCATGGTCGAGTTCATGGGTTCCACTCTCCTCTGCACGTTCTGGCGCTGACCAGGCGCCGGTCCGTGGGCACCCAGGTCGTCGAGATCGTACGTGGCATTGGGGCCTGTGTGCAGCATCCGTGACGGCTTGTTGCTTCGCTACCCTCGACACATGGCAACGATCCAGGCCGGCTCGATGACCGGTGCCCAGCGCATGCTCGCCACCGCGCGCCGCCAGCCCGCCGACCGGACGCCGATCTGGTTCATGCGTCAGGCGGGGCGGTGCCTCGCCGGCTACCGGGCGCTCCGCGAGACCTATGACATCCTCACGATCACGCGAACCCCGGAGCTCTGCGCCCGGGTGACGCTGATGCCGGTCGAGGAGTTCGGCGTCGACGCCGCCGTGATGTACGCCGACATCATGCTGCCGCTGATCGGTATGGGTGTCCCCTTCTCGATCGACCCGGGCGTCGGCCCGCTGATCCACGAGCCGGTGCGGAGCGCCGCCGACATCGCGGCGCTCAGGATCGTCGATCCCCACGAGGCCACTCCCGACCTCTTCGAAGCCATCAAGCTGGTGCGCGGCGAACTCGATGGCGCCACGGCGGTGGTCGGTTTCGCGGGCGGCCCGTTCACCGTCGCCTCGTACATGATCGAGGGCAAGCCGACCAAGGAGTTCGCGCGCACCAAGGCGATGCTCCATGGCGAACCCGAGCTCTGGCACCGGTTGATGGAGACCCTGACCGGCGTCACGATCACCTATCTCCGCGCTCAGGTCGAGGCCGGGGCCCAGATGATCCAGCTCTTCGACTCATGGGCGGGTGCTTTGTCTGTCTCCGCCTACGAGACGATGGTCCTCCCCTACAGCCGGCGCATCCTCGAGGCGGTTGCCGAAACTGGTGTTCCCACGATCCACTTCGGCACCACCACCTCGCACCTCCTCGAATCGATGGCGCGCGCCGGCTCCGACGTCATCAGCGTCGACTGGCGCCTGCCGCTCGACGAGGCGTGGCGCCGGATCGGCGACCGCGGCATCCAGGGCAACCTCGATCCAGGGGTGATGCTCGCGCCCTTCGATGTGGTCGCGCGCGAGGCGCGCCAGGTCCTGGCTCAGGCCGCAGGACGGCCCGGACACATCTTCAACCTCGGCCACGGCGTCCTCCCCGAGACGTCGAGCGACCATCTCCGGCGCCTCGCCGACCTGGTCCACGAGGAGACCGCCCGGGCCTGACCGCGAGGCGGCGCTACCAGCCTCTACCCTTGGGGCGATGGCTCAGTTCGGTGTGGTCCTCGCCACCTTCGGTTCCGCGGTCACCGCCGACGACGTCCCCGCGTACCTGGCGTCGGTGCGCGGGGGTCGCGAGGTGCCGGCGGACCTGATCGAGGAGTTCCGGCGCCGCTACGACCTGATCGGCCGATCACCGCTCATCGACATCACCGAGGCGCAGTGCGCGGCGCTCCAGGTTCTCCTCGACGCCGATGACGCCGCGCACGACACGCGGGTTGTCGCCGGGATGCTCCACTCGGAACCGTCACTCACGGGAGCGCTCGATTCGCTTGCCGCAGGCGGCGCCCGCGGCATCATCGTGGTGGCGCTGGCGCCCCAGTATTCGCCGATCATCCTCGCGGGCTACGAGCGCACCGTCGCCGCGTGGCGTGCCGCCCATCCCGAGGTCGATGTCCACATCGCGGGTGCATGGCACCTGACGCCCGAGTGGATCACCGCGCTCGCCGAGCGCGTGGAGGAGGCGCTCGCGGGCCTCGATCCCGACGTCCGCGAACGGATCCCGATCATCTTCACGGCACACAGCCTCCCGCGTCCGGTCGTCGACCGCGATCCCGGGTACATCACGCAGCTGCGCGACACTGCCACAGCGATCGCGACCCGGCTGGGTCTCGGCGACGACCGCTGGAGCTTCGCGTATCAGAGTGCCGGACACACGCCCGAGGAGTGGCTCACACCCGACGTGAAGGATCTCTTCCCGGGCTTCAAGTCCCAGGGGATCACGGAGATCCTCGTGGTGCCGTTGCAATTCCTCGCGGATCACCTGGAGATCCTCTACGACATCGATATCGCTGCCGGCGAGGAGGCGACCGAAGCGGGCATCACCATGCATCGCATCGCGCTGCCGAACACGCAGCCGGCGTTCATCCGAGCGCTCGCCGCGGTCGTGGAGCGCGAGCGCCGGGCCGGCGCAGTCACCGGCCGAACCTAGTCGGGGCGGATCACGCCGATCGGGTTGGGATACTCGATACCGTCGGGACCCTCGAGGAGCATCGCCAGCCGGCGCAGGGAAGCGAACAGGTGGTCCCGCGCCTGCGTGTTCATCGACTCCCAGACGCCGCCGGCAAGCCGGTCGGTCATGTCCTCGACGCCATCGCGCAGTGACCGCCCTTCGGCGGTGAGCTCACCGGCCGCATCGAGGATGCCCCGGGCGCGGAGTCGCTCGACGCCCTGATCCCATTCCTCCTCGGTCCACCCGCGAAACCGGCGGATCGTGGGCGGGTCCATCCCGTTGCCGGCTGCAAGCGCCGTGATCAGCGATTCCAACCCGTCGAGACCGTGGACCGTGAGCGCTGCAACGTGGCCGTCGAATCGATGCTCGCGCAGGAGCGTGCAGGCATGCCAGAGCTTGAGATGCGGCGCGTCGGGCTCCTCGAGCGCCGCCGTCGGCGTGTACAGGGGGCGGCCTTCGCCGCGGAGACGGCGCGCTCTCTCCATCGTCGCCATCGCAGCCTCGGCGAGGTCCGCAGAATCGATCGCATCGCCCCAGAGTCGGCGCAACGCGGAATCGGCAACAGCGGTCCTCGCCGCGAGCGCCCGCCCCGGCGAGGAGTAGTCCCACGCGTCGGGAATCGCCCGCGCGACCATGGCCGGCCGGAAGTTGTGGAACACGGCGACGACCACACCCGCTGACACCGCACCCATCGGCGCCGAGCGCGACGCGAAATACCCCATCCATCCGCCCTTGAACCCCGCAGCCTTGTAATGCTCGACGGCCTCGGGCGCGAAATAGACGATGGCGTGGATCGGCTCGTACAGCGTCCACGCGCGACGCGCCAGGGTCATGGTCACGCCGGCCATCGTATCGGTCGACCGGTCAGTGCAGCGTCGCCCCGGCCGGCGTCAGCGTGCCGTGGAAGATGCCCGAGTGCGTGAAGGTCGGTGAGGTTCCAGGGCTGAGCACACTGGCGGTCAGCTCCGACGACGGCATGAACTGGAGGAAGCGAGAGTCCGCACGCGCAACATCCACGATCGACTTCTCGAGCACGCATGAGTTGTACTGGCGCGCGGTGTCCTCGAGGGTGTTCGCGTTGAGCACGACCTCCTGGTCCCAGGTGCGTGTGTAGCGCCGCATGCCGGGAATCCTGCTGTGCTCAGGGGTCAGACACTCGGCTGCGATGACGTTCTCGCTGCTTGCCCAGATGCCGCTTTCGGTGTTGAGCACGAGCGTGTGATTGCCGATCGTATGCCCCGGCGTCGCCAGCAGCGCGACGCCAGGTCCGATCAACACATCGCCATCGACCGGGAACAGCGCATCGGGTCGCAGCGCGCTGAACGTGGAGGCCTGATACCACGGCACCTGCAGCGGATGCAGCGAGTCGAGTGATTCGAGCTCGGCGCGTTGCACGATCAGCCGGGCATGCGGGAGCGCGGGTGGAATCGGTGCCATCGATGAAAGATCGTTCGCCGGTTCGGTGGTCCCGATCCACCGACGTACGTCCTGCGTATGGAGGTGATCGAACGTGATCCAGTCGATGTCGCTCGCATCGATGCCGACGCTGCGCAAATGGCTCAGCACGTCGCCGAGCGGGCGCACGAATGCGCGCTCGAATGCGCCAGGTGTCGACTCACTGAGCCTCGCAAAGTACGCTGTGCGCCGCGCCAGCTCGACATCGGTCGGCTCGAAGAGGAGCACTCTGCGCCTGCCGTCGGGATCCCGCCAGCGAACCACGACGAGGCGGTGGGTCAGGGACAGATACGGCGCCGGGCTCATGGCCGCTCGGAAGAGGCCGAACCGAGTCGGATAGGGCAGGGTGACGAGNNCACGGATGAGATCGAGCTGGCGACCCGGCTGCCGCTCACCGGTGACGGCCGCAAAGTGCGAGATCGCGCTGATCTCCCCGACCGGAGGCGGGACGTTTGTTGCCATCGGGTCCTCGGGAGTCTACGCGGTGCCGAAACCGCCGGTCGATATACTCGATTGCGGTGATCGAAGGAGTATCACGGTGAGGCGCTGGGGGCATTTTGTCTACCGCCACCGCAAAGCAGTCCTCGTTGCATCACTCGCCTGCTTCGTCCTCTCCATCATCGGGCTCGCCACCGGCGGCCAGCCGATCAATGCGTCGAACTACGACGTCGAGTCCGTGCGCGCGGCAAACCTCGAAGGTGCGCAGCTGCCGTCAACGACCGGGTCGTCGTTCACGCTGATACTTACGAGCGCTCACTCGTCCTTTGGTCAAGCCGCGTTTGAATCCGCCGTCGACGCGGCCGTGGCCCCGCTGCACAGCGACCCTCGCGTCAGCGCCCTGGCGACACCGTACACCGCGCCGGCAGCGCAAGTCCCACTGATGGTCTCGACTGACAAGCGCAGCGTGCTCGTCCAGGTGGGCATGAAGATCGACTTCGCGCAGGCGCGGGCGCAGTACGGCGAGATTCGCGGTGAGGTGCACTCCTCGTCGCTCAGCATCACCGCAACTGGCGACGTGCCGCTTGCGTATGACTTCGACACGTATCTCGCCAGCGACCTGCGCCGATCCGAGGTAGTGTCACTGCCACTCGCGCTCATCCTGCTCGTGATCGTGTTCGGCACTGGTGTGGCCGCCCTGCTCTGTCTCGGCGTCGGCGTGTTCGCGGTGCTGGGCGGTGTCGGTGCGGCACTCGCCCTCGCGCACGCCATCGACGTCTCGACCTACGCGGTCAACGTCGTAACCCTGGTGGGGCTCGGTATCGCCATCGACTATTCGCTGTTCATTGTCACGCGATTCCGTGAGGAACTCGCGTCGGGGCACACCGTGGAGGATGCGCTGGGCACCACCATTTGCACCTTCAGCCTGTCGGTCGACCGGCCCAACGTCCTCGTCGGCGTCATGATCGGCGCCGCGGTGGTGTTCTACTTCTCGGGTCTCCTCATCATGGC
>PKYW01000082.1 GCA_003132805.1 Candidatus Dormiibacterota bacterium | reverse complement strand
CGATCCTCGTCGTCGACGATGATCACGAACTTGCCGGCGCGAATATCCGCGATCGCCTCTTCGACGCTCGCCAGGCTCACGCTGGTCATCCCTGCCGCGCTGCGGTCGCTAGCACCGCGCTGCTGTCTCGCGCAGCGACTGTGCGCGCTACATAGCGGGCGATCAAGTCGACCTCGAGGTTCACATTCGTTGCCACTCGCCATGCGCCTGCAACGGTCGCGGCAACGGTGACGGGGATGAGCGACACCGTGAATGCCGCCTCGAAGACGTCGACCACAGTGAGGCTGATGCCATCGACCGCGATGCACCCCTTCTCGGCGACCAGCTCGATGAGGTTGTCAGGTGTGGCGATGGTGACCCAACGCGCATTGGCATCCTCGCGCAGCGCCGTGACGACGCCCGTGCCGTCGACGTGCCCCGAGACCATATGACCGCCGACGCGATCGCCGAGCCGAAGGGCCCGTTCGAGGTTGATCGTTGCGCCGTCGGTGAGCTCGCCGAGGGTGGTGCGCTGCCAGGTCTCGGGCATCACGTCCGCCGTGAAGCCGTCGTCCGAGATCGCCGCCACCGTCAGACATGCGCCATTCACCGCAATGCTCTCGCCGATCTCGAGCTGCGCGAAGTGCACACGCGGCTCAATTTCGATGCGGTCACGCGTGCGCGCCCGTACCGTGCCGAGGCTTTCGATGATCCCGCTGAACACTCTGCTTACTCCTCGATCTCAGCGTACACAGTATCCGGTCACCACGAGATCGGGACCGGCGCGCTCCACCGAGACACGCTCGAGCAGCCCCGATGCGCTGAGGCTCGAGACCCCGGCGCCGCCCACCGCCCCAGGTGCGTCCGCGCCGCCAATGATCCGCGGGGCCAGCATGGCGACGACCTTGTCGACGATGCCCGTGTCGAATGCAGCCCCGAGCACCGCCGCTCCCCCTTCGATGAGCAGGCTCGTCACCTCGCGTGCTCCGAGCAACGCCATCAGGGCGCGGAGATCGACGCCGCCCGGCCCCTGGTCCACGACCTCGATCTGAAGGCCGGATGCCCGCAGACGTTCCACCGCTTCCGGGTCCGCTCGGTTGGTCGTGGCGATGAGCGNNTGCCCCGTTTCCGATCCGCAGCGCCCGAGCTCCCTCGGGAATGCGCAGGGTGCTGTCGACCACCACTCGCAGCGGCGACCGGCCGCCATCGAATCGTGTGGTCAGCTCCGGGTCGTCGGCGATCACGGTGTTCACGCCAACCAGGACCGCGTCGTGCTGGTGACGCAAGCGATGCGCGAGCGCCCGGGAATCCTCGGACGTGATCCAGCGCGNNTGGCTGTGACAAAGGGAAGTCCTGTGGTGATGTGCTTGACGTAGAACTCGTTGAGGCCGCGTGCTTCGGCCTCCCGAATGCCGGTCTTCACCGTGATCCCGGCGGCGCGAAGCGCATCGACACCCCGGCCGGCGACCTTCGGGTTTGGGTCGAGCATGGCAACAACCACTCGGCGTGGCGCGGCCGCGATCACTGCGTCCACGCAGGGCGGCGTGCGCCCATGGTGCGCGCAGGGCTCGAGCGTCACGTNNGAGCTCGGCGCCGCGGACGGGCTCGCCTGCGGCGGCGAGTGCTTCGATCTCCGCATGCGGACCACCCGCCCTTCGGTGGAATCCGGTCGCGATCACCTCCCCTCCCCGTACGACCACGCATCCCACCATCGGGTTCGGGCTCGTGGCGTAGTCGGCCGACCTCGCCGCGGCGAGCGCGGCGTCCATCAGCGCCTCATCGGCGCTGGGCGCTCCGGTCACGCTCGCGCCGGCACCCGTGGGGGTGAAAGGGTGCCGTCGGGACGGAGGATCCGGCGTGCCTCCAGGTCGGCGCGGAGCTGACCGCAGGCAGCGTCGGCGTCCCCACCTCGGGTGTCTCGGACGGTGACGCGCGCCCCGCGCAGCGCGCCGAGGAACCGGCGGGCGACCTCGGGCTCGGGAGGCCCCCAGGGGCTGCCCTCGATGCGGTTCATGGGGATGACGTTGATGTGCGCCTGTGCCCGGCGGGCGAGGTCACGGAGCCCTTCCGCCTGCTCGATCGAATCGTTGACCCCACCGATGAGGCACCACTCGAAGCTGATCCGCCGTCCGCTCTGCTCCGCGTAGCGTGACGCGGTGTCCAGCACCGTGCCGAGCGGATACGTCCGGTTGATGGGCACGAGACGGTCGCGCAGCTCATCGGTCGCCGCGTGCAGTGAGAGCGCGAGCGTCACCGGCAGACCCGTCGCGGCGAGTTGCCGGATCCCGGGGACGACCCCGCTCGTGGACACGGTGATCCGCCGGGCGCTGATGCCCGCCTCCGCGGTGAGCACGGTCAGCGATTCGAGCGTGGCTGCCGCGTTGGCGAGCGGCTCGCCCATGCCCATGTAGACGATGTGAGTGACCGGCCCCATGCCCCGCCGGTGCAGCGCGTTCGACGCGGCGCGCACCTGGTCGACGATCTCCGCCGTCGTGCAGTTGCGCCGCAGCCCCATATGCCCGGTCGCGCAGAAGGGGCATCCAACCGCACACCCCACCTGGCTGCTGACGCATACGGTCGACCGGCGGCGGGAGTCGGTCCCCGCCCGCGTTTCCATGGCGACCGTCTCGATGGTCTGGCCGTCAGCGAGGCGGCAGAGGAGTTTGACCGTCAGCCCCGCGTCTGCCACCAGCTCGGTGCTGACGCTCACCGTCGAGAACGCGAATTCGTCAGCCAGGATGCGCCGCAGTGGTGCCGGGAGCTGGAGCAGCCCGTCGAAGTCGCCGACATATGGCTGCCAGATTGCGGCCTGGATCTGCCGAGCCCGCCAGGCGGGCTCGCCCAGGCGTGTCAGCGCGTCGCGGATCGCAGATTCGCCGGCGGTGCTGAGTGCGCGAGTGGGCATTGGTCCATGGTACGGGTGACCGCGTCGGCGGCCGTGAACCACGTAGGCTGCCGTGAGTGAACGGGGTTCTCGCGGCTTTCATCGGCGTGCCCGCGACCATGCTGGTCGCAGGCGGCCTGGGCATCATCGGCCTGGCGATCTACGCGCGCGTGATCGGCACCCGTCGAGGCAGACGGCCGATCCACTGGGGACACATGGCGCTCGGAGCGGTGATGTTCGCGCTCGGTGTGCTGCTGCTCTGGATCGAGGTGATGACGTTCGGAGCGAGCTGAGCTCCCTCTACCGGTGGCCGATCAGGCTAAGAAACTCGTTGCGCGACTTGTCGTCGTCGCGGAAGCTCCCGGTAAGGGAGGAGGTGACGGCCGAGCTGTTCTGCTTCTCGACGCCGCGCATCGCCATGCACAGGTGCATCGCCTCGATGACCACGCCGACTCCTCCGGGCTCGAGGACCGCCTGGAGCGCGTCGCCGATCTGCGTGGTGAGCCGCTCCTGGACCTGCAGCCGGCGCGCGAACATGTCGACGATGCGCGCGATCTTGCTGAGCCCGAGGATGCGTCCGTTGGGAAGATAGGCCACGTGGGCCTTGCCGAAGAAGGGCAGCAGGTGGTGCTCGCAGAGGCTGTACACCTCGATGTCGCGGACCACCACCATCTCCGAATACGCCTCCTCGAAGATGGCGCCGTTGACGATAGCGTCGAGGTTCTGCGCGTAGCCGCTGAGCAGAAACCTGAGGCTGCCGGCCACCCGCGCCGGCGTGTGCACCAGTCCGGGGCGCGTTGGATCCTCGCCGATATCGGTCAGCAAGGAGCGAACCATCGGCGCAATGGAGTCGGTGTTGTCGGGGTGCGCGGTCACGGCCACGCGATCATGACGTTCGCGGCAGCTAGGGTGCTGCCTGGTGAGCACCCGCGCCTGCAGGTGCCTGGGCCGCCTCAGCCCCGTACGCGACATCACCGACGCTGACCAGGAGGTCCCAGGAATTGCGGAGCGCACCCACGAGCAGGACCACCGACACCGCGACGAGCCCGGAGAACGCGTCCTGATAGTCGCCGCCAACCAGGAGGCCACCCATCGCGATGATGGTGAGGAAGGTGACCGTGGCGAACCCGAATCGGAGGATGAGCCGCGGGAAACTGATGATCGTGTGGCTGCTGCTACGAACACCGCGGACGATGCTGCGCGAGATGAGCAGGCACCCAAAGCCGCCTAGTCCGACCAGATTCCAACCCGTCGACGAGGGATCGTGCGTTTCGGGAATCACCATGAACAGCGCGAGGATGAGCCCGAGTCCGAGGCTCGCGAGGGTGACTCTCGCCAGCGCCCTGACATCAGCGCGACTGACCACGATTCGCAGATGGAGGGACAGTCCGACGAAGAGCAGTCCGACGAGGCTTCCTGCGGCCATCCCAACGATTGAGTAGAAGTCGTGCCAGCTCTGGAGCGTGCTTGCATAGTTCATGGCGCCAGTTTGAGCCCGTCTCCCTCATCTCGCCCTTGAGCGGCTGGCGTCGAGGCGCTCTTCAGCAACGTCTCGATCGACGTATCGAACTTGAATTCGGATTCCGCCTCAGAAGCGATCATCCGGGATATCCAGCCGAAGCTGTAGCCGAAGGCGGTCAGTGACCCTCTGACACTCGTGACGGCGTCGTCGGAGCGGCCTGGAACAACGAATAGAGCAGCACGAGTGACGGAATCAGGATCGCGGTACCGATCGAGAGGGTCACCACGAGAAAGCGCAGGGTCTGATCCGGCGCAGCCGCTGCGCTCACCGTGGTCACGCCGGCGAGCACGTCCGGGTATTGCGCGACGCCCCATGCCCAGAGCACGGCCACGACAGCCAATGCCGCGGTGATGCGCAGCGCGACAAAGCTTCGCAGCAGGAGCAGCACCAGGGACAGACCACCAAATAGGGCGCTGGCCAGCACCAATGGAAGACCATCGTGCGTGAGCCCGCTGAACAGCATGGGTGCATCCGAGTGCAGGACGAGGATCCCGAGCCCCGCGGTGATTCCGGTGATGACCCCCATGATCAAGGCGCGACGCCGAAAATACAGGGCGAGCTCGGCCTCGCCGGCGCGCTCAGCATCCCGCGTCAGATAGACGGCCGCGAGGTATGCGGAGACTTCGACGGCGAGTATTCCGCCGAGAATCGACGTGGGGTTGAACCAGCTCGTGACCACGTTGCCTCGCGCAATCCCCAAGGGGACGCGTCCCGAGGCGATCGCTCCGGCGACCGTCCCGAGAAAGAACGGGGTCAACACCGATGACGCGGCGAACGCTGCGCCGAACGCGCGTTGCAGCGACAGCTCGCTCACAGCACCGCGGAAGGCGAACGCCGAGCCGCGAAGGATGACCCCGAAGGCGACTGCGGTGAGCGGAACGTAGAGGGTTGACGCGATCGCCGCGAACACCGACGGAAAGCCGGTCCAGGTGACCACGAGCGCAAAGATGAGCCACACGTGGTTCGCTTCCCAGACAGGCCCGATCGATGCGGCGATGCGACGGCGTTTGTCGGCGCCGGCGGTCGCTGAACCGGCGAGCAGGTCCCAGAATCCCGCGCCGAAATCGGCGCCGGCGAGCAGCACGTACGCGGTGATGCCGCCCCATAGAAAGCCGAGCACGATGTTCGCGAGCATGCTGTTTACACGTTCACGTCGGACACCGGCACGTCAGACACCGGCACGTNNGACACCGGCACGTTGGGCATCGGCACGTTGCCGCGTTTGATCCGTTGCAGCACGAAGATCGTAATAGCGGTCAGCACGGTATAGACGATGGCCAGTACGACCAGTCCCCAATACAAGCCGGGTGCCGGATTGACCGCGTCCGCCGTTCGCATGACCTTGTAGACGATCCAGGGTTGACGCCCCACCTCGGTGGTGATCCAGCCGCATTCCATCGCGACCACGGCGCCGGGTCCGGCGACGAGCGCTGCGCGCAGGAACCAACGAGATGTCGGTGGTCCACGCCGGCGAATCCACCGGACGAGCAGCCAGATGCCAAGTCCCAGCAGTAGAAACCCGATCCCGACCATGGTGTCGAACGCGAGGTGGATGAGCGTGACTGCCTCGGGTCGATCATCAGGCGGAACACTGTCGAGGCCGGGCACCACCGCGTTCGCGTTCCCCTTGGCGAGGAACGCGAGCACGTGGGGAAGGACGATCGCGAACTGCAACTGCCCGTTGATGAAGATGCCGCCGATGTGCTCGCCCGCGCCAGCCGTTGTGTGCGCGAGTCCCTCCATGGCAGCCAGCTTGATCGGCTGATTCTCGGCGACCTCTCGCGCCGCGATGTCGCCGACGACGATCTGTGCAGGCGTTATCACCGTTGCGACGATCAAGGGCAGCACCAGACCGACGCGGTGATAGCGGTCGCTGCGACCGCGCAGCCGTGCTGCCGCATACACGCTTGCGACGAGAAAGCCGGTGACCATGAATGCCGCGAGGATCATGTGGATCGTCTCGACCGGCGTGGCGTTGTTGAACATCGCGACGAGCGGCTGCGGATCCGTCACCTTCCCGTCCACGATGGTGAATCCCTGCGGGTCGTTCATCCAGGCGTTGGCGGTGACCACGAAAAATGCTGAGGCAACGCCCGCGATCGCGACCGGGATGCCGCTGGCAAGATGCCGCATCGGGCTCAGCCGATCCCAGGCATGCAGGTAAATGCCCAGGAAGATCGCCTCGATGAAGAACGCGAATCCCTCGAGCGCGAACGGCAGGCCGAACACCGCGCCGAACTCGCCCATGAGCCGAGGCCAGAGGATCCCCATCTCGAAGGAGAGGATCGTCCCCGAGACGGCGCCGACCGCGAAGAGCACGCCGGCGACCTTCGCCCAGGTGCGCGCCAGACGCATTGCATCGGCATCTCCGTGGATGCCGCGCCATTCAGCGATGAGGATCAGCGCCGGCAACCCCACGCCGAGGCAAGCGAAGATGATGTGCCAGCCGAGCGACAGCCCCATCTGAGCGCGCGCCGCTCCAAGGTTTGACGCCGCGTCCCCAATCACGCTCAGCGCCGCGAATCACCGCGTGCAGGCACGAGCGCTAGGTTAGCCCTTATCTCCCGAAACCCGTGTCGCGGCGCCGAGTTCACGGTCTCACACGTCAAAACGCGTCGCTTGGCGCAAGATCTGGCGCAAGGACAGCGTGACCACTGAACAGCCCGCCCTGGTCGTCGACCATCTGACCAAGCGTTTCGGGGACCGGACGGCATTCTCGGACGTCTCGTTCGAGGTGGCGCAGGGCGAGGTGTTCGGCTTCCTCGGCCCCAATGGCGCCGGCAAGACGACGACGGTGCGCACGCTGGGGACGCTGATCGCACCGACCTCCGGCACGGCGACGGTGGCGGGGATACCGCTGACGAGCGCAAACGGCGTGGAGATTCGCCAGCGCATCTCGGTCATGCCCGAATCCCCAGGCCTCTACCTTCGCCTCACGGTCACTGAGAACCTGGAATTCTTTGCGGGGCTCTACGGTGTTCGCGAGGCGGGATCCCGGATCAGCGAGGCCCTCGAGGCCGTGAATCTCTCCAAGCGGGCGGGAGATCTCTGTGGTGGCCTCTCGAAGGGGCTGCGACAGCGCGTCGGCCTCGCCCGGGCACTGCTGAGCGACCCGGTGATCATGTTCCTCGATGAACCGACGTCCGGTCTCGACCCTGTAGCGGCTCGCGAGGTGCACGACCTCATCAACGTGCTCCGCCAGAAGGGAGTGACCATCTTTCTCACCACCCACCGGCTCGATGAGGCGGAGCGGCTCTGTGACCGCGTCGCCATCCTCAACACGACGCTGCGTACGGTCGGCCGGCCGAGCGAGCTGCGACAGCAGCTCTTCACGAACGCGCTCGTGGTCAAGACAATCGGGCCGCTGCACGACCCGGCCGGGCTCTTCACGGCAACCCCGGGCGTCCTGGGCTGGCGCTCCGATGACGCGGGTGCCTATGTGCTCTCGGTGGCGGATCCCCGAGTTGCCGCGCCTGAGGTGGCACGCGCGCTCGTGGGCGTCGGTGCCGACATCCTATCCATCAGCGAGGCGCAGCACTCACTCGAGGATGTGTATCTCGAGCTGGTCGATGAAGACGTCGAGGCGCGAAAACGATGATGGCGCTCGACCTCAGCCGCGTCGCCGCCGTCGTGCGCAAGGAGCTTCGGGACTATCGGCGCAAACGCTCAATCGTCGTCGGGATGCTCATCCTTCCGGCAATCTTCCTCATCGAGCCCGTGCTCTTCGTCTTCCTGGGCGCGCCGGATCCGGTTGGTGACCCGAGCTATCGAGCCCCCTTGCTCCTGCTCCTGCTGATCCCGGTGATCACGCCCTCCACTCTCGCGGCGTACTCCGTGGCCGGCGAGCGCGAGCAAGGAACCCTCGAGCCCCTGCTCACCACGCCGATACGACAGCTGGAATTCATCCTCGGCAAGGCTGCCGCGGTGATGATCCCGTCCTTGGGGCTCAGCTATCTCGTCTTCGGGGTCTATCTCCTGGTCGTGCGGCTGTTCGCCAACCCCGTGGTCGCGGCAGGGATCTTTAACGAGGGCCCGATGCTCCTCGCCCTGTTCCTGTTCACGCCCCTCCTGACCGGGTGGGCCATCGTCGTCGGCCTGGCCGTCTCGGTAAGAGCGGGCGAGATCCGCGTGGCACAGCAACTTGGAATGATCGCCAGTCTCCCCCCTCTTGGCGTGGTGGTGCTGATGGTGGTCGGTGTGATCGCGCCGACATTTACGGCTGCTCTGGTGTTCGCGGCGCTGCTGCTGGCGGTCGACATCCTCGCCCTGCGAGGCATCTCCGGCCTGTTCGATCGCGAGCGCCTGGTCACGGGCAGCAAAGCCTCCCGATCCTGACCGATCCCCGCCCACCGGACCGCGTCCACACAAGCCCACCCCTGGTTGTCTATTGTTTCCGGTTGACGCATTCACAGGGGGGCAGCAATGGACGCGACAACCAGGTACTTCCTCGTCCTCACGGCGGTGATGACGGCAGTCGGGGCCTTCATCTCGTTCACGCTCGCGTGGCAGCTCCGCGACCGGTCACCCAAGGGCCCGCCGAGATACTGAGAGCCGGGACTATTGCCGCCGGGACTAGTCCGGATCCTTGGGCCGTCGCGGTCTAGGTGCGTTTGATGGTCGCAAGCCACGCCGGCGCCCCGGCGTCCTCGTGGAACGTCGTCTGAACTCGGTCCGGTTCGACAGCGATGACAGTCCATCCGGTGCCGGGGATGAACGCGCCTCTCAACTCTTCCTGACTGACCGGGTGTGGGCCGGTATCAGGACCATCGTCACTGAAACACAGCACATAGAGGGTGCCATGCTGCTCGGTCACCGTGGCAAGACTTGCCAAGTATCCGGGTCGCTCCTTGCTGTCGAAGGTGTGGAACAGTCCGCTGTCCAACACCGTCTTGAACCTGCGCCCTAAATGCCCCAAGTCGAGTGCGTCGGCAACAGCGAACTCGACGTCGATACCACGGTCGGCAGCCTTTGCGCGGGCCATGGCCACCGCCGTCTCAGCGACGTCAACGCCCAGAACGGACAATCCTTGCGAGGCGACAAGCAGAGCGTTCTCGCCGGTCCCGCAGCCTGCATCGAGCACTGGCCCCGCCAATCCACCTGCGGACACGAGACGCACCATTGCCGGCTGTGGCCCGCCGACATCCCATGGCGCGGGGCCGTCGTGGTACGAGGCATCCCAGGGCAGTCCGGTCATCCGTTCATGGCTGGTTGGGCGTCGACCACCAAACGGATCTTCAGCGAGAGTTCGTGACTCCGACAATTTCGTCTCCGGGCGTCGGGTGGTGCCGAGGAAGGGACTCGAACCCTTACAAGGTTGCCCTCACCAGCCCCTCAAGCTGGCGTGTCTACCAATTCCACCACCTCGGCACGGAAGCCGGCACGAACCATCGGGCCCGGCACGGCTCAGCCATTCTACAGGCGGACGGCGCGCCCACCCGGCTGGGAACGAGGCTGATTTCAGCCTGCCGGGTGTGCGATGCTCAGTGCAGCAGCTCACTGAGGGATGGTCATGCGACGCCACTTCGGAGTGATCTGGGCGCAGATGTCCCGCCGGCTCCGCAGCCTCGAGCGGGAGCTCGACGGTGCCCATGAGGGCAATCGCCTGTACAGCTGGGGTCTGCCCGCCGCAGCGTTGCTGTTGTGCTTCACCATGCTCGCGATCGCTGGAGCACTGAGCGGCGTGCCGATCGTCGAGTTCCTTCCCATAGCGATCTTCGAGGCGCTCGTGATGGCCGGCCTCTTCGTCGCCTGCATGTTGCCGGCGGTCTCGCCGCCGGACGATCGCGGTGACCGTGGGCCGGACCCGGATCCGGAGCCGACGCCGCCCCCCTCTGACCCCTCTGTGTGGATCCGTTTGCTCGCCGACGCGGACCTCGGTCCAGGCTCACCCACTAAGGCCAAGGAGCCCAAGTCGCGGGAGCTCGCCGGCACGCGTCGCTGACGCCGCACCCTGTCGGGTGACCACGACGACCGCGTGTTACCCTCGCGGCTCCCATGGGCCGCGTGCTGAAACGAATCGTGTTCTCGTTCCTCATCGCCGTCACGGTGGTGCTCATTGCGGCGGTGGCGATCGCGAAATTGGTGAGCCTGATGCGCGGCCCGCACGAAGCAGCGGCCGACCTGGAATCCGCTATCGGTGGCTACTGGCCGCTGATAGTGCTTGCGATTGTCGCGCTGACGATCGGTCTCTCCGTCGTTGGACGGAGGGACTCAGCGCCTGAGCGATAAGGGTGGCGCGACCGCGCCTCAGTGTGGTGCGCGGTGCCAGACGCTCAGTGTGGCCGCAACACCGGGCATCGGCTCCAGGGCACGCACTGGGTACATCGCCGTTCTCGTGAAGCGCTCGTTCAGCCCGCTGAGCCGTGTCGTCCGGTGGCCGCCATCCCCAATCACAGCAATGATATTGCCGCTGTAAAACGCCAGACACTCCCCCAGGCTCGAAAAGAGTGGCGCCCAGCAGAGGAATAGCGCGCGGTCTACATATTGCGTGAGGACGGTGTGGTCTCCTGCGAAGACTTCGGTCCACGTGAGCGTCGTCGCGTGGTATCGATTGGGTTGCGCTCCATCTGGAGGTGCCTGGTCGAACGCCACAATGTCGACGCCGAGTGCGCGCAGGCGGAATGCCCAATACCCAGTCCCGGCGCCGATTTCAACGAGCGGACCAAGTGCGGCGAGCGCCGTCAGAGAACGGTCATCGGGAAAGACGTAGGAATAGCGCTGTGCGAGATTGGTAAGCGCGTCGTCGGTGGCGTCGCCTCCGATCTCGGCGAGCAATTGACCGAAGCGGTCCTGGTGTTGGTCGGTCGAACCGTCCTCCATCCCGTTTGCTCAGCGAGGGCTGATCAGCCGGATGGCCAGCGGCGGAGTCGCGGACTCGCGCAATCGCTCAGGTCCCGCACGTTGCGTTACCGGTGATCGTAATGGTCTGTCCGGCGGCCCCAGAGCCGCTCTGCGTCAATACCGCGTGGCTCCAGATGACGTGTCCCCCACTGAGCGTGTAGAGCCCGGCGGCGGATGACGTGAAGAAGTAGCTCGCCGAGGTCGTCGAGATGGATGCGAAGTACACCTCGCCGTTACTGCCTCCGCCGATCTCGACCGACGCCGGCGACGAACCAACCTGGGTCAGTCCGTTGATGAGCGCGTAGCTCGCTCCCGCGGGGCAGCTGACGAGCATCGACGTCAGGGCGCCGCTGACGGGCCCGCCGCTGCTGTTCCCGGTGATGATGATCGCCCCGCCCCCAGGCGTCTTGTTTCCACAGGAGACGGATCCCGAGATTGCGGTGAGTGCGCCGATGGTGCCCGTGCTCTGTCCCGAAGGCGTGTCGTCGACCAGTTGGGTGTTGAACTTCGCTCCCGTCGACGCGTTGAAGTCGGTCACGCCGGGGCCGGAGAAGTTCCGTTGTGTGTAGCTCGTCCCCGAACCTTCACCGATGCGCACGTAGACCTTGTTTGGGGTCAGGGTGATGTATCCGCCCATCGACTGATCGGCCGTCGACACCTGCATGGTGATCTCGAGTCCGTTGAGCGATGGGAAGGAGCACGTGACCAGATCTGCGGTGACGGTCGTCCCCAACGGGATGGTGCCGGTCGCAGTGAACTGTCCTCCCGCCGCAGGAATCGGCGTTGATGCCGGCGTCGGGGTTCCCGCGGCGGTAGAGGTATTCGTCGCACCGCCACACGCCGCAAGGGCCAAGGCGGCTGCGACTGCGATTGATGCTGATGCCCATCGCAATGGAAACAGGGTCACGCGCCGTCCGTGTCGAGGATCCACAACGGGCATCATCCCCTGTCCGGCCACACACGGCGTCACGAGGCGCGACTACTGGCACAGCCTGCGTTGCTCGCTGGGAACGCGAGCGTAATAGCGCGAGTTATCTAGTGTGTTTCAGGACTGCCAACTACTCGACCACGATCCATCTCCGAGGCTCGGCTGGTCCATGCTCGTTCGGGAGCGCCTGGCATGAAGCCGTGGTGGGCCTTCGATCAGACGAGCGGGTCGTGCATGATCTCGCGGACCTCTTGAGCGCAGCGACAGGCGACGGCGGTCTTGGCAGCCCACTTCACCGCCTCCTCGCGTGATGGCACATCGACGATCGAGAAGCCGCCGAGGTACTGCTTGCTCTCCGAGTACGTGCCGTCGGTGACCGTCCCGTCGGTGCCCACCACGATCGCCTCTTCAGGGGCTGTCAGCCCGCCGCCGAACACCCATACGCCAGCGTCCTTGGCCTCGTGCATCACCGCGTGCGCAGCGTCGGTCACGTCGGGCAACTCCTCCTCGGGGAAGGTCATCGCGCCATCATCGAACGAGATCAGGTACCGCGTCATCTGACGACTCCTCGAATTATGCTCTCAGCTTCGAATACAAATACCAGGTGTCTGTCAAGAAACAAAAGAGAGATACCCGGC
>PKYW01000047.1 GCA_003132805.1 Candidatus Dormiibacterota bacterium | reverse complement strand
GGCGGGCACCGACCTGTTCGCGCAGCGATTTCACGACGCCGGGTTCGACGTCCTGGCCTTCGACTACCGTCGTCTTGGGGAAAGCGGAGGAAAGCCGCGCCAGGTCGTGCGCATCAGGGAGCAGCTTGCCGACTGGCAGGGCACGATCGGGTTCGCCGCAGGCCTGCCGGGAGTCGACCCGGCTAGGCTCGCGATCTGGGGGTTCTCCCTGGCCGGCGGTCACGTCTTCCGCGTCGCGGCGCGCAACCCAGGGCTGGCGGCGGCAATCGCGCAGACGCCGAACGCCGACGGGCCGGCTGCCGCGCGCAACGCGGCGCGTCACCAGAAGCCGCTCGCGCTGCTGCGCCTCACCGGCCGGGGCGTCCTCGACGCCCTCGGCGATCGTGAGCTTGTTGTGGCTGTGGGCGATCTCGATGATCGACTTGACGATCTGCTTGTCGGTCTCGTTGCTCGTCATGCCGCTGACGAACTCCATATCGATCTTCAGGTAGCGCGCGGGGATGTGCTTCAGGTAGGTGAACGAGCCGAAGCCGGTGCCGAAGTCGTCGATGGAGAGTTCGATGCCGAGGGCGCGCAGCCGCTCCAGGACGAGCAGCGCCTGCTCCGGGTCCGAGATGAATGAGTCCTCCGTGATCTCGAGCGTGATGTGCGCTGGATGAACGTTGCGCTTCGCCATCAGCTCGGCAATCTTGTCTGGCAGTTCGTCGTCGCGGAGGCTGGCGGCTGAGATGTTGACCGAGACGCAGAGGTCGTATCCGGACAGCGACCATCGCGACTGCTGCGCGAATGCCTGGTCGAGGACATCCATCGTGAAGGGGCCCATCAGTCCCGCATCTGCTATCAAGCCCAGAAACGCGGCGGGCGGGAGGATGCCGCGCGCCGGGTGGCGCCAGCGCGCCAGCGCCTCCGCTCCGGTGACCAGCCCCGTAGTGAGGTCGAGAATCGGCTGGTAGTACAGGACGATCTCCCCGCGACGAAGAGCATCGCGCAGGTCCTCCATGAGTTCGAGGCGCTCCAGCGCGTTCTGTTCGAAGTCCGACGCGTACACCTGCCAGGGAGCGTGCGAGCGCTTGGCGGCGAACATGGCCACGTCCGCCTTTTGCAGGAGGGTTTCGGGCGCGGATCCGTGATCCGGCGCCAGCGCGATACCGATGCTCGCGTCCACCCGAAGACTCATGCCTTCCACCTGAAACGGCAATCGCAAGGCCTCGCGGACTCGCTCTGCCACCTCAATTGCTGCCGGGGCATCGACCGGCGAGGTGAGGACCAGACCGAACTCGTCGCCCCCCAGTCGTGCGACCGTCCCGGCGTCACCGGCGGCGGCAGTGAGACGCGGGCCCAGCTCGCGGAGCACGTCATCGCCGACGTGATGCCCGAGGCTGTCATTGATCTCCTTGAACCGATCCAGGTCGATCATCAGGACGGCGACAGTCGATGTGTCAGCGGGTACGAGGCAGGCAGCGAGGCGTTCGAAGAAGAACCTGCGGTTTGGCAATCCCGTGAGCTCGTCAGTACGTGCCTCGCGCTTGCTCTCCGCCAGCACGCGCAGTTGGCGAAACGCATACGCGGACCGCGCGATTGCGATCACCAACGTCACGGTGGCCAGAACAACACCCAGAGGCAGGATCTTCGGGTGTGTTGTCGCATAGACGATGATGCCGACCGAGCTCAGCAGGAAGACGACCGGGATGATGTTCGGCGCCTCAACCGTCGGCAGGTTCATGGCGGCTGAGCCCACGCCCATGCGCTGCCATGCGGCGAAGGCCATGAACAACGCGCCGATGAGCCACAGGCTGTCGAGCGGGGTTCCGGTCACATAGGTGTTCGAGAGCACGCGCAATACGTAGACGCTGTCGGCCGCGGCAAAGACCACGAGGCCGATACCGAGCAACCACCAGAGGCGGCCTGGGCGCCAGCCGCGGACAGCGAAGACCGCAACAACCATGGTCACGAGCACCAGGTCACCAATCGGATACGCGATATTCGTCGCCACCGTGAGCGGGTTGCCGCTGTTCAGATATGCGATCGGACTGATGACCAGCGTGGTCTCGAGCGCAGCGACCCCGAGGGCGGCGATCAGGCCGTCGACCCAGATCGTCCTCGACGTCCGTGGCACGGTCTCGCGCACCAACAGCGCGATCCCGATGAATGCCAGGAAGAAGAAGGTCAGGAAGCAACCATCCGCTATCGACGGGTAGGGGACAGGGTTGAAGTACTGCACCCAGGTGGTCCAGAGGACGGACCCGGTGGTGAAGAGAAAGAGGCCCGCGGCCAGTGAGCCCCAGCCCCACCGTCCGCGGCGGCGGGCGAAGGCACGCCAGGCGCAGAGCGCCGTGCAGCCTGCATAGCCGAGATTGGCGATCACGACGTCAAAGAAGAAGCTCGAGGTGCCTGGGCGGCGAAGGGTCGTCGACCCGATGTAGAGGAGGGTGAGGACCAGGGTCACCACGAGCAGGGTCGCTACACCACGGGGCCAGCGGGCTCCGCTCGCGGGATTCCCCCGAGCCAGTCGGCGCAACGCTGAGCCCTCCGGCAGCACAAGCCTTCCTTGTGAGCGCTGCCTGGTGTGATCCTCACGGGGCCTGGAGAGCCGCCGTATGGCTGTGGCTGTCAGCCTATCGACCCTCCTCCTTGGAAACCATCCGGCCGGGTTACGGAATCGAACATGGAGTGCCGATTCGGCCCCGGCCCCGCCTGCCGCAACCCCGATCGGCGCGAACTACCATCACGTCTCACCCGAATGCGGCCCGAGCGACCCCTGACCGACCACTCCGAGGAGGTACCCCAGATGTCGATAGACCCATCCAAGACCGCTGTCGTGCTGATCGAATACCAGAACGACTTCACCTCCGAGGGTGGCGTCCTGCACGGCGCCGTCGAGGGGGTGATGGAAAAGACCGGGATGCTGGCGAACACCGAGCGCGTCGTGGAAGCCGCCCGGTCAGCCGGCGCGACCATCATGCATGCGCCGATCACATTCGCGAAGGGATACAACGAGATCAGCGCGCACCCGTACGGCATCCTCAAGGGCGTCGTCGACGGCAACGCCTTCGTCAAGGGCACCTGGGGAGCGGCGATCACCGAGGAGCTCGACCCGCAGGAAGGCGATATCGTCATCGAGGGGAAGCGCGGTCTCGACACCTTCGCGAGCACCAACCTCGACTTCATCCTGCGCAGCAAGGGAATCTCGACGATCGTGCTCGGCGGTTTCCTCACCAACTGCTGCGTCGAGTCGACCATGCGCAGTGGCTACGAGAACGGCTACGAGGTGATCACGCTGAGCGATTGCGTCGCGGCAACCTCGGAGGAGGAGCACGACAACGCCCTCAAGTACGACTACCCGATGTTCTCCAAGCCGATGACGTCCGAGCAGCTGATCGCCGAGCTCAGCTGACACCGGGCTTCCGCTCGGGCGGGACCGGCCGCGCCGGGGGTTGCGCGCAACTCTAACGCTGTGCGATAATCCGAACAGTGTTAGAGGCTGCTCCAACCCGCGATCGTCGCGCCGAACGGCGCGAGGCCGTCATCGCCGAGATCCTCGAGGCCGCGTGGGCGATCGCGCGCGCCGAGGGTCTGGCCGGGCTTTCGCTCCGCGATGTGGCCGCCAGGATCGGCATGCGGCCGCCATCGCTCTACTGGTATTTCGATTCGAAGCGGGCCATCTACGACGCGATGTTCGTGCAGGGCAACCAACAGTTGCTCGCCCGACTCACCGAGCAGCAGTGGCCGGATGATCCGCGGTCGATACTCCGCCTGATCGCACGAGTCTTCGTCGAGTTCAGCGTGGAGGACATCCAGCGATACCAACTGCTCTTCCAGCGCACGATCCCGAACTTCGAGCCGTCAGCCGAGGCCTTCGCCGTCGCGATGGAGGTGTATGAGCAGATGCGGGTCCGCTGCGCTGCGGCCGGCTTCGGCGGCCACGCCGCATTCGACATCTGGACGGCGCTGGTGAGCGGCCTCTCGGCACAGCAGACCGCCAATGACCCAACGGGCGACCGCTGGTTGCGACTCATCGACGAGGTGGTCGACATGTACGTCGATCACGTTACCCCCACACGGCAACGAAGGAAGGGCTCATGACTGCAACGATGTCGACCGGCACGACGGCTCCAGCAGATGTCGCGGCAATTCCGGCGCTCGGTCACGCCGAGGCGATGGGACTCGCGGGTACCGAGTTCGCTCGAATGGTCGACCTGCTGCGCACACTGCGGACAGACGAGTGGGCGATGGACACGGTCTGCACGCTGTGGAACGTACAGTCGATGGTTGCGCACGTCGTCGGCATGGCGGAAGCGCAGGCGTCGTTTCGCCAGTTCCTGCATGACTTTGGCGTTGCGCGAAAGCGCAGTGGGGGAGCCATGATCGACGCGCTCAATGCGTGCCAGGTACGCGACCGGGCCGAGCTCACGCCGAACGAGCTGGTTGAGCGGCTCGTGGCCGTCGCGCCCAAGGCGGTCCGCGCCCGGCGCCGCACGCCGGCGTTGATGCGCAAAGCCGTGCACTTCAAACAGGATCCGCCGTTCGGAACGGAGCGTTGGTCCTATGGGTTCCTCGTCGACACGATCTTCACGCGCGACACGTGGATGCACCGCACCGATATCTGCCGCGCGACCGGTCGCGACATGACGACCACCCAGCAGCACGATGGCCGGATCGTCGCCGGTGTGGTTGCGGAATGGGCGCGTCGCCATGACAGGCCCTTCACGCTGACCCTCACCGGCGCGGCAGGTGGGACGTGGCGTGCGGGTGACGGCGGCGAGGTGATCGAGCTCGATGCGCTGGAGTTCTGCTGGACGGTGTCGGGACGGGCACACGGCGAGGGACTGCTCGCGACGCCGGTTCCGTTCTAATCCGCGCGGCTATCGCATCCGGATGAAGCTGGCCTTCGTCCGGTACTCATCGAGCGAGCGCGCGTCCATGTACGACATCGAGCTCCGCAGCCCGGCCAGGTAACGCTGGATCACGTCGGCCACGCGGCCCTTGTACGCCACGATCGACTCCGAACCTTCGATGTACTCCGGGTCGGCGCCGGCGAACTCCTGTTGCACGGAAAACGACGCCGCCCCGCGCATGATCTTGAACTTCTTCCCGTCGACCACGATCACGCGTCCAGGCGCCTCATACGTCCCCGCCAGCGCCGAACCCACCATCACCGCGTCGGCGCCGAGCGCGAGGAGCTTGCACATGTCTGCCGGGTTGCGAACCCCGCCGTCGCCGATGATCAGTGCGTGGCGGCGCACCTGCGCGCATTCGTAGACGCTGTACGGCGTGGGGGCATGGACACCGGTTTCGGTGCGCGTCTCGCAGACCGATCCGCCGGCGATGCCGACGCGAATCGCGTCGACGCCGTGGTCCTCGAGCCAGCGGAACGTCTCCGCGGATGCCACGTTGCCGGCGACGAGGAAGACGGCGGTGCCCTGCTCGCGGATCCAGCGCACCGCATGACCGACCTGTTCGTGCGCGCCGTTCGCCGTATCAAGGCACACGATCCGGCAACCGGTCTCGACGATCCGCGCGAAACGCTGCCGGTAATCACCGGTCACGCCGAGCGCGGCAGCGAGCGGCCCGCCGGCTGCGGCGACCTCGAGAAGCTCCGCCTCCTGGTCCTCGAGGGACTGGAAGCGGGGCAGGACACCGAGCGCACCGTATTCGCCCAGAGCGCGACACATGTCGACGCCACAGACGTCGGGCATCGGTGACCCGATGATAGGAACGGTCAGCCGGACGGGACCGACATCCACCACCGGGAGCGCTTCGATCCGGTGCGCGAGCGTGGAGCGGACACGCGGCAGCAGCGACACGTCGTCGAAATCAAAGGCCCGCGGCATGTCGGAAAACAGGTCGCCGATCGCATCCGGCGATACGGCTGCAACGGTTTGCATGACTTCATTGTGGAATACTCGGCAGATGAGCGAGCTTGCAGACCGCGCCACCGACGTCGCCGCCCGTATAGCTGAGCTCCAGGGGCATCTTTGACCTCCCCGGAAAACGCCTCCGTCTGATCGAGCTCGACGAGGAGATCTCCGCACCGGATCTCTGGGACGATCCGCGTCACGCGGCAGCGCTCAACCAGGAAGCCGCGCGTATCCGTGACGACCTGACCACGTGGGAATCGCTGACGCAGCGCGCCAGCGACACACGCGAGCTCGCGGCGATGCTCGACGCGGAACCGGACGAACCGATGACCGCGGATCTCGAGAAGGAGCTTCGCGCTCTCGAGAAGGAGATCGGCCGCCGCCAGATCGACCTCCTCTTCAACGACCCGTACACCGACCATGTGGCTCTCATCGGCATCCACGCCGGTGCGGGGGGCACCGATTCGCAGGACTGGGCGCAGATGCTCCTGCGTATGTACCTGCTCTGGGCCGAGGAGCACCGCATGCCGGTCGAGTTCATCGAGGAGTCGGTGGGCGATGAGGCGGGCATCAAGTCGGCCACCATCCGCGTCTCGGGACCGCGCGCCTACGGGTTGCTCAAGGGAGAGCACGGCGTGCATCGACTGGTGCGCATCAGCCCGTTCGACGCCGCTCACCGGCGGCACACGTCCTTCGTCCTCGTCGAAGTCACCCCCGAGATCGAGGACACGGTCACCGTGGAGATCGATCCCGATGACGTGCGTACCGATGTCTTTCGTTCGAGCGGCGCCGGCGGCCAGCACGTCAACAAGACCTCATCTGCGGTCCGGCTGACGCACATCCCCACCGGCGTCGTGGTCACCTGCCAGAACGAGCGATCGCAGCAGCAGAACCGTGATGTCGCGTGGCGCGTGCTCCGCTCCAGACTGCTGGCACTGCAGCAGGCAGCCCATGCCCAGAAGGTCGCCGATCTCAAAGGCGAGCTGATCGCCGCCGAGTGGGGGAGCCAGATTCGCTCTTACGTGCTCCAGCCCTACACGATGGTCAAGGACCACCGGACCAGCGTCGAGGTAGGCAACGCCCAGGGGGTGCTCGACGGTGACATCGACCCCTTCATCGAAGGGTACTTGCACTGGGCCGCGCGCGGGGGTGCAGAATCGAGGACGTCCTGATCGGCCAATCCTTGTACGGAAGTGACCAATCTGTGAAATATCGCGGGAGTCCGCCGGAACCCCGGTCTATACTGGCCGCCGACCCAGTAGCGATCCCAGAAACCATCCTATGAATACATCGCCCCAGGGGGCAGCCTGGTGAGCGTGGCGGTCGCGGAGCGATCTGCGGCGCCGCCTCAACACGCGCTGCGCCCGGTCATCTCGTTTCACGGCGTGAGCAAGGTCTATCCGAACGGTACGGAGGCCCTGCGCGACGTTGATCTGGCGATCCATCAAGGCGACTTCTGCTTCCT
>PKYW01000069.1 GCA_003132805.1 Candidatus Dormiibacterota bacterium | reverse complement strand
CGAGCATCTCGAAGAACGTGTGGTGCGTCGGGTCGCCGACAGACGCGATGTCGTCGTATTTCAGTCCGGCACCGCGAAAGCACTTCTGACAGGAGGCGAGGTCGCGAGCCGGCGGGGTGCGCTGNNCATTCCGGCCACGGTGAAGAGGAGCGACGGATCGTCGTGGGGAATGAGCGGAAAGCTCGCGAGCCGGTAATGCCCGCGTTCTTCAAAGAAGCGAAGAAATCGCTCCCGGATCTCAGAGCTGAGCACGTGCAAAAGTATTCGGCAGCAAGCTGTCGATGTTACTGGACGTTGTCCGCGGGCGGCCGTAGCCGGCGGAAATACACACACACGGGGTAGTGTTATGGGCACGGGGGCCAACAAGCAGCCGCTGGACTCCCTATACTGTGCGTTCACTGTGTTTGGCGCGACTGGGTGGTTCGCACCGGTCGTGGAGAGGATCAAGGAGGAATGGGGTTGAATCGTGTAAGTCGAAGGTCGCTGACTGTTTTGGGCTGCGCAGGCGCGGCGCTCGTTGTGACGGGCGCCACGGCGATGGCCGCGCCGCCGGTCACGCCGACCAGCACCACCGAGGCGGGATACACCGCGGCAATCACTGGGTCGACGTTTCTGCTGAAGACCCAGCTCACGGTGCCGACGCTCACCTGCTCGGGCCAGGCCGGCATCCAGTCGGGTGCCTACCTCATCACCGGGACGTCGACCTCCACCGGAGGTGGCATATTGGTCGGGTGCTCGGCAGAGACGCCGGGTTACGAGGCGGTGGCACTGATCAACGGGGTTCGGACCGTGCTCACCAAGATCACAGTCGCGCCCGGAGACGCCATCAACGTCAGTGTGTCGGTGAGCGCGACGGCGACGACCGTGGCCGTCATCGACACGACCAAATCAACGCGGCAGAGCGAGGCCGGCGCCGGCATCGCTCCGACCCACCTGTTGGTCGGCGATCAGGCGGTGGGGGCGAGCGGCGGCGGCTTGCTTGCTGTTCCCAACTTTGGCAAGGTCCGCTTCCGGACCACCACGCTGAACAAGGTTGCCTTCGGGTCGACGACCCCTTCGGCGGTCAACATGGCCAATTCGGCCAAGGTTGTCCAGATCACCACGGGCAAGCTCAGCGCCACGGGCGCTGCGTTCGTCCTGACGTTCGCCCACTCCTGATCGAGTAACCGAAGGGACTCCGCTACAGCACTCCGCGGTCTGAGGTTCGTTCAGACCGCGGAGTGGGAGTCCCCGGCGGCGTTCGCTCGAGGTGTCGCGCCTAGACCGGCGCCTCGGCTCCGAACTCCTTGCGGAGATGCTCGACCGCCGCACGCTGCAGTCGAGAGACGTGCATCTGTGAGATGCCGAGGCGTTTGGCGACCTCGGTCTGCGGCAGTTGCTCCACGAATCGCAGGGCGAGGATCTTGCGCTCGCGCGGTGTGAGGTGTGCCATCACCTGCTCGAGGACGTCCTGCATCTCGACGCGATCAAGGTTGTCATCGGACAGCCCGAGCCGGTCTCCGAGGGTGAGCGGTTCGTCACCACCACCCACGGGCCCGTCAAGGGAGATGGTGTGCTGGGCGGGAGCGACCTCCATCGCCGCCAGGACCTGGTCGGGCTCGAGCCCCACGCGCTCGCCGATCTCCGCGACCGACGGTGACCTGCCCAGCTCGTTCTGGAGCAACTGAGTCGCGGCGTTCACCTTTGCGAGGTTCTCCTGGAGCCGGCGGGGAACCCGCACCGCCCACGAGCGATCGCGGAAGTGACGGCGGATCTCACCTGCGATGGTGGGCGTGGCGAAGGTGCTGAACTCGTTCTCCAGCGACGGGTCGAACCGCTCGATGGCCTGGATCAAGCCAAGGAACCCGACCTGCTCGATGTCCTCGAGGGGCTCGCCGCGATTGGCGAACCGGCGCGCGATGTAGTGCACGAGATCGCTGTTGAGCTCGACCAGGCGCTCGCGGATGCGCGGATCGCGGGTCGTGGCAAACTCGCGCAGCAGGCGGCGCATCTCGGCGCGCTCAGCCGTCTCCGCGGGCTTCGCGATGGTTCGCTCGCGGGTCGCCACTCCGTCGCCGCGACCCGGCGAGGGGGTCACGACGCCTTGTATTTGGTCAGCCGGACGCGCAGGCTCCCAGTTCGCTCGTCGACCCGATACGTGCTGTCATCGACGAAGAGCCCCATGAGCCGGAGCGCCAGGTCAGTTGCAGCCACGACTTCGCCTTCATTCCCGAGCCCTGCTTGCTCGGCCCGAGCCCTGAGCTCGGCCTCGCGATTCACTGTGCTTCTGACCGTCACCTCGAGCCCTGTGTCGCTCATCTTGAACACGATACGCACCTGACCCGCGATCGAGCCCGAGTGCTCGAGGCACCGAATCGCGTTCTCGCAGGCCTGCGCGACAGCGATGGTGAGGTCGTCGATCGCATCCATGTCGAACCCGGACAGCGATCCGAAGGCGCCGGCAGCACGCTTGGCGACGAGGATGTGCTCGCGATCAGCCGGCAGGCGGATCTCCGAAACGGTTCCCATCGCGCTCTTCACATACCCCACGCCACGAGCGCTGAAACCGGAGAGCTGCGGCTCAGGCGCCGGACGGTTCGGAGGAGGGCACCGTTGCTCCGGCCGCACCCGCAGCGCGACCTTCATCGACGGCTCCGGCGATCTCAGCCTCCCACTCGCGTGCCTCGGCCTCTTCGCGGCGGCGTGCCCGAACACGCCAGAAGAACACAGCACCCGTCACGGCCGCACCCGCGGCCACGAGCCCTTTCTTTCCAAACGGTACGCGCATTCCACGTGCCTCCCGAATTACCGATCCGGTGATTATGGCGCTCGACGGCGCGCCGGCGCGAGCACCGCGCCAGTGACCTCGAAGAGCACCACCCCGACCGCATCGGCGACCGGGTGGAGGGCGCCGAGCTGGGGGCCGCCGACGCGGGTCGCGATGGCCACGAGCTCGCCGGCGACCACCCCGGCTGCGGCGAGGACGAAGGCGAAGAGGATGGAGCCGCGGCGGGGCATCACCAGCGCCGACAGCGTGGTGCCGATGAGCACGAAGAGGATCGCGAGGCCGAGCCCCGGGCTCACGGCGTTCGGGTGACCGGCAGGATCGCGACGCCCAGATCGAGGAGCTGCGCTGGGTCGACGGGAGCGGGTGCATCGGTCATCGGCTCCTGCGCCTGCTGGTTCTTGGGGAACGCGATCACGTCGCGGATGTTGTCGGTGCCGATCCCTTCCATGATCATGCGATCGATGCCACCGGCCCAGCCGCCATGGGGTGGCACGCCGTACTCGAACGCCTCGAGCAGGAAGCCGAACTTGCGATGCGCTTCATCGGCGTCGATGCCCAGCGCGGCGAGCACACGCTGCTGGATGACGGGGTCGGTGATCCGGATGCTGCCGCTGCCGATCTCGCGGCCGTTGACCACGAGGTCATAGGCGCGCGAGCGCACGGCGAGCGGATCCGACTCGAGCTTGTCGAGATCGCCCGCGTGGATCATGGTGAACGGGTGATGCGCGGCGCTGATCTCGCCGGTCTCGTCGCTGCGTTCGAACATCGGAAACTCGGTGACCCACAGCATGTCGATGCGCTCGTCGTCGTACAGACGGCGCACACGTCCGAGGTGGTTGCGAACTGCGCCGAGCGCTGCGTGCACGACACTCGGACGGTCGGCCACCATGAGGACGCAGTCGCCCGTTTCGGCGCCTGTGGCTGCGCCGATCGCCTCGAGCTCTTCCGCGCTGAAGAACTTCGCGATGCCGCCCTGCCATCCGTCGGCGCGCTTCCAGAGGTACGCAAGTCCGCGGGCCCTGGCGCCTCGCGCGACCTCGGTCAGCTGCCCTTCGATGTCACTGCGGCTGAGATCGTCACCGCCCTTGACGCAGATGCCCTTGACGATGCCGCCTGCGCCGACCGCATCGGCGAAGACCCGGAATCCCGAGGTCGCCACGATTGCCGTCAGGTCGTGCAGCAACAACTCGAAGCGGGTGTCGGGCTTGTCCACGCCATAGACATCCATCGAGTGGCGCCATGTCATGCGCGGGAAGGGCACGGTGAGACGGCCGCCCCGGAAAGCGCACGCCTCCCAGGCGCTGGGAATCGCGTGCTCGAGCGCGGCGAAGACGTCGTCCTCATCGACGAAGGACATCTCGACGTCGAGCTGCGTGAATTCGGGCTGACGGTCGGCGCGCAGGTCCTCGTCGCGCATGCAGCGAGCGAGCTGGAAATACCGGTCGAACCCCGCCACCATCGAAAGTTGTTTGTAGAGCTGGGGCGATTGGGGCAACGCGTAGAAGCTGCCACGGAACAACCGGCTGGGCACGAGGTAGTCGCGAGCGCCCTCGGGCGTGGCCCGGATCATCATCGGGGTCTCGATCTCCAGGAAGCCGATCTCGGCCATGGCGCGGCGCAGTTCCGTGCAGAACCTGGCGCGAGCCCGCAGGTTGCGCTGCAAGTGCACCCGGCGGAGATCGAGATATCGATGGCGCAGGCGCAGCTGCTCGTCGACCTCGGTGTCCTCGTTGACGGGAAACGGCGGNNTCGAAGCGCAGCACCCACTCGAGGCGCGCCTCATGGACGGCGCGGTGTGCCTCCGGCGCATCGTTGGGATCGATGACGACCTGGATGATGCCGGTGTGGTCGCGGAGGTCGATGAAGATGAGGCCGCCGTGATCGCGGCGCCGGTCGACCCAGCCGAACACCGTCGCCTGCTGTCCCGCGCTTTCGGCGCGCGGGGTTCCGCAGTAGGTGCGCTCAGTGCTCACGAATCTTCTCCCACCGATGCTCCAGCGAGGATTCGCGTGACGGTGCTGACGAGCTCCGTGATCGGGACGGTCTGCTGACTGCGGCCGTCGAGGTCGCGAACCACGGCGCTGTCGCTGTCCACCTCGTTCTCGCCAACGATGACTGCAACTCGAGCGCCGACCCGGCCGGCGCCACGCAGCTTGCGGTCGAGCCTGCGTTCGGCAACGTCAAGGATGCTGCGTGTCCCCGCATCGCGAAGCAGCCGCGCCATGCCGGCGGCTGCCTCGGCCTGCCCCGGTTCCACCGAGCAGACGAGCACGTCGGCTGCCGCCGGAGCCGGCGGGATGGTCCCCAGGGCACGGGCAACCATGAGGATCCGCTCGACCCCGAGCGCGTACCCCGTCGCCGGGGTGGGCGGGAAGCCGAGCAACTCGGCGAGCCCGTCGTAGCGTCCTCCCCCACCGAGCGAGCTCTGGGCGCCCTGGAGGATGTCGTGCCAGAACTCGAAGACGGTGTNNGCGTCGATCCCCGCCGCCTCCAGGTCGCGAAGCACGGAGGTGAACTGGTCGCGGCTTAGCCTGTCCAGTGAATCCCACAGGATCGGGGCCGCCGCGACGAGCCCGGCATCGCGTTTGCAGTCGAGGAGGCGGAGCGGATTGGTGTGCAGGCGCCGGCGGCAGTCGTCGCACAGCGACGCCTCCAGCGGCGTGTAGTACGCGACCAGGGCGGCGCGGTAGCGCGCCCGGTCCTCGGGGCTGCCGAGTGAGTTGAGCTGGAGATGGATCCCGTCGATGCCGAGCGCTTTGTAGAAGCGCCAGGCGATCTCGATGATCTCGGCATCGAGCGCCGGCGAGCCTTCACCGATGCACTCGATCCCGACCTGGGTGAACTGGTGCTGGCGACCCGCCTGGGGGCGCTCCGCACGGAAGAACGGCCCGGCGTAGTGGAGACGGACCGGCCGGAGGTCCTGGTCGAGGTGCGCCCCCAGGACCGCCCTGAGCGTGCCGGCGGTGCCCTCCGGGCGGAGTGTCAGCGAGCGACCGCCGCGGTCCTCGAAGGTGAACATCTGCTTCTCGACGATGTCCGTGTCGGTGCCGACGCCGCGGCTGAACAATTCGGTCGACTCGATGATCGGCGTCTCGATCCCTCGATATCCGAAGGACTCGGCGACGGCGGCGTGGGCGTCGAGCAACCACCGGCGGTCGGCAAACTCGTCGGGAAGGATGTCGCGCGTGCCTTTTGGCGCGGCAATCTGAGGCATTGGCGTCCGAGTGTACGGGCTGACGGCTTCGACGAAACCTCGCGCCCTCTACGAGAGGAGGCGCTGGCGAAACCGTCGCGCATTGGCCTCATTGTCGAAGTCGACTGTCGGGACGAAGTCGTCGGGGAGTCCGTGGAGGCGCCGGAGTGTCGCCTCGCACCGGGCGGCGAGAACCCTCGGGCCACGCTCCGGGCAGCCGTCGAGCCTGGCAACGCTGAGCAGGACCTGCGCGCCGTTCTCGATGCCGACCACGACGCAGCAGCCCATCGCGGTGATGACGACGGCATCGCGCTGTCTCCCCTCCACCCCGATGCGCAGCGAACCATTGGTCTCCGACTCGAGCAGCTCAGCCGCCGCCAGTTCGAGCACACCGATCCGGGTTGGCCTGTCCATGACGGCCGCAGTGTCACGACCGCCCGCGACGCCTGGCTGTCGCGCGAGCTTCAGACCGTGTCGCGGGCCACGGTGTGGACGTCGCGGACCGACTCGAGCCGCTCGAGGAGGCGGCTCAGCTGCGACAGGTTCTGGATCTCGACGATGGTGCTGATCACCGCCGTCTTGTCGTCGTAGACCTGCACGTCCGCCCCGCTCAGGTTGATCTTCGATTCGGCGATCACCGCCGCGATGTCACGGAGCAGGCCGGTGCGGTCCCACGCCTCGATCTTGATGCTCACCGGGTAGACCTGGCGAGCGCCGGTCTCCCACTCGACGTCGACGACGCGCTCGAGGTCGCCGGCGTTGCGGACGTTGACGCAGTCGGCCCGGTGCACGGTGACTCCCTTGCCGCGGGTCACGTAGCCGCGAATCGCGTCTCCCGCGACCGGTTTGCAGCAATGCGCCAGGGTGGTGAGCATGTCGACGTGGCCGTGCACGCGCACGGTGCCCGTCGGCGCGGGCGTGCTGGTGAGCGGGATTCCCAGGATGCGGTCGTCATCGGTCTGCTGCTCATCGGCGCCGAATTTCAGCACCGCGCTGCGCGCGCTGATGTCGCCGTAGCCGATCGCCGCTACGAAGTCGTCGATGGTCGCGACCTTGAACTCCTGCGCCAGCTCGAGGAGCTGGTCGTCCTTGACGCCGCTCAACGACATCTGGCGGAGACGCCGGAACTCCTTGTCCAGCATCTCGCGGCCCTTCTGAATGTTCTCGTCGCGGCGTTCGCGCTTGAACCATTGACGGATCTTCTCGCGCGCACTCGACGTCTTCACGAAATTCAGCCAGTCGCGCGACGGTCCGTGCGGCGCCTTGGTGGTGAGCACCTCGACGATCTCGCCGTTCTCGAGGCGGTGATCGAGGGGCACCATCCGGCCGTTGACCTTGGCGCCGATGCAGCTGTGACCCACGTCGGTGTGGATGCGATACGCGAAGTCCACCGGTGTCGAACCCTGGGGCAGCGAACGCACATCGCCTCGCGGCGTGAAGACGAACACCTCGTCCTGGAAGATGTCGACCTTGACGGTGTTGACGAACGCCTCGGCGTCCAGCACCTCTTTCTGCCAGTCCATGAGCAGGCGCAACCAGGTGAATCGCTCGTCGATGCGCGCGCCGTCCTGCCCGCCCTTGTAACGCCAGTGCGCAGCGACGCCGTACTCCGACGTCTCGTGCATCTCCTGGGTGCGGATCTGCACCTCCATCGGCTCGCCGGTGTGCGACAGCACGGTGGTGTGCAACGACTGATAGCCATTGCCCTTGGGCATGGCAATGTAGTCCTTGAAACGGCCGGGCAGCGGTTTCCAGAGTGAATGCACGACACCGAGCGCGCCGTAACAGTCCTTGATGGAATCCACCAGCACGCGGATGGCGATGATGTCGTAGATCTCGCCGAATTCCTTCTGGCCGCGGATCATCTTCTCGTGGATGCTGTACGTGTGCTTGGTGCGTCCGGCGATCTCCGCCTGCATGCCGAGTGGCGCGAACTCGCGTGCGAGGATCTCGGTCACGTCGCGCACGAAGGCGTCCCGCTGCTCATGGTTGCTCGCCAGCCGCGCTTCGATCAGGTGGTAGTTGTCAGGATCCAGCTCCATGAACGCAAGGTCCTCGAGCTCTCCCTTGATTTCCCAGATACCGAGGCGATGCGCGAGCGGCGCGTAGATGTCGAGCGTTTCGCGGCTGATGCGCAACCGGCGCTCGGTGGTGTGCCCGTTGATGGTGCGCATGTTGTGGAGCCGGTCACCGAGCTTGATGAGCACCACGCGCACGTCCTCCGCCATGGCGACGAGCATCTTGCGGATGTTCTCGGCCTGGTGCGCCTCGGCGCTGCTCACGTGGATCTTGCCGAGCTTGGTCACGCCGTCAACGAGCTTGGCGACCTGGTCACCGAAGAGGCTGCGCACCTCCTCGCGGGTGACCTCGGTGTCCTCCACCGTGTCGTGGAGCAGCGCGGCCATGAGCGTCTCGGGGTCGAGCCGCAGGTCGGCGAGGATACCCGCGACGGCGAGGGGATGCTCGATGTACGGCTCGCCCGTGAGCCTCGACTGTCCGGTGTGGGCGCGGTCGGCCACATCGAAGGCGCGCCGGATCGCGGTCTGATCCTCCTGAGGGAGGTACTCCACGCGGGCCATGAGCTCGGTAATAGGCACGGCCTTTACGAGTGTAGGGCCAGAGCGGTGCGATCAAACACGATGTAACGAGAGTATGTCCAACGAGTGAATTCCCGCGACTGATTGCCACCGGCGATGGGACGCGAAGCTGTCCTGAGGGCACGACCCGGTAAACTCATCGCGATGACCCTGGAATCAAGCGAGCCACGAGTGGCAGAGAAAGAGGCAACCCTCGTCTCGCCGCTCGGGGGAGCGCTGGTCGATCTGTTGATGACGTCAGACGAGCTCGCTGACCTCAACGCACGCGCCCACGATCTCATTTCGCTGCAAATTTCGGAGACGGCGTCCGCGGATCTCGCGCTGCTCGGCAGCGGCGCCTACTCGCCGCTCAACGGTTTCCAGGGACGCAGCGACTATGAGAGCGTCGTCGAGCATGCCGCGCTCGGTGATGGAACCGCCTGGACGCTGCCGATCACGCTCCCTGCCGGTGACCAGGCACGCGCGCTGCAGGAAGGCGCCGTCGTCGCCTTGCGCAACGACAGCGGTCACCTTCTCGGAGCGCTGACCGTCACGGAGACCTACGATCGCGACCTCGAGGCAGAGGCGCGCGAGGTGTACCGCACCACCGACCAGGCGCATCCCGGTGTCGCCGCACTCTTCGCGCAGGGCCCGACCGTCGTCGCCGGCCCGGTTCGCGTCGCCCCACAGGATCGCGGTGATGTTCCATCGACGCCGGCCGAGACTCGCGCCTTGCTGACTGATCGCGGATGGTCGACGGTCGTCGGATTCCAGACACGCAACCCCGTGCATCGCGCGCACGAATACCTCACCAAGGTCGCGCTCGAGCAGGTCGATGGCTTGCTGCTCCATCCGCTCTCCGGTGTCACCAAGGGTGATGACGTGCCTTTCGAGACCCGGATGCAGTGCTACCGCGTGCTCCTTGACGGGTACTACCCGCCGAACCGCGTGGTGCTCGGCATCTTCCCCGGCGCGATGCGCTATGCGGGACCGCGAGAGGCCATCTACCACGGCCAGGTTCGCCGCAACTACGGCTGCTCGCATTTCATCATCGGACGTGATGCGGCAGGAGTCGGCAATTACTACGGCACCTACGATGCGCAGACGCTGTTCGACGAGCTCGGCGGCGCCGAGCGCCTTGGCTTCGCCGCGTACAAGTTCGAGCATTCCTTCTACTGCCGGGCGTGCGAGAGCATGGCCAGCACCAAGACGTGCCCGCACGGCGCCGACGATCGCGTGATCCTGAGCGGCACTCGGGTCCGCGAGATGCTCACCCGCGGTGACCCCATCCCCCACGAGTTCACCAGGCCCGAGGTTGCGGAAATCCTTCGCGCCGCCTACGCCGTCCCGGCCCCGATCGCTGGATGACCGGCCTCACGATCTGGTTCACGGGGCTTTCCGGCGCCGGCAAATCGACGATCGGCCAGCGCGTCGCGACCGAGTTGCGTCACCGGGGCCTGCGCGTGGAGGTCCTCGACGGCGACGAGGTTCGTCAGACCCTCAGCGCCGGGCTCGGATTCTCCAAAGAGGATCGCGACATCAACATCCGGCGCATCGGATTCGTTGCGGAGCTGCTGACGCGCAACGGCGTCGTCGCCATCACCGCCGCCATCTCCCCGTACAAGGACACTCGCGCGGAGGTGCGCCGGCGCATCGGCCGGTTCATCGAGGTCTACGTGAGCTGCTCCATCGACGTGCTCTCGGAGCGTGACGTCAAGGGCTTGTACAAGCGAGCCCTCGCCGGCGAGCTCGCGCATTTCACGGGTGTCTCGGATCCGTATGAGGCGCCAGACGCCGCGGACGTGGTGGTCGACAGCGGCACCCAGACCGTTGACGAGTCGGTTGCCGCGGTGCTCGCGGCCATCGACGCAAGCGGCCTCCTCCCAGAACCGGCGCCTCGCGGCTAAAGCCGCGATGCGTACGCCGCAGTCGCGTCCCCGCCACCCACGGCCTCGGATCACGCTCGACCAGCTGCATACCTTTCTTGCGGTCGCCGAACGCGAGCATGTGACTGCCGCCGCGGAGGCGCTCGGTCTCTCCCAGGGCTCGGTGAGCGGCGTGGTGCGGCGTCTCGAGGCCACCCTCGGACTGCCGCTCCTCCAGCGCGTGGGACGCAACGTGCAGCTCACCGACGTCGGCAGGGCGCTGCGCCAGCTCGCCGTTCGCGTGCTCGAGGATGTCGGGCAGATCGAGGAGCTGCGCGCCGGGTATCTCGCCTTCGAGCGCGGTGAGCTGACGGTCGCGGCAGGGCGCGTCATGGGCGCGCACCGGTTGTCAGGCTGGCTCGCACCCTTTGTCGCCGACCACCCCGAGATCAACGTCCGGCTCGCCCTGGCGCCGATGCGCTCGCTGGTCACCATGCTCATCGAGGGACGGGCCGACATCATCCTCGCGGGGTCGTCGGTGCGTGAGCCCGGTATCGAGACGGTCGTCCTCGAGCACACTCAGCTGGTCACCGTGGTCGCCGCCCACCATCCGCTGGCATCGAGCCGCACTGCGGTGCGCGACCTCGTGAGCCATCGCCATCTCGCCCATGAGCGCGGCAGCGCGACCGAGGCACTTGCCGCCCACGCGCTCGGGACCCATGTCGATCCGGAGAACACGCTCGAGCTCGAAGAGGGTGCGCTCCACGCGGCGCTGCTCGCCGGGCTCGGCTTCGCGGCCATGCCTCGCTCCGTGGTGGAACAGGACGTCGCCGACGGCAGGCTCGTGATCATCCCGCTCCCGGGACGGAGCGTCTCGCAGTCCTTTGCCGCCGCACGGCGCCGTGACCTGCACACCCCAGCGGTGGAGGCCTTTTGGGCGCACCTCAAGCGGATCGCCGTCGACCAGTCCTGAGCTTCGCCTCAGTAGGAGCGGGCGAGCAGCGCGTTGAAGTCGGTGGGCTCACCGCAGGCGATGCACAGCGCACCGTGTGCCGGCCGGTCGGCACGAAGCACTCGAACCGTCAGCGCATGCACCGCAGCCTTCACCGCTACCTCGCACTCGTCGGTGTTGCACATCGGCCCGGTGGCGAACACCGGCCGTTCTGCGAAGGCCGCAACCAGCTCTTCGAGCGTCGACACGTCGACGCTGCGCTCGTCGAGACGATCGCGCGCGCGCGCGAAGATCGCCTGCTGCGCCGCCTCGAGCAGGCTTGGCAGTTGCGCAGCCAGGCCCGCAAGCGGCACCGTCTCCTGCGCGCCGTCGACGCGGTGGACGAGCGTGACATTGCCACCGGCGAGGTCGTTCGCCCCCACCACGATACGCAGGGGCACGCCGCGCAGCTCCCAGTGCGCGTACTTCTCGCCGGGACGCATTCCCTCGCGACGGTCGACACGCAGCCGGACGCCGGGCGGGCATTCACTCTCGAGACGCGCCGCCGCTTCGGCGACCACTGACGCACCGGCGTCGTCGTTGCTGCGCATGATCGGCACCACCACCACCTGGATGGGTGCGACCTTCGGGGGAAGGATCAGTCCCACGTCATCGCCGTGCGCCATGATCACCGCGCCGACGGTTCGCGTCGACAGACCCCACGACGTCTGAAACGGGTGCTGTCGCTGATTGTCGCGATCGCTGTATGCGATGCCGTACGCGCGCGTGAAATTCTGGCCGAGGTGATGCGATGTGCCCGATTGCAGCGCCCAGCCGTCGGCCATCATCGCCTCGATACTGACGGTGTAGCGCGCGCCGGGGAATTTCTCTGATTCCGTCTTGCGTCCCTTGATCACCGGGATCGCCAGCCAGTCCTCGGTGAGCTCGCGGTAGCAGTCGAGCATGGTGTCGACTTCCTCGGCGGCCTCGCTGTCGAGTTGGTGAAACGTGTGCCCCTCCTGCCAGAGGAACTCGGTGGTGCGCAGGAAGAGCCGGGTGCGGTGCTCCCAGCGCACCACGTTGCACCACTGGTTGATCTTCACCGGGAGATCGCGCCACGAGTGGATCCAGTCGGCGTACATCGAGCAGATGATCGTCTCGCTGGTTGGACGCACCGCGAGGCGCTCCTCGAGGTCCTTGCCGCCACCACGGGTCACCCACGCGACCTGAGGGTCGAAGCCCTCGACGTGGTCCGCCTCCTTCTGCAGGTACGACTCGGGGATGAACAGCGGGAAGTACATGTTCTCGTGGCCGGTCCGCTTGATCATGTCGTCGAGGGCGCGCTGGATGTTCTCCCACAAGGCGAAACCGTAGGGACGGATCACCATGCAGCCGCGCACCGGCGAGTAGTCGGCGAGCTCGGCACGCCGGACGACGTCCGTGTACCAGCGGTCGAAATCCTCGCTCTGCGCCGTGATCCGCTTCTCGTCGGCCATGGCGGAGCAGTCTACGTGAGGACGCCCTCGCGTTCGCTCAAACCGACGGGCAACGGTTTTCCCTCGGCAATCAAGCGCGCGTCTTCCTCGGCGATCTCGTGCAATTCCGCAAGCAGCGCACTGACGAGCTCACCTTCGGGAAGGGTCGAGACGACCTTGCCCTTGCGGTACAGAATGCCTTTCTGACGTCCGCCGGCGATCCCGATGTCCGCGTGCATGCCTTCACCGGGCCCGTTGACGACGCAGCCCATGACCGACACCGTGATGGTGCGCTTCACACCCTCGAGTGCCTTGGCCACCTCCGCGACCATCGGCATCATGTCGATCTCGAGCCGGCCACAGGTCGGGCAGGCGACGAGGTTGGGACCGTCGCCCTTCTCCTGGAGATTCGCGAGGATCTGCCGCGCGACCCGAACCTCCTCCTCCGGTGAGCCGACCAGGGAGACGCGGATGGTGTCCCCGATTCCCTCCGCAAGCAGGAGGCCGATGCCGAGCGCGCTCTTGATGCTCCCCGTGTCCACGGGGCCCGCCTCGGTGAGCCCGAGATGCAGCGGGTAGCGGTTGCCGAGCGCGACGAAGGCCCGGTTAGCCGCCAGGTTGGTGAGCACGTCGCTCGCCTTGAGCGAGACCTTGATGTCGCGGAAGTCGAGCTCCTCGAGCACCCGGATATGACTGAGCGCGGCGGCGACCATGTTCTGCGCCGTCTCCTCGATGGAGCCACCACGGCCGCGGGTCAGCTCCTTGCGCTGCGGGATGCTTCCAGCGTTCACGCCAATGCGGATCGGCACGTTGCGGGCCTTCGCCTCGCGCGCGATGTCGGCGACCTTGGCGCTGTCGGTGATGTTGCCCGGGTTGAGTCGCAGGCAGTCCACGCCGGCTTCGAGCGCGAGCAGCGCAAGTGGCGCGTCGTAGTGAATGTCGGCGACCACCGGGATCGGCGACTCGCGCACGATCTCGTGCAACGAAGCGGCAGCCTCACGCGTGTCGCATGTCACCCGGATGACGTCGGCCCCCGCTTTGGCGGCGCGGTGGATCTGCGCGATGGTTGCCGGGGCGTCCTCTGTCTGGGTCTTGGTCATTGTCTGCACCGCGATCGGTGCCGCACCACCGATGACCACCGACCCGACGCGAACTGGAACGGTCGGCCGGCGCACTGTGCTCGGCGAGCCCCCGTCGCTCATAGCCTGCTCACGTCTCCGATGGTGACATAGACGGCAAACACGACGATCACGGCGAGACCGACTGCGGTGATCGCAGCCTCCACCTTCGGGTTCAGGCGGCGCCGGCGCACCGATTCGATCGCGATGAAGAGCAGCTTGCCACCGTCAAGGAATGGAATCGGCAGCATGTTGACGAAGCCGAGGTTGAGGCTGATGAACCCGATCCACCAGAGCAGCCCGTTGGGTCCGAGAAATCCGTTATTGGTGGCGGTGGCGGTCTCCTGGGCGATGCCGACAGGCCCGGTGAACCCCTGCGGCCCGTTGATGCCGCCCTGGGGAGGGTGCACGATCAGGCCGTAGATGCCCGTGACCTCAGCCCAGACGAAGCCCGGGATCGCGCTGAAGCCGCTTGCGACTGCTGCCGGCGGGCTCTCGCCGTCGTACCCCGGCACGACCCCCATGATCCAGGCCGTGTGGATCGCGTTGTTGGTCGGATACCCGTCTGTGATGCCGCTCACCGTGACGTTGGTGAAGTACTGCGACGGCGAGCCATTCTCGTTCTCGAGGTAGCCGCTGACCTTCACCGGTGAGCCCCCGCCGAGCAGCGCCGCCGGGTCACCGGTGCCGACCGGCTCGCCGTTGATCGCGGTCACCGCCAGGCCGCCCGCGGGGAGCTTGCCACCGGCGACAGTGGCCTGGTTGGTCACGATGTTCGAGATGGTCAGCGTCGGGGTGAACGTGGTTGTGTGCGTACTGCCATCCGTCGCCCGATACGTCACGGTCATGGGATCGCCGGCGCTCGTCGTGGTCGCGTTGTGCAGGTCGGTGGTCACGTCGTTGATGTTGTCCTGGCGGATCTCGTGACCATTGATCGCGAGAATCGTGTCGCCGTTTTTGAGGCCGGCAACGCCCGCCGCCGCCTTCGACGCGTAGCTGTACGGGGTCGGTTGCATGTCGACGATCGCAAAGATCAATCCGCCGAAGATGAAGTTGGCGATGATCCCCGCTGCGACGGTCGCAAACCGACGCGGACGCGATGCGCGGTAGAAGTTGCGTTCCCCCGCATCACTTTCGCCGACGAGACCGAGCATCCCCGCCATGCGCACGAAGCCGCCCGCGGGAATCGCGCGGATCGCGTACATGGTCTCGCCGACGGTGCGCGAGTAGAGCTTGGGACCGAAGCCGATCGAGAACTCCTCGACCTTGATGCCCGAGAGCTTGCCGACCGCGAAGTGCCCGAACTCGTGGACGGTGATCACCGAGACGAGCACCAGGATGAAGGCAAGCGCGTAGAGCAGGAACTGAGTCATCGCGCTGCCACCGTCTCCGCGGTGTTCGCGCGGACGAAGTCGCGCGCCCACCCGTCGGCCGCAAGCACGCCGTCGAGTGTCGACGCGTCACCCTCGCCGAAGGCTTCCAGCGCCGCGCCGACCAGTGGCACGATCTCGTCGAAGCGGCACTTCGCGGCGGTGAACGCGGTCACCGCCTCCTCGTTGGCGGCGTTGAAGATGCAGGGGGCGAGCCCGCCGCGCTCTCCCGCCATTCGCGCGAGCGCGACAGCCGGGAACCGCTCGCCATCGACGGGCAGGAATTCGAGTGGCGAGACATCGCGCAGGTCGAGGTGCGGACCCACGCCGGGCAGCCGCTCGCCATCTGCGAGCGCCAGCGCGATCGGCACGCGCATGTCGGGAACGCCCATCTGCGCGACCACCGCCCCATCACGGAACTCGACCCAGCTGTGCACGATGCTGGTCGGATGGATCGAGACGTCGATTGACGCGTACGGCGTGTCGAAGAGGAAGTGGGCCTCGATGACCTCGAGCCCTTTGTTCATCATGGTCGCGGAGTCGATCGTCACCTTCGGCCCCATGTTCCAGGTGGGATGCGCAAGCGCTTCAGCCGGAGTGATCGTAGCGAACGTGTCGAGCGGACGCTTCAGAAACGGACCGCCGCTCGCGGTGAGGACGAGTCGCGACACTGAGGACGGATCCTCGCCGCGCAGGCACTGCCAGAGCGCCGAGTGCTCGCTGTCGATCGGGATGATGCGAGCGCCCGCGGCTGCTGCCCGGGCTTTGACGAGCTCGCCGGCCATGACCAGGACCTCCTTGGTCGCGGTGGCGACGCTCGCTCCGGCGTCGATCGCCGCGAGGGTCGGCCGGATCGCGGCGGCACCGGTGATCGCGACGCAGACCACGTCGGCGTCCATCGCGGCGATCTCGCAGGCGGCGTCCATCCCGCTCTCGCACCCCTCGGGCAGCGTCGCCGAGGGATCGGGGTGGACCAGCGCGGTGCGGGCGACGCCAAATCGGGTCGCGATCGCCTCCAGCGCGGCGGCGTCGCGACCGGCTACGGCGCCCACCAACTCGAAGCGATCCGGGAACTTCGCGATGACGTCGCACGCCTGACGCCCGATCGAACCGGTCGCGCCCAGGAGGACGACGCGTCGGCGGGGCGTGGGGTATGTCACTTGTGCGCAGATGCCTCGGGTTCGCAGTAGATCAGACCACGCCACCGCTTTCCACAGGGTTACGGGAATGCGATCAGCTTCAGATAGCAATATACGACCGGGGCAAGCAGGACAATGCTGTCGGCCCGGTCGAGGAGGCCGCCGTGCCCCGGGATCAGTGTTCCCGAGTCCTTGACCCCGGCCTCGCGTTTGATCGCGGATTCGACGAGATCGCCGCCCTGGGCGGCAACGGTGATCAGCGCGCCGAGGCCGATGCCGAGCGGGATGCTGATGCCGATCAGCCACGGCCCGGCGATGGCGCCAACCAGGATTGAGGCCACCGCTCCCGCCACCGCGCCTTCCAGCGACTTGCGCGGGGAGATCGAATGGAAGAACGGGTGGCGGCCGATCGCGGAGCCCACGAAGTAGGCGGCGGTGTCGCCGACGACAGCGCCGGCCAGCGAAAGGGCGACCAATCGCAACCCCAGGTGGTTCGGGTCTGGAACGTGCCAGCGGTAGATCGCGACCCAGAACCCAAGGCAGAGCCCGACATAGACGGCCCCGCCGACCGCGAGAGCCCAGCCCGCGAAGCTCTGCCGGGTCAGCAGGCCGGCCAGCAGCCCGACAACCACGGCGGCCGCGAGCGCCCAGTCGGTTGCCATGTCGGCAGCAGGCAGCACGAAGCGGATCCCAAGCCAGACGCTGAGCGGCAGGATCAACCACGCCGGCGGCGTTGGGCCCATGCGCCCGAGCAGGTCGCGGAGCTCCCAGGCTCCGACCAACGCGCCCGCTCCGACCACGACGGCGACCGCAGCCGTGCCGATCCAGAGCGCGGCGGCGATGACCGCCACCAGCGCCGCCCCCGAGACCACCCTGAGGGCGAGGTTCATTCCGTGCGGCTGGCGTGCTGCGCGGTGCCGGCGTGGACCGGGACGCGCTCGATCGGCTCGGGGATGGCGCCGAACGTCCGCTCGCGGCTCGAGTAGTCGCGGAGCGCATCGCTGATCGCCGCTTCACCGAAATCCGGCCAGAGCGTGTCGGTGACGTAGAGCTCGGCGTAGGCGGCCTGCCAGAGCAGGAAATTGCTGATCCGGAGCTCCCCCGCGGTGCGAACAATCAAATCCGGATCGGGGAGCCCGCGCGTGTACAGGGCGCCGGCGATCGCCGTCTCGTCGAGCATGGTGAGATCGGCTCCCGCGGCGGCGAGCTCTCGAATCGAGTCGACGATCTCGCGTCTGCCCCCGTAGTTGATGGCCACGTTGAGGATCGCCGAGGTATCACGCGCGGTGAGCGCCTCCGCCTGCGCCACCTTCCGCTGCAGCGAGTCGCTGAGGGCAGACCGGTCTCCGAGCACGCGGATCTGGACGCCGTTCTCGTGAAGCTCGCCGACCTCGCGATCGATGGTCTCTCCGAAGAGGCGCATCAGCGCGGTCACCTCGCCGCGGGGCCGCTGCCAGTTCTCCGTGCTGAAGGCGTAGAGCGTGAGGATGTGGACACCCGCCTGGTGGCACGCCTCCATGACCGGGCGGATCGCCCGCACGCCGGCCCGGTGGCCGGCGACGCGGGGCAGGTGGCGTTGCCGGGCCCAGCGACCGTTGCCGTCCATGATGATGCCGACGTGCCGCGGAAGGTCTGGCCTTGCGGGAAGCGGGATCGCGGCGGGGTCGGGTGGGCGCTGCATTGTGGGGCTCGGGTCAGAACGCCCCGAAGGCTTCCGCCGTTTCGGCGCGCGCTCGGTCAGACCTCGAGGATCTCAGCCTCCTTCCGCTGGGTGGCGTCGTCGATCCTGGCGATGAACTGATCGGTGATCTTCTGCACGTCGATGAGCTTGGTGGCCACCTCATCCTTGCTCACGTGGCCGTCCTTCTCGACGCGGCGGAGATGGTCGACCTCGTCGCGGCGAATGTTGCGCACCGCGACGCGCGCCTCCTCGGCCTTGCGATGGATCACCTTGACGAGGTCCTTGCGCCGCTCCTCGGTGAGCTGCGGGATCGCGACCCGGATCACCTGGCCGTCGTTGCTCGGGTTGAGCCCGAGGTCGCTCTTCTGGATGGCCTTTTCGATGGCACCGAGCGAGGTTCGGTCGTACGGCTGGATGACCAGCATGCTGGCTTCGGGGACGCTGATCCCGGCGATGGTCTGGAGTGGCGTGGGAGACCCGTAGTAATCAACGTGCAGGCGTTCGAGCAGCGCAGGCGATGCGCGCCCGGTGCGCACGGTCATCAATTCGCGATGCAGCGCCTCGACACTCTTCTCCATGCGCTGGTTCGCATCCGCGATCCGTTGCGCGATCTGTTGCTCGGGGTCGTCTGGCTTGTCGCGATCGGTCACTCGGCGTCGCCCTCCGCGTCGACGCGTGTCCCGATCTGCTCACCGAGGATCACGCGCTCGATGTTGCCCTGTGTGAAGAGGTCGAACACGATGATTGGCATGCGGTTGTCCATGCAGAGTGTCACCGCCGTGCTGTCCATGATGGCGAGGCCGCGGTTGAGCACGTCCATGTAGGTGAGGTTTGGCAGGCGCGTCGCGGTGGTGACCTTGTTGGGATCCGCGCTGTAGATGCCGTCGACCTTGGTTGCCTTGAGCAGCACGTCGGCGCCGATCTCGACGGCGCGCAGCGCCGCGGTCGTGTCGGTGGTGAAGAACGGGTTTCCCGTGCCTGCCGCGAGGATCACGAGCCGTCCCTTCTCGAGGTGCCGGATGGCGCGCCTCGGGATGAACGGCTCGGCGACCTGCTGCATGGCGATCGCGCTCTGCAGCCTGCAGTCGATGCCGAACTGCTCGATCGCATCGCGCAGTGCGAGCGCATTGATCACCGTCGCGAGCATTCCCATGTAATCGGCGGTGACGCGGTCGATGCCGTGCTGTGCCGCTTCGGTGCCGCGCACGATGTTCCCGCCGCCGACGACGATCGCGACCTGCACGCCGCGCTCGACGATGTGGGTCAGCTGTTCCGCGATGTGGCGGACTGCGCCGTATTCGATGCCGTACCCGGCCTCGCCGAGCAGCGCCTCACCGCCGAGCTTGAGGATGACCCGTCCGAAGACGGGCAGGCGCCCGTCACTCGCGCGTCCCTCGATGGCGGCAAGTTCCACGCTGTTCGCTCCGGCGCTCACTCGGCCGCGGGCGCGGACGCCCCGTCACTCTCGGTGCTCTCGGCCCCCACTGCGAAGCGGGCGAACCGGGCCACTGAGATGTTCTCGCCGAGCCTGGCGATCGCCTCGGTCACGAGGTCACCAACCTTCTTCTTGTCGTCCTTGATCCATGGCTGCTCGAGCAGGCAGATCTGCGCGTAGAAGGAATCGAGCTTGCCGGTGAGGATCTTCTCGACGATGTTCTCAGGCTTGCCCTGGACCTGCTCGCGGTAGACGGCCCGCTCGCGCTCGACGATGTCCTGGGGCACGTCCTCGCGGCGCACGTATGTCGGTGCCATGCCGACCACCTGGAGGGCGAGCGTGTGCGCGAGCTCCTTGAAGTCGTCGGTCTTGGCGACGAAGTCGGACTCGCAGTTGATCTCGATGAGCGCGCCCTGCTTGGCGATCCCACCCGCTTGGTGGATGTAGGCATCGACGATGCCCTCGTTGGTGCTCCGTCCGGCCTTCGCTGCTGCACGGGAGAATCCCTTTGCACGCAACCAGTCCTCTGCCCGGTCCATGTCGCCGTCGCACTCGACGAGCGCGCGCTTGCAGTCCATCATGCCCGCGCCGGTGCGCTCCCGCAAGGCTTTGACCATTGCCGCTGTGACTTCTGCCATCAGTCGGCGGCCTCCCCTTCGGTGGCCGATGCGCCGACCGCGGCCGGCTCCTCGGCGGGCGCGGCAGCGGCCTGCTCCGCGGCGATCGCATCCGCATGCGCGGCGGCTGCAGCTGCCTGCTCGGCTGCGACGACTGCCGCCGCCTCAGCGGCGATGGCCGCCTCGCGTTCACGCTGCTCGGCTTCCTGCCGTTCCTGCATCTCGCGCTCGCTGAACATCTGCAGGCCTTCGGCGATCGCCTTGCCGATCTCGCTCACGATGAGCCGGCAGCTGCGCATGGCGTCGTCGTTGCCAGGGATCACGACCTGGATGTCGTCGGGGTCGCAGTTCGTGTCGACGATCGCGACGATCGGGATGTTGAGCTTGTTCGCCTCGGTGACCGCGATGTGCTCCTTCTTGCAGTCGATCACGAAGACCGCGCCGGGGAGCCGCTTCATGTCGGCCATGCCCGCGAAGTTGTTCTCGAGGCGCTCGAGGTCGTCCTTGGCGTCGTTGGCCTCCTTGCCGCTCATGCGCTCGAAGTCGCCCTTGCCCTGCATGACGCGGAGCTCGGCGAGCCGGCGCAACCGGCGCTGGATGACCGTGAAGTTGGTGAGCATGCCACCCATCCAGCGATGCGTGACATAGGCCTGCCCGGTGTTGTGGCAGACCTCCTCGATGACGTCCTGGGCCTGCTTCTTGGTGCCGACGAAGAGGACTTTCTGGCCGCTTCCGACGACGTCCCGCAGGTATTCGCAGGCGACGTCGAGCTGCTTCTGAGTCTGCTCGAGGTCGATGATGTGGATCCCGTTGCGCGCCGTGAAGATGTACGGACGCATCCTGGGATTCCACCGGCTTGTCTGGTGACCGAAGTGAACTCCGGCCTCCAGCAGTTGGCGCAGTGTTACTGCCGGCATGGGCGGTCGCTCCTGTTGGGGTGGTGTGGCGCCTCCGTCCGGGGTGAACCGCGGCGGCGACCCGGGGGCACCGGGCACCCGCCGGCCGCGTGAAACCGAACGTGTGAGATGACCCGAGTGTACCAGCCCAGCTGTCAGGCTACACCTGACCCCTGAGATCAGAGGACGTAGCGGCGCAGGTCCTGATTGAGGACGAGGTCGCCGAGCCGGTCGCCGACATACGCGGCGTCCACGACGACGGTGGTTCCGGCGAGCTCCTCGGCGCCGAAGGAGACGTCCTCGAGGACCTTCTCCATGATCGTGAAGAGGCGGCGGGCGCCGAGGTTCTCGTCCTCCTCGTTGACGCGGTAGGCCTGAGCAGCGAGCTCGCGGATGCCGTCCGGGGTGAAGTCGAGCGTCACCTGCTCGGTGCCGAGCAGGGCGGTGTACTGCCTGGTCAGCGCGTTGCCGGGCTCGGTGAGGATGCGGACCAGGTCGTCCTCGCTGAGCGGTTTCAGCTCGACCCGGATCGGAAAGCGACTCTGGAACTCGGGGATCAGGTCGCTCGGTCGGGCGGCGGTGAATGCTCCGGCAGCGATGAAGAGGACGTGGTCGGTGCGCACCGGACCGTAGCGCGTGTGCACCGTCGAGCCTTCGAGGATCGGGAGCAGATCGCGCTGGACTCCCTCACCGCTGACATCCGGTCCGCGGTCGGACGCCGGACCGCAGATCTTGTCGACCTCATCGATGAACACCACGCCCGAGTCCTCGACGAGGTGGATGGCGTCGTCGTAGACGCGGTCCATGTCGATGAGCCGGTCGGTCTCCTCGTCGATGAGCACGTCGCGCGCCTCGGCGATGGTCATGAGCTTCTTGCGCTTGCGCGACGGCGCGAGCTGGCTGAAGAAGTCGGAGAGCGAGACCCCCACCTCCTCGAGGCCGGTGCCGGTGAATCCTTCGAACGCGGGCTGGAACGGCTCCTCCACCTCGATCTCGACGCTGGCGTCCTCGAGCGTCCCGGCGGCGAGCCGGTTGGCGATGCGGCGACGCCGGGCTCGAGCTCGGCGAGCCTCGGCGGCGACCTGGTCGGGCCTCGGAGAGTCGTCGCCAGGGAGGGTTCGCGAGCTGCGCAGGCGCTCGTTGGCGTCGTACAGCGTGTCGACGAGCCGGGCGTCGGCGAGGACGCGAGCCCGAGGCTCGACCTCGGCAACGCGATCCTCCTGCAGCTCGGTGATGGTCTGCTCGAGCAGATCACGGAGGATCGACTCGACGTCGCGGCCCACGTAACCGACCTCGGTGAACTTGGTCGCCTCCACCTTGATGAATGGCGACTCGGTCAGCCGCGCCACCCGCCGCGCGATCTCGGTCTTGCCGACCCCGGTCGGTCCGATCATCAGGATGTTCTTGGGCAGCACCTCGTTGCGCATGTCGTCGGGGAGCATCCGGCGGCGAACCCGGTTGCGCAGCGCGATGGCGACCGAGCGCTTCGCCTCGTGCTGCCCGATGATGTATTCGTCGAGACGGCGCACCACCTCCGCGGGACGCAGCGTCTCCCCGGCGACGGCCTGGATCAGATCGTGCGGCGCCTCGTCGGTCGCGTCGGGGCCGGGCTCGACGGCCACGGCGCTGGTCACGCCGTGACGGGCGCAGCGGGCGCCTGCGTGGCGAGCTCGAGGGTTTCCACGGTGATGTTGTCGTTGGTGTAGATACAGAGCCGCGCCGCGATGAGGAGCGCCCGCCGCGCGATCTCCTCCGCACCGAGGTCGGTGCTGCCGAGCAATGCCGCAGCCGCTGCGTGCGCGTACGGTCCGCCACTGCCGATCGCGACCACACCATCGCCGTCGTCGGGTTCGATCACCTCACCGTCACCGCTGAGGAGCAGGATCCGGTTGGCATCGGCCACGATGAGCATCGCTTCCAGCCGGCGCAGGTACTTGTCGGTGCGCCACTCCTTGCTGAGTCCGATCGCCGCGCGCACCAGGTTGCCCTGGTGCTTGTCGAGGTGCTGCTCGAATTTGTCGAAGAGCGTCAGCGCGTCGGCGACGGCGCCCGCGAACCCGCAGACGACCTGTCCATGGAAGAGCCGCCGCACCTTCGAGGCTCGCGCCTTCATCACGATGTCCCCGACGGTCACCTGGCCGTCGCCGGCGACTGCAACTGTTCCGGCGCGCTGCACCGCGACGACCGTGGTCGCGTGCGCGCCGGTCATACCAGTGCGGCCTTGGGCGGACGGTACTTGCACGCCGGATATCCCGAGCAGCTCACGAACGGCCCGTAGCGTCCCTTGCGGGTGACCAGCGCCTTGCCGCACTCGGGGCAGTCCTCGCCGGTCGGTTCGGGTGCTGGACCCGCGACCCGTGCGCCGGGCGTACCCGGTTGGATGTATTTGCAGTCGGGGTAGCCGGTGCAGCCGACGAAGCTTCCTCGCCTGCCGGACCGGCGGCGCAGCGCTTTGCCGCATTGCGGGCAGGCACCGAGCTCCTCGGCGGGGCCTTCGGCCTCGCCTTCGGCAGGGGTGCGATCGTCCTTGATGTAGGTGCAGCTCGGGTAGCCGGAGCACCCCACGAAGGGTCCGCGCCGGCCCTGACGGGTGACCAGTGGCTTGCCGCAGCGCGGGCACATCTCGCCGGTCGCGAGCGCCTCGGTGGTCTTGCGGTCCTTGATGTACTTGCACTCCGGGAAGCGGGAACAGCCGACGAACTCGCCGAATTTCCCCTCGCGCACGACCAGGCGGCCGATCTCGCACTCCGGGCACTCCTCGCCGGTTTCACGCGCGGGGACGCGGACGCGCTCCATCGATCGCTCGGCACGCTCGAGGGTCTCGGCGAACGGCTCGTACCACTCGCGCACCGTCGGCTCGTATGCGCGGGTGCCCTCCTCCACCGAGTCGAGCCGCTTCTCGAGGTCGGCGGTGAACGCGACGTCGACGATTTCCGGAAAGTTCTGACGGAGGACGGCGTCGACGGTCTTGCCGAGCTCGGTCGGATGCAGCCGGCGTTCGAGCTGGCGCACGTACTGGCGCTCCTGGATCACCTCGATCGTGGCGGCGTACGTCGACGGCCGGCCGATGCCCCGTTCCTCCAGCTCCTTCACCAGCGACGCTTCGTTGTAACGCGG
>PKYW01000092.1:45467-54902 GCA_003132805.1 Candidatus Dormiibacterota bacterium | reverse complement strand
TCCTCGAACTCGCCGCGGTACTTGGTGCCCGCAACGAGCGCACCCATGTCGAGCGTGAGCACGCGCTTGCCCATCAACGACTCGGGAATGTTGCCGAGGATGATCTGCTGCGCGAGCCCTTCGGCGATGGCGGTCTTGCCGACACCGGGTTCGCCGATGAGCGCCGGGTTGTTCTTGGTCCGCCGGCTGAGGATCTGCACGACGCGCTCGATCTCCATGGCGCGCCCGATCACCGGATCGAGCGAATTCTTGATGGCCAGGTCGGTGAGGTCGCGGCAGAACTGGTCGAGCAGCGGTGTCTTGGAGGGCTTCTTCTGCGCCTCCTTCGACTCCTCGTCGATGCCAGACTCGTGGAGCAGCTTGTCGATCTCGCCGCGAACCTTCTCGAGGTTGGCGCCGAGGTCCTCGAGGACGTGGGCGGCGATGCCCTCACCCTCGATGAGCAACCCGAGCAGAAGATGTTCGGTGCCCACATAGTTGTTGCCCATCCGCCGCGCCTCTTCGAAGGAGATCTCGATGACCTTCTTCACGCGCGACGTCGGGATGATCTGCTGGATGATGATCCGCTCGTTGCGACCGAGCACCGACTCGATCGTGCTGCGGACCTTGTTTATCTCGACACCAAGATTGTTCAGGACCTTGGCCGCAAGTCCTTCGCCTTCACGGAGCAACCCCAGCAGCAGATGCTCTGTGCCGATGTACGAGTGATGCGAACGCTCGGCCTCTTCCTGGGCAAGCGTGAGCACCTTCTTCGCCCTTTCGGTGAAGCGCTCGAACGGGTACAAAACCGCCTCCATTGCCCTTCCGGCCCCCCCGTGGATGGAAAGGGTCAGAACGCGGGCACTGCTGTAACGTCCCCCATAGTACCCGGCCCGGCGGACAGCTAAGCAACTTTGCAAATACGGGCCGGTGCCCGCGTCGAAACGGGCTCGTCGCTCCGCACAAGTGCGACCGTTACCGACTCGGTGACGGCGCCCTAAGGTTTGGGCTCGGCCGCTGCTGCGTCGGTGGCGTCTGCGGTGGTCGCAGCCGGGGTTGCTGCGGGCGTTTCTGCGGCGGCTTCCTCAGCGTCAGCCGCCTCCTCAACCTCTGACTCCAGCTCGGAATCGACGTCGTCGTCGTGCTCCTCGGTGTCGGCGTCGACCTCGGCTTCCTCGTCGGCGGCAACTTCGTCGTCAGAGTCAGATGCGTCATCGGCGACATCGTCGAAGGCGGCTGCGTCGTCGGCCAGCGCGTTGTCGGCGACGATCTCCTCAGCTGTGGCCCTGCCTGTCGCGACTGCTGACTCCACCTCGGCGCGTGTGGTCCCTTCCACGCCGGCGTCGCTGAGCGCCGCGGCCATCGGGGTTACCGCGGTGACGACGGTCTCACTCTCGTCGTCGTCATCTTCGGGGTAGTCATATGACGGTGGCGTTATCTCGTCGCCCTCGCCGGTCGGACCGCCGCCGTGCAGCTGGCGCAGGGAGAGGCTGATGCGACGGCGGACCTTGTCCGCGCTGAGCACCATGACCTCGACCTCCTCGCCGACCTTGAGGACGTCTTCGGTGCGTTCGACGTGATCCCAGGACAGCTCGCTGATGTGGAGCAGGCCCTCGACACCGTCGGCGATCTGCAGGAACGCACCGTACTTCTTGGTCTTGGTGACGATGCCGGGCACCGCCTTGCCGGGCGGGAACTGCTGCTCGATGGTGTCCCAGGGATCCTGTGACATCTGGCGCAGCGAGAGGCTGATGCGGGACAGCTCGGGGTCGAGCTTGATGACCTTGACGGACACCTCATCGCCCACGGTGAGCACGTCGCTGACGTTGTTGATGCGATCCCACGACAGCTCGCTGATGTGGATGAGGCCGTCGGCGCCGCCGAGGTTGACGAATGCGCCGTACGACGTGACGCCGCTGACCTTGCCGGTGATGACATCACCGACCTTGAGCTTCTCGAACAGCTCCTCGCGCTGGCGCGCGCGATCCTCATCCTGCGCCGCGCGCTGCGACACGATGAGCCGGTTGCGCTTGCGGTTGACCTCGAGGATCTTGACCGGGATCTTGGTGCCGACCAGCTCCATGAGGTTGCCGCTGAACTGGCGTGCCACCTGGCTGCTGGGCAGGAACCCGCGCAGGCCCATGATGTTGACGATCAGGCCGCCCTTGTTCTGCTCGCGAACCTCGGCGTCGAGGATCTCGCCCTCCGACTCCTTCTCGGCGACGGCCTGCCAGATGCCCTCGGCGCGCGCCTTGCGCAGGCTGAGGACGACGTTGCCGTGCTCATCCTCGGGCTGGATGATGTAGACCTTGACCTGGTCGCCGGAGTTGAGGACCACCGTCTGCTCACCGCGCGCCGACAGCTCGCGGTTGGAGATGATCCCCTCGCTCTTGGCCCCGATGTCGACGAGCACCTCGTCGGGATCGACGCGGACGACGACACCATCGACGATGTCACCGTGGGCCAGGGCCCTGATCGAATTCTGATCCTCCTTGAGGAGGTCTTCCATAGTGAGCGTCTCGGGCTCCTGGGCCGTCGTCGGGGTCAATGCACTCCTTTGCTCGTACTCCTGCCTTCAGAACAATCTCTCTCGCCGGTCAGGGTCGCGGGCTTTCGCCTTCAAATGATCGTGTCGGTGGCTTGAAATGGCGCGTTTGCGCCGATGCCATCACGATCTCGCCGAGTGTATCACCAGAGGCAGATCGGTCCTCTTTCGCCGATTCGTTGCACACCGTTGGCGCCGCCGCGACAGTGCCATCAGCGAGGCGTCGCAGCCGCCATGCGACGCTGCGCCACGAAATGCGAGTGACCATCACCTGCGAGGAATGCGGCGAGCGACACCGTCTCGAACGGCGTGTCTCTGAGCCGGGTCCCATCTGGATCGTGTGCCACAACTGCGAGCTTCCGCTGCAAGCGGTGCTCGACGGAGTGACCTCCCCCACAACGGCTCCTGCAGCCCAGCCTTCACGGACTCCGTCCGCGTGGGCGGGCGTCGTCGACTTCCGCGCCGCCTGAGCGACGTCGCTCCTGAGGGAGCCCCGTCAGCCGGCAGCATCGAGGAGGGGGCGGAAGGAACCGATGGCGGTGGTACTGATGCCGGGACCTGAGCTACGCTAGGTCCCATGGCGACCACCTCCGCGCCCACGCCCACCAAGGCGCCGGCACCGGCAAAAGCGCCGGGACGCGAGGAACGTGACCAGCGCGAGTTCGGCTGGAACGTGATGGTCTGGAACGACCCGATCACCCTCATGTCGTACGTGGTGCTCGTCCTGCGCCGGCTCTTCGGCTACGACCACGCGACGGCCACCCGCCTCATGCTCCAGGTGCACAACGAGGGCCGCGCCGTCGTGGCGACCCAGCCGCGTGAGCAGGCCGAGGTGTCGGTGGCCCAGCTCCACTCCTTTGGACTCCAGGCGACCCTGGGTCGTCCCTGAGCCGCCGGAAGGCTCGGCACATGGCCCAGGTGCTCCGTCGCCGCGGGCGGATTCAGGTAAAGGTCGACAAGCGCGAACGTGAGGCGCTGATCGGGATCATCGATTCCCTGAGCCCTCGTCTGGCCGCACCACTGGCATCCGCGCCGCGAGCGTATGACGACGCCAAGCTCCAGGCCGAGTACGACCGCTGGGTCCGGCCGGACATCGAGAAGGGTCGCGAGGTGGACCTCACGATGGTCCGCGACGCACTCAGCGGCGGCGAGGACACGCTGCCCCTCACCGAGGCGCAGACCTTGGCGTGGTTGCGGGCGTTCAACCACCTCCGGGTGGCGGCGGGCGAGATCCTCGGGATCGAAGGTGACGGCTGGGAGGACACGGCGACCGACGCCACCAAGCAGCGACCGGAGTACGGGGTGNNAGAGCGTCAGCTCTCGGGGAACCCATCCTTGGGCGGCCGGTAATGCGAGGCGTCGATCACCTGGTGATGGATGTCTTCGGAGGGGTGAGTCTCAATCGGCGGCCAGCGCGCCCAGATATCCGAGGTCTCATCGTCGACGCCGTCCACCAACACCGGGATCCAGATCTGATTGAGAAACGCCTCGACCTCGATCGGTGCATCAAACATGCGCCAGCCACCGCCACGCGGCGTGTTGGTCAAGTGCGCCTGTGGCTCCTCGTTCGAGCTCTGCGGACCCGGTGCAGGGTCGGAGTGCTCCGCCATCGTCTCGGCCTCCTCGGAATGGCAGCGGAATGCCTCATAGTGCACCACTGGGAGGCTCGTACCGGGGGACTATTGACGGAGGCGCGCTCGTGACACGCAACCAATCACTCTGGATTCCTTTGACTGCCGTGGGCTTCGGCGCCCTGCTCGCCGCCTGCGGCGGTTCGAGCACGCCGGCGTCATCGTCGTCGGCCGCGGGGGTGCCGACCGCAACGGCCACCGCACCCACCCCGACAGTCGCGCCCACCGCCGTCGCGGCATCCACGTCCTGCCCCTCGGGGAGCTCGGTGCAATCCGCGCTGGGAACCTCGACGCTTCCGAACGCCGTCGGCATCCCGCCGACCGCGGCAACGTCGGAACTGCCGGCCGGCGCAACCGGGATCGTCTGCGAGTACCACGCAACTACAGAGAACGTGATCATCGAGGTGATCGTGAATATCCCCGCGTCGTACATCTCCGCATACAGCTCGCACTTCCCGGCGGGCTTCCAGTCGGTGTCCGGCGTGGGTGACCAGGCCCGTTCCTTCGACCAGGCCCTCGGCGGCGGCAAGGACAACGAGGGCGTTGTGGCGACCAAGGGCACGACGTTGGTGGTGGTCGACGCCACCGACACGCCGGCGACCCTTTCTCAGATCGAGTCCCTGGTCAACTCGCTGCTCTAGCCGCCACCCGCGGCGGCACGCGACGGCGGCCTCCCCGCGGCAACCTGCGCTCCAGCCGGCTGAAGACCCGTGCGACCGGCGGTAGCCCGGTGATGACCCACGTCACCCAACCGGAAACGACGCCGACCCCCGCGCCAACAATCACATCGCTCGGGTAGTGCACGCCCACGTAGACGCACCCAAACCCCACCACGACCAGCCCGACAACGAACACCATCCCCACCCGCCTCCACGCCAGCACCCCAACCACCGCCGCCACCGCCGCAAACGCCGTGAGGCTGGAAGGAAACGAGTTGTTCGCCACATGCGGAAACAACGGCGTGAAATGCATGACCACAAACGGCCTGTTTTGATACGTCACCCTCCCCAGCAGATGACACACCTCCTGCGTGACCCCCAACCCCAACAACGCGGCAACCCCCGGCCGCAACCTCCCCTCCCAAAACGAAAGCCCCAAAAACCCAACCGGACACAGGATCAGGAATGCCGCAGTCACCCAGATAACGATGGGTGTCAACCAAGGATTCGCTAACGCAAACCCATGCAGCGCTTGGGACGCACCATCAATAAATGTCGTCATACCTAAGCGATACGAGCGCTAAGGAGCAAAAGTTTCGCTCACCAACGAGACCCTCAAGGTGAGTTGGTTACGAGGCCTGACGCAGGACAGTCGGCGGGTGGCACCGCGGGGGGCAGCGCCGGCGCGCCCAAAAGCGCGACGGCGAGGGGTCCCCGCGGTGACAGGACCCGCTCGAGAGTCGCCCTGTCGTCAGTACCGAGTGACTTTCATTGAGAAGTCGAGTGCCACCGCCGAATGCGTCAACGCCCCAACAGAGATGTAATCCGCCCCCGCAAGCGCATAGGCCCGCGCGTTGGTGACCTGGACTCCACCGCTCACCTCAACCGTCGCACGCCCGCGAATCAACTGCATCGCCTCGCGCACCTGGCCGCAGGAGAAGTTATCGAGCAGGATGTGCGACGCCTTGTCGGCGAGCGCCTGCTCGAGCTCCTGGAGGTTGCTCACCTCAACGTGGATCTCCATCTCCGGATACGCCTTGCGGGCGGCCCGCAGCGCCGGGGTGATCCCGCCGACGAGCGCGAGATGCGTGTCCTTGATCAGCACCGCGTCATACAACCCCATCCGGTGATTGACCGCGCCGCCCATGCGGGTGGCGTACTTCTCGATGGCGCGAAGGCCGGGTGTGGTCTTGCGGGTGTCGAGGATCTTCGCCTTGGTGCCGTCAACCGCCTTGACGTACTTGGCGGTCATGGTCGCGATACCGCTGAGATGCTGGAGGAAGTTGAGTCCAACGCGCTCCGCGGTCATCATGCCGCGCGCAGGCCCGAAGAGCCGCGCAACGATCTGATCGGCCTGGACCTTCTCGCCATCCTTGGTCTTGGCATCGAACTGAATGCGCTCATCGACACGCTGGAACACGCGCTGCGCGATGCTGAGCCCCGCGATCACGCCATCCTGTTTGCAAACGATCTTGCCGCGGCAGGTCATATCCATGGGAATCACGGCCTGGGTCGTGACATCGCCAGCTCCGACATCCTCGGCGAGCGCAGCCTCGATGAGCAGATCGATGCTCTCCGATGACAGCGCCTCGGTAATGGGTCTAAAGGTGACGGTCAAAGCGTGCTCCTCTGTCCTTGTGCATGACGAGATCGCCATGCCATTGATCGCTTGCTTGGGGGAGATCAGAACGGAGGTGGCAGCCACGGCTCTCTTCGCGAGCCAGGGCTGCGGTGCACACCAGCGACGCCGTGGAGGCCGCCGCGTGCAGCTGCATGGCGGGCAGCGAGGTTGCTCCCGCTGTCGCGGCCGCGACCTGCTCGCACTCGCGAGCCGCCGCCTGCAGGCCGGTTTCGTCGCGAACCACGCCGGCACCGGTCCAGAGGGTGTCGCGCAGCATGTCCCATCCTTCACGCGGATCCACATGCGATGCGCGCGAGCTGGTGGGTCGCGTGGAAGGAGCAGCATGGGACGGGGGCGATTCCGCCGCCCAGCCAAGCGCCGCGTGCACCGCCCGCTGCGAGAAGACGAGCGATTCCAGCAGGCTGTTGCTCGCCAGGCGGTTGGCACCATGGACACCGGTGTACGCGACCTCGCCGCAGGCATAGAGACCGGGGACGCTCGTTGCGCCGTCGAGGTCGGTCCGGACCCCGCCGATCATGTAGTGCGCTGCCGGGGACACGGGAATCGGATGGCGCGCGATGTCGAGGCCGTACCGGGCGCATGTCGCCGCGATGGTCGGAAAGCGCACGGCGGCGCGCGCTCCGAGCGGCGAGCAGTCGAGGAACACGCAGGACTCGCCGCTGCGCTGCAGCTCGTCCCAGATGGCCCGGGCGACGACGTCGCGGCCGGCCAGCTCACCGCGCGGATCCACGTCGAGCACGAATCGCTTGCCATCGCGGTTGACGATCCATGCGCCCTCGCCGCGCACCGCCTCGCTGATCAGGAACCTCGGCGCGCCGTCCACCGCGAGCGCGGTTGGATGGAACTGCGCAAACTCCATGCCCGCGACGTCGGCGCCAACCTCGTAGCCGAGCGCGACGCCGTCACCGGTTGCGGAGTCGGGGTTGGTGCTGTTGCGCCAGAGCCGGCTCGCACCGCCACTCGCGAGCACGACCGCTCCTGACGACAGCGTCGTCGTGTGCGACTCGCTGGGATTGGTCGTGATCGACACGCCGCAGCCGGCGCCGTCTGCCGTGGTGAGAATGCCCGTGACATCCGCATGCTCGATGACCCGCGCACCGCTCGCGCGCAGGCGCCGGATCAGCGCGGTCTCGACCTCGAGACCGGTTGCGTCGCCGCGCGCATGGAGAATGCGCGGACGCGAGTGCGCGGCCTCCTGGGCCAGCAACAGCTCGCCGTTCTGGGTGTCGAATGCGACGCCCCACTCGATCAACTGGCGTATGCGGGCAGGGCCTTCCTCAACGAGCACGCGCACCGCCTCCGGATGGCAGAGCCCGCGGCCGGCGGCGATGGTGTCCTCGTAATGCAGCTCCGGTGAATCGCCGTCACCGACGGCAGCAGCGATACCGCCCTGCGCAAAGCGGCTGCACCCATCATCGAGCGCGCCCTTGGTGACCACCGCAACACGCGCGCGCGGCGCGGCGGTGAGTGCGGCCGAGAGCCCTGCTATGCCACTACCGACGACGACAACGTCGTAATCCGTCGGTGCGACCCCGTTGATCACGCGATCGCCGCCTGCTCAACAATGCGATTGTTTGCATCCAGACGCAGCATCGTCAATGTGCGATTGCGCGGTGCGCATTCGACTATCCGCGCGCTGACGCACGACCCCTCGAAGCCGATCGAAGCTCGCGACGTTGTGGCGCGGTGGTTTCTCGACTTCATGATGACCCGCTGCATGATCTCCCCTAGACGCCACCACCTACGGGCGCTGTGTCGACCCCCAGCCGAACGACATCAATCAACCGTGTGCTCCCTATTCTAGCAGCCAGTACGATTTGGTTTGTAGGGGCTGCTTTTTCGACCTCCGTGAAGTCATCCGCCCTTACCACGGCGACATACTCCACGTCCAGTCCCGCGTTCTCCAGACAGGACCGAACAGTTGTTGCCAGCGCTGTCGCATCCCGTTCTCCGGCCTCGAATCTGCCGATTGCCATGGCCAGGCTTGAAGGAATAGCCGTTGCCCGCACTCGATCTTCGGGGCTGAGGTAGCGATTGCGGCTCGAGATCGCGAGCCCGTCGGTATCCCGAATCGTTGGGCACACAACGATTTCGACGCCGATATCGAGGTCGCGGACCAGCCGGCAAACTACTGCACACTGCTGGACGTCCTTCTGCCCGAAGTAGGCTCGGTGGGGAAGCCCGGCGACGAGCAGCTTGGTGACGACCAGCGCGACCCCGTTGAAATGTCCCGGGCGGCTGGCGCCTTCGAGCCGCGAGCCCAACGGCCCTGCGATGTCGAGCCGGGTCACCAGGCCGGGCGGGTACATGGTCTCGACGCTCGGGACAAACGCGGCGTGCACGCCCGCGGCGCCGAGCATGGCGAGGTCGGCGTCCATGGTGCGGGGGTAGCGGGCGAAGTCCTCGTTCGGACCGAACTGTGCCGGGTTCACGAAGATGGTGACGACCACCCGGTCGTTCTCCGCCACCGCGCGGTCGATCAGCGAGCGGTGACCGGCGTGCAGCGCGCCCATGGTGGGCACCATCCCCACCGAGAGGCCCGCGTTGTGGCAGTCCATCGACCACCGCCGGAGCTCCTCGGGGGTCGAGAACAGCTCCGGGGTGTCAGTGGAAGGAGTGGGCATCGTCAGGGAAGCGACCCTCGCGAACGTCATCGGCATACGATCGCGCCGCGCTGACGATGGTGTCGCCGAGGTCCGCGTATGGCTTCACAAATTTTGGTGTGACCCCGCGGACGCGACTGGTGATGCCGAGCAGGTCGTAGATGACCAGCACCTGTGCGTCGCAGTCGGGTCCGGCGCCGATGCCGATGGTCGGGATGGTGAGCTCGCCGGTCACCTGCGCTGCCACGTCCCGGGGGATTCCCTCGAGCACGAGCGCGAAGGCACCGGCGTCCTGGAGTGCGTGGGCGTCGGCGACGAGGCGAGCGCGATCACCGGCAGTGCGCGCCTGAACCTTGAGGCCGCCGAAGGCGTTGAC
>PKYW01000092.1:41875-45459 GCA_003132805.1 Candidatus Dormiibacterota bacterium | reverse complement strand
TCGGCGCAGGAGCGCTGATACGCCCCGAAGGGCAGGTCGCCGACCAGGAGCTGGTCGGGTGCGCCGCGCGCCACCGCGCGAGCGTGGTGGAGCATCTCGGTCATCGTCACTGGGATGGTGTTGGGATAGCCCAGGACGTTGTCGGCGAGGGTGTCGCCGACGAGCAGAACCGGGATCTCGGCCTCGGCGAGGAGCCGTGCTGTCGGGTAGTCGTACGCGGTGAGCATGACGAAGCGCGTTCCCGCCGCCTTCCACGCGGCGAGGTCCTTGATGGTGATCCCCACGGTCACGCCACCTGGGACCCGGCGCCTTCCGCAGCCGGCTCGGTCGCGTCGCCCCGGCCGGCGACGAGCGACTCCATCGCCCGCGTGAGGTGGAGGTAGAGATCGCGCGCGTCGGGGTGGCTCTCGAGCGCGTCGAGGTGGGCGGCGATCGCGTCGGCGTCGCCGCGAGCGACCGGGCCGGTGAGCGCTGCGGCCGGTCCGGCACGCCTGGCGTTGTGCGCTGCGCCTTCGAGCAGTGCCCCCAGCGCGGCGTGGGCGGTCTCGGCACTCAGCCCCGCCGCCTCGAGCAGCCGCGTCGCCTCGGCGAGCAGCGCCAGCGGTGCGTTGCCGGCGAGCACAGCGGCCGCGTGGTAGAGCGGCGCGTCCGCAGGGTCGATGTTGAGCGGCGTAGCGTGGAGCGCTGCGACCAGCGCGAGCAGGCGCTCGCGCAGCAGTCCGCCGGCGTCGACGCGGAAGTACGCGCCTTCAAGGAGTGAAGCGCTGTCCGGTCCGGCGAGCGCCATGAGCGGATGGAACACCCCGGTCTCGGCGCCGGCCGCACGCAGGGGCGCGATCACGCCGCGTCCAAAACGAGCGCCGAGGTGGACCACCCCACGACCGTGGAGCGAGACGCCCGATGCGGCGATCGACTCGGCCACGGTCGAGATGGCACCGTCCGGGACGGCGAGCAGTGTGAGGTCGGCAACGGACACGGCCGCGAGCGGTGTGTCCACTGCATTGGCACCGACGGTGTCGGCAAGCCGGGCGGCCATCTCCCCGCGGCGGCTGGCGACGGCCGCGATCCGATACCCGACGTCATGCGCGGCGATCGCCAGCGCGGAACCGGCCCGGCCGGCACCGATGATCGCCAGCGACGGCGTGCCTGCTCCCTCCACGTCTCGGTCCTCCTGTGGATCCAAGCGCTCTGCGATCCAGGTCACCGACCCGTCAGCGGCAGCGAACCTCGAGGCGCGAGCAGCGTCCCCGGGTCGCATTGGAGCCGTCGACGGCCACGGTGGCCCGTCGGCCAGAGTGTACCCCTACGCTCCGGCTGCTGCCTCTGCGGGAGGAACGAAGTCCGGCGGGGCCGGCGGGGCTGCCTCGGGCGGCGGACCGCTGCCGTTCACCGGCGCGACGCCGTTGTGCGACTCGGCTTCCTTGATGATCCGCTCCATCTCGGGGGCGTCCATCGTCTCGACCTCGACGAGCCGCGAAGCCAGGGCGCGGAGCACGACCTCGCGCTCGCGCAGCACCTTCTTGGCGCGCTGGAAGGCGTCAGCGACGAGCTGGTGCACCTCCTGGTCGATCTCGGACGCGATGCCCTCGGAGTAGTTGCGCTGTTCGCCAAGGTCTCGTCCGAGGAAGACCATCTCCTGACGCTCGCCGAAGGTGAGCGGGCCGAGCTTGTCGCTCATCCCCCACTCCGTGACCATCTTGCGGGCGAGGTTGGTCGCCTTGCGGATGTCGTCCGAGGCGCCGGTGGTGATGTTGTCCTCGCCGAGGATCAGGTCCTCCGCGCAGCGGCCGCCGAGGATCTGCGCGAGCTGGTCGACCAGCTCCGCCTTGCTCACGAGATAGCGATCCTCGATGGGGAGGCTCATGGTCCAGCCGAGCGCCTGCCCGCGGCTGACGATCGTGACCTTGTGCACCGGGTCGGTGTGCTCGAGGGTGGTGCCGACCAGCGCATGGCCCATCTCGTGGTACGCGATGGTCAGCTTCTCCTTCTCGCTGATCATCCGGCTCTTGCGCTCCGGTCCTGCGATTACCCGCGCGATCGACTCCTCGAGGTCGTTCATCACGATGACCTTGCGGTTGCCGCGCGCCGCGAGGATCGCCGCCTCATTGATCAGGTTGGACAGGTCCGCACCGCTGAATCCCGGGGTCTGCTTGGCGAGCACCTCCAGGTCGACACCTGGATCGAGGGGCTTGTTGCGCGAGTGCACCTCGAGGATCGCGCGACGGCCCCGGATGTCCGGCCGGTCGAGCATGACGTGGCGGTCGAAGCGGCCGGGGCGGAGCAGCGCAGGGTCGAGGACGTCGGGCCGGTTGGTGGCCGCGATCACGATGACGTGCTGGTTGGTCTCGAACCCGTCCATCTCGACGAGGAGCTGGTTGAGGGTCTGCTCNNACGCCGACGAACATCTCGACGAAGTCAGAGCCGGAGATCGAGAAGAACGGCACGCCCGCCTCACCGGCGACGGCCTTGCTGAGCAGCGTCTTGCCGGTACCGGGAGGTCCGACAAGCAACACGCCCTTGGGGATGCGAGCGCCCACTGCGACGAACTTGTCGGGATATTTAAGGAACTCGACGATCTCGTTGAGCTCCTGCTTGGCCTCATCCACGCCCGCGACGTCGACGAAGGTGATCGCCGGCTTGTCACCCGCGAGCAGCCGGGCACGGCTCCTGCCGAAGGACAGGGCCTGATTGTTCCCGCTCTGGGTCTGGCGGAAGATCCACAGCAGGATCAGGGCCATGAGACCGAAGAGGATGAGGTTCGGAAGGATGACGCTCAGCAAGAAATTCCCCCCACCGGCGGCGTCGACGCTGTAATTGTAGAAGCCGGCATCCTGAAACTCCTTTGCGGCGACGTCGGCGGACGATTCGACCGTGGTGTATTGCGTGGTCCCCGAGTACCAGGTGACTGTCTGTCCATCACTCTGAATGACGGCCGGGTACTGGCTGCTGTTGTTGATGACCGGACCACCGGTCGAGCTCGACGGGTTCGCGAAGTTGTGTATCGCCTGGTCGAGGTACCCGGCGTCCCTGGATTGGGCGTTGCTGCTCGGGAACGTCTTATAGAGGACTGCCGCAAGCACGATCACGGCGAGCGCGATGACGATATAGGTGACGCTACGACGAGACGTGGGCACGAAGTCAGTCTACCAGGGGTCCACGATCTCAACCCCCGAGGCGGGGATGGGGTTTGCCGAACTCAGCAATCGTCGCTGACGCTCCGCGAGCACCACCAGGCGGCGGCGTGCTCCGGGAAAGACCACCTCGAGGGCGGGGATCACCTCATGGCGCACCCGGCTGCGCAGGAATCGCGGGTCCGAATTGCTGGGATCGTCGAGTGGTTCGATGCCGAGGGCGGCGCAGTACGCGACGGTCGCCTCACGCCAGATGCGGAGCAAAGGACGGACCAGTCGCCGCTCCCGTTCCGCCATTGCGGGAAGGCCGGCGGGCGATGCGCCGGAGAGCGCGCGCATCAGCACCGTCTCCGCCTGGTCGTCCGCGGTGTGGCCGAGCGCGATCACGCCTGCGCCCACCCTCGCCGCCTCGTCGCGCAACGCCGCGTGGCGGGCGACGCGAGCGCGATCCTG
>PKYW01000092.1:30432-41779 GCA_003132805.1 Candidatus Dormiibacterota bacterium | reverse complement strand
CCTCGGGGCGTGGTGGCGGTTCCTGGATTCGAACCAGGGACATACCGGGTATGAACCGGCTGCTCTACCACCTGAGCTAAACCGCCAAGCAGTGTGCTGGGGAGGGAAGGTGCGGAGACGCCCGCTCGTGCGAACTCCACACGCGCCATCGTACCCGCCAAACATGGGTGCCGGGTCTGGCCACCGGATCGGACGACCCGTTCTGTCCGACTTCCTCTCCGATCTGATTCTTGCAGTACCAAAGCGGTGGCGGGCACAGTTCCAGGCTCTCATCGCCGCAGGACAAGGCGAGGGCGGCCCAGGGTGGAGCCCGGGCCGACCCTCTGTCGCCTTCCTCCCTCCTAAGGGGCAGAGGTCCGATAGGAAAGCGGGGCGATGCTCGCAGGTCTCCGGGCGGTCCGTGTGTTCGGTGGCGAACCGTCCTCCGGATCAGCTGTTGCGGCTGGGATTGCGCCTGCGTCGGAACCCGACCGCAACGGCCGTTGCGCCGCCGATGAGTAGCGCGACGCCAAGGCCCTGGAGGGGAGCGTTGGCGGCACCAGTTTCCGGCACGCCGCCGCCGGTGACGGCAGTCGACGACGCAGCGCACACGCCTGCCGGCGGAGTGACCTGGTTGTCGTCAAGCGTCAGCGCCGCACCTCGAGCCAGGGCCCGTCCACTGCGAATGCTCGCGCCTGTGGTCATGGTGATGCTCGTGCGCGCCATAAGGTTGCCCTGGAGCTGCGACGACGTCCCGAGGGTCGCCGAGCTGCCGACCTGCCAGAAGACCGAGCATCCCTCGGCTCCGTCAGTCAGTCGCACGACCGAGTTGCTCGCCGTGGTGAGCGTGCTGCCGATCTTGAAGATGTAGACACCGAAGCCACTCAGCGTGAGCGTGCCGGTCAACTGCGCAGACGAGCTGAACTTGTAGACGCCGGGCTTTAGGTTCTCTCCACCCAGGTTCTTGCCCGTGAGATCCGACGTGGTGGGCGAGTTGGCTGCGTCGTTGTAGGCGGTGACAAGATCGTTCTTGGCGCGGAGCGCGACTGCATCAGTGATGTGTTTGACACCCGTCACGCTTCCGGGTGGAAATCCGGTTACCGCGGTTCCGGGGTCGAGTCCCAGTGAGCCGTGGATCACGGTGGGACCCGTGTTGGTGATGGTTGAACCGGCTAGGACCGTGAAATTCAGCGCGGTCCCGAGTCGGGGCGAAGTCGCGGCCAGTGCGGCCATCGGCCACGCGCCCGCGAGTATTGCGGTGGATACGACAACGAGCGGGATGACACGGGAGCGTTGAAACATGCTCGCACTCTGGCTCGCGTCAACACATGGACCGGGACAGAGTCGATGTCGAGACATCCTCCGCCCAAATGCGTTGCAACGACCGGCGATCCCTATGCAGTCACAGGGGTGATCGGCCTCGACGCCGCGCCAGTGAAGCAACTGCATCAGTTCGATTGCGTACATATGGCTCTAGTCGCGATCCATTTTCGTGCAGGACCATGTGAAGACGCCCCACCGGGCACATCGCATATGGAGATATCACGCATGATCAATCGCGCAACGCTCTCTGCTGGCAGACGACAACTCGCCACCGTGGTCACCGGGGTGCTCGCATCCGGCGGCCTGATCCTTTTGGCATCCAGCCCCGTGGACGCGGCCAGCGCCACCCAAGTTGTCACCGGTGCCACGCTGGGCGGCGTGCTAACCATCACCGCACCCGGGGCCCTGGTGCTGCCGACCCTGGTCTCAGGAAGCTCCACTGCTGCGGCGAGCCTTGGCAGCCTGAGTTGGACGGACACCCTCAACGACGCCGTAGTCTCCAGCGTGACGATGGCTGCAACGAATCTCTGGCATGCGGCGGGTGCCGGGCTCTACATCCCCTGGGCCGACTTCACGATAACCGTGGACCCAACGGTGACCGGCAACGTCAATAACAGCGGAGCGGCCGCAACCGTGCCGGCCGGAAGCCCGTATACGCTCACCGGAGCCGCAACGACGGACTTCGCCACCTACTCCACGCCGATCACACTGGCAAACGAGTCGGCAACAAGTGAAGGTACCTGGACGCAGGCCGCGAATCAGATCGTCGTGGCGGTGCCCGCCGACACCACCCCAGGCACCTCGTTCGCAGCAACGATCCAGTACACGGTCACTGGTTAAAAGCGCCCCACACCTCCCCCAAGCGTCGCCGGCCGAGTGACTCGAGTCACCCGCGCCGGTGATCGCCGTTAATCAGGTTCATTCCGTCACAAGTCGACACAACTGGTGCCTTCCTGTGACGGCATCCGCGGGGCAGAGCGCGCACCCTAGGGGTGGAAGGATGAATTGAAGATTGAGTCGATCGCGCGTGGCGTCAGAGTTGGTCTTCGGGCGATCGCGTTGTTGGGATGCGGTGTGCTACTGAGTAGCGGCCTCGTGGCGGCGCCCGTTGCCCTCGCCGATGCAACTCCAACTCCCAACGCGTCGCAACTCTTTGGCGTTCACCCCGTGGAAGAGGGAAGCACAACACTCCCGGGAGGACATTTCAACTTCGCGCTTCTCCCAGGGCAGCACGTGAGTGACGGGATCGTCGTGGAGAACCTGTCGAATCGCGCCCTCACGTTTCACGTCTATGGCGCTGACTTGATCACCGCCACGGGTGGTGGACTGGCTCCAGCGCAGCCGACCGCGACGAAGCGGGCGGTGGGCGCCTGGATCGCGGTGTCGACACCCACTGTGAACGTTGCCGCGCACGCGCAATTCACAGACCACTTCACGGTCACCGTTCCCACAATCGTGTCGCCGGGGCAGCACCTTGGTGCGGTGGTCGTCTCGGCGGATATCGGGGCGACATCGCAAGACACCCCGATCGAAGCCCGGGCCGCTCTGATCACGGTCGTCTCTGTACCGGGGACGGCGCACCCGTCGGCCGTGTTGAGCGCGTTGACCGGATCAACAGCCGTCGCGGGACAGGTCGGATTTGGCATCACGCTCTCCAACAACGGGAATCTCTTGATCACCTATGCGGGCTCGATCGACATCGTCGACGCTGACGGACACGGCATTGCGCGGTTACCGGTGACGCCCGCCAATGCGTATGTCGTGCCTGGTGGGCAGGCGCCCCTCGCTGCGGTGTGGAAACACGCAGCGGCGTTGTCGGGCACGTACCACGCGCAGGCAACGGTCAACATCCTGGTGAACGGGATCGCGGTGGCGACGCTGCATTCCCAGTCGCTCGCGATGCAGTTCTCATCCGGACCGTCCATCGCGTGGGTCGTGGGAATTGGTCTCGGTGTGCTGATGCTTCTCGCGATAGCGCTCTGGGCGGTTGGTCATGAAATGCGTCGCAGACGACTCCGGAGCCGTGCGCCAACGGCCGGCGTGCGAAAGCCGCTGGTGTGGTGATGCAGACACCCCGCACTGGGCGATCCACACCCGTCAGCGCCGTGCCTGCCACTCTCGAGGCGAAGGTCTCAGTTGCCACGTCGCATCGCGCGACAGTCCTCATCGTTGACGACGATCCGCTGTTGCGGGGAGCCACCGAGCGTGTTCTCGCATGGGCTCAATACGCAGTGGTGCAAGCCGGCAGCGTCGCCGAGGCGCGGGTGCTCTGGGAGCAACACCGTCCCGAGGTTGCGGTAGTCGATCTCGAACTCGGAGGAGAGCCGGGATCGGTGCTTCTCAAAGAAGACTGGGTCCGGCGCTTCGACACGGCGATCGTGATCCTGACGGGTTCCGACGACGTCAATATCGCGGAAGCGTCGTTCGAGGAAGGTGCCTCGGGCTATGTCGTCAAACCGTTCACCCCGAATGAACTCCTCATGCAGGTCAGCAGTGCGCTGCGCAGGAGGCGTCTCGAACGAGCCCACGTCGGCCAGGTGTTCGAACTCCAACGCAAGGTGGTCGAGAGCACCATCGGGATCAGCGAGCTCAAGCGGCGTCTGGAAACCATCACCCTCGGATCATCACTCGAGGACGAACGGATCGTCGGGCATCTCAGTTCGGCGGTGTGTTTGCGTGACGACGATACCGGCCGACATATTGAGCGGGTCAGCATCACCGCGGCTGCTCTCGCCGACTGGTGCGGATTCGTTGTCGATCCGGCCCCTGCCATCCGCCTCGCAGCTGCGATGCACGACGTGGGCAAGATCGGCATACCAGATTGGGTGCTGCTCAAGCCGGGTCGCCTCTCTCCCGATGAGCGCACGATCATCGAACGGCATTGCGAACTCGGACACGCGCTCCTGAGCGGCTCGAGCAGCCCGGTGCTCCAGCTTGCGGCGTCGGTTGCTCTCAACCATCACGAACGCTGGGACGGCAACGGCTATCCCAACCGCCGCCGGGGCGAGGACATTCCCCTCGAAGCACGCATCACGTCGGTGGCCGACGTCTTTGACGCGCTGACCCGCGACCGAGTCTACCGGGCGGCACTTCCGGTGGAGACCGCCGTCGACGTCATGGTTCGCGATCGCGAAGGCCTTTTCGATCCACACGTTCTCGACCTCTTCCTTGATCACCTCGACGCAGTGCTCGAACTGACAAAGAGACTGCCAGACCCACCAGCTCCTCGAGCCACGCGAATCGTCGTCGCGGGCGATGAACCGATCCTCGTGGACGGGTTGCTGCGACTCATGAACCGACGGGGCGAGATACGCGTACTCGGGAGCGGGCGGACCATCGCGGAGGCTCGCGACGCCGTGCGAAGCCTCCGGCCCGACGTCCTCCTGACCGACTACCGCATGCCCGATGGCGAAGCCGCCGGCTTGATCCGGGCGGTGATGAGTGAGCAGCCTGAGACCAAGGTGATCGTCCTCATCGATGCTGCGGCGACCGACGCCGCGGCTCGATGCGTATCTGCCGGATGCTCAGGTGTGGTTTCCAAGACGGCCACTGTGGATGCGGTCGCGAGTGCCATACGACGCGTGCACGACGGCGAGGTCGTCATCGCGCCCGAGCTCCTCACGCTGGTTGTTTCGGGACTCCGTCATCGAGAGCCCCGACTCGGAGACGACATCACGCGTCGCGAGCTCGAGTTGCTCGGTCACCTTGCACGCGGTCTTTCCCTGGCGGATATTGCGCAGACCATGTCGATCAGCATGAACACCGCTCGGAACCACTCGCAGCGTGTGATCGAGAAGTTGGGCGCCCACTCCAAGCTCGAGGCCGTCGTGATTGCCACGCGCGAAGGTCTGAACATGGCGCCGCGATGACCGCGGGACGACTCGCCGGCAGCCGGCGGTTCGCGGCTTTCGCAGAGGTCTGCCCGGACGCGATCATCATTGTCGATGGCGGCAACGCCATCCTGTTGGTGAACGCGCACGCGGCACGCCTCTTTGGCTATGAGCCGGCCGACCTGATCGGCAAGCCGGTCGAGCGCCTGCTCGCGGGGTTTCCCTGCGACGCCGAGACGCGCGAGGACACGTCTCGTCTCGAGATTACGAATGCCCAGCAGTCGGTCAAGGCCTGCCAGCTCACCGCACATCGGAAGGACGGCTCCGACTTCCGTGCAGAACTGCTTGTCACAGCGATTCGACATGGCCGGGGCTACGTAGCCATGGGTTCGGTGCGGGACATCTCGGACCGTTCTCAGGATGCGGCCCGATTCCGAGGAGTTGTTGAATCGGTTGACGACGCAGCCGTCGGCGTTGACAAGAGCGGTCTGATTGCTCTCGTCAACCCGGAAGCCGAGGAGCTGTTTGGCTACACCCGCCGCGAGTTGATCGACCAGCCCATCGACGTGCTGGTTCCGCAACTATCCCGCGATGGCCCTGCCCCCCACAGCGCTCGGAGGGTGAAACGAAAGCCCAACGTGCAGGTGGCGAAACGAACCCCACTGGACGGCAAGGGAAAAGATGGATCGGAGTTCCCCGTTGAGATCTCGCTCTCGGCCGTTGAAACCAAAGACGGCCCACTCGTCTCCGCCGCGATTCGCGATGCCTCGGATCGATCTGAAACCCAGCGCGAGCAGGACCGCGCGGACGTGCAAAGCGGTCGTGACCTTATTGAGTCACGACTCCACCAGACGCACCGCCTGGAAAGTCTCGGTCAGCTGGCCGGCGGTGTCGCCCATGACTTCAACAACCTGCTCGCCGCGATTCTGAACTATGTCGCGTTCGTTTCTGAAGGCGTCAGCGCGGAGATCAACACCCGGCCCGCTGGTTCGAGCGATCGCCTCACGGCGGTTCTCAGCGACATCGGGCAGATTGGCGCAGCGGCGGAGCGGGCGGCCACCCTCACGCATCAGCTGCTCGCTTTCGCCCGGAGAGAGGTCAGGAACCCCGAGATACTCGATATCAACAGCATCGTGAGCGACGTCGAAATACTCCTGCGCCGAACAATCGGCGAGCAAGTGCGGTTGACCACCTCGGGCGCGTCCGATCTCGCCGCGGTGCGAGCTGACCGTGGGCAGATCGAGCAGATTCTGCTCAACCTCGCCGTGAACGCGCGCGATGCGATGCCGAACGGGGGCACGGTGAGTGTCGCAACCGAGAATTTCACCGTCGATGCGGCGTTCGCGAAACTGCATCCCCTGGTCGAGGCCGGGCCGTATGTTCGTCTCAGCGTCACCGACACCGGCACGGGGATGGACCGCAAGACCGTCGACCGGGCCTTCGAGCCGTTCTTCAGCACGAAAACCAAGGACAAGGGCACGGGTCTTGGCCTCGCGACCGTGTATGGAATCGTGAGCCAGACGGGAGGGATGGTCGAGCTCGACTCGGAGATCGGAGCCGGAACGACGGTCACGATTCTGCTTCCGAGCGTGGTAGCCAGTCTCGCGGAGCAACACGTCGCGGGACCGAGGATGCGTCTCCACCGAACGGGGGAGACCATTCTCATCGTGGAGGACGAGGAACTGGTCCGCGACGTGGCCACCAGGATTCTCACCCAGCACGGATACGAGGTGCTGGTCGCTGCAAGTGGCGACGCCGCGAGTGCACTGATCGACGGTCATCCCGGCAAGATCGAACTGCTGCTCACCGATGTGGTCATGCCGGGACTGACCGGGCGTGAACTGGCTGAGCAGGTTTCGGAGACCCGTCCGGAGATTCGAGTCCTCTACATGTCTGGTTACCCCGAGTCGGTGATCGCGTCTCAGGGCGTGCTCGATCAGGGGATCAGCTTTGTCTCGAAGCCCTTCAACGCAGCGGATCTGCTCGAGCACGTTCGAGCCGTTCTCGACGCGTAGCGTGCCCGCAACGACGCTCTCTCAATGGCCGGCTGAATCGGGTCGCTCACCACATAGGGTCCAGGAAGAACTGCCGATACCCCTGTACCGCAAGGGCGCTGACCTCATCGGCGTCGGCGATGGTCACGTCCGAAACCGTGTACGACCCGGTTTTCCCACGCAGGCTTTTTCGTATCTCGTTTTGCGCGCCCTTCGCTGAGGTTTCTCCGAAGCCGGCCGCCGGTCGCGCAGGGTCGAGGAGCACGAGGACACCAACGAGCGGGCTCCCCTCGGTCCAGCGCACGCCGTAGAAGCACGCAGCATCGCGGACTCGAGCTACCTCGCTTTGCGCGGCGCGCGGCTTCGTAAAAGCTTTGATAAGTTGCTCGACGACGTGGGTTTGCACATCCTCTGGGAACCCCAATCTTCCGAACCGCCGCCCCAACCACAGACGCAGACGATCCCGACCCAATGGGTCAAGCCCAGTCGGGTATACGTCAAGTTGCGGGGATGCAAGCACCGTCTTTTCGAGCGAGTAGACCCAACGCACATCGATCACGGGAAACTGCAGTTGGTGTTCGAAAAATGGGTCAGAGAGCGGAGGGATCGCAAAGATGCGCGAGCTGCCGGCGCCGCCGACTGCACGTTGGTAAAGAGTTTCGTCCTCGAGATTCATGACCGGTGCCACAGTGACGGCAGGTTCAACAGCAATGTCGCGCTCGAGGTCACAGCCTCCGCTGATGACCGCCGCAAGGCTCGTCGCAAGTGCGACTTCGACAGTCGTTGGAATCTCGATGCTCGGGTTGCTCAGTTCACTGGCGTGGAGGCTGGTACTCGGGACGGTGATGAACGGCAGCCTGACTGCGCGAATCAGATCTCCTTGACGAAGACCTGTGAGGCTGGAGTGCTGAGCCGGAGTGAACTGCGTGCCGGAACCCGTCAAGCAGAGACAGCCATTCGTCGACCGATCATCACTGCGGAACCTGGCACGCCTGGCCAGGTCGGGAGCTGCGAGCTGTCCTCTCTACCAGTCGTTGCCTCCAGGGCCGTGAACCTCATGTCGTCGAGGAAGGAACCTTGAGCAGACATCCTTGCGGTGCCGGCACCAAGGCGGATCTCGCCGGGCTGCAGCGGGCTGAACTTCTGCACGCGGGGGCGCAGGTTGAGGGCAGCCTGGACCTGCTCGAGGTCGTATCTCGCGTGGCCGCCTGGGGTTCGCTCCACAGGGATCCGGCCCTCCCGAACGTAGCTGCGGACTGTGTCCTCTGAAAGGGTGAGCGCGGCCGCCACGTCCGAGGTGGTGAGGTAGGACTTCATCAGCTCACGATACACGCCAGCTCGACGCGAGTCCATGGTTTCCGCGCTTTTCCTGTTTTCCGCGTTTCGCCGGCTCGGCAGGATCGCACGTCGGGGCGTCCAGGAGTGGGAGTGGTTGCGGCGGTCGGATTCGAACCGACGACCTTCGGGTTATGAGCCCGACGAGCTTCCACTGCTCCACGCCGCTCTCAGAGGATACCGCAGGTGGCACCGCCTCCTCGGGGCGCCAGCCGTCAGTGGGGCGTCGGTGTCGGGGGCGGTGTCGGGGTCGGAGTGGGCGTCGGCCCGTGGCTGGGGCTCGGGCTCGGTGAGGCGCTTGTCTTCGGCGTCGGCGACGGTGTGGGGGTCGGTGGCGGGATCACTTTGAACGTCGGAATCGGCACCGACACACCTCCGGTCGAGCTGTGCGAACCGCCCGGCGGAACGATCACGTACAGATGCTCGCCCGGAAAGACGTAGCCGAGCTGGCGAGCCTCCTCCTCGAGCCACGCGACCGTCTGCGCGTCGGCGATCTCCTGCTCTCGATCCGAGATCTGCTGCGTCAGCGCCCGGTTCTGCACGGAAAGTGAGGTCACCTGGGCATCGAGATGCCGGGTCTGCGCCACCTGTCCGTACACCGCGAATGCCACCAGCCCGCAGACCCCCGCGATGAGCACGACTGCAATCCGGCGCAGCGTGATTGGGCTCTCGGTGCTTGGGCGTGGGGTGGAACGGATGGCGAGATCCTCTTCCCGGCGCTGTGTGAGACGAATGGGACGATGTGACGCCGGGTGCCGGGATAGGATGCGGCCCGCAGCGCGTTTTGACAAGGACCCACGCCCCTTTCAGGGCGCCGTCGCCTCCCAGCGCGCACGCCAGTCCGAGTCGCTGAGGTCATGGAGGTCGACACCGTCCTCGCGCGCCCGTGCCTCGAGCGCCCGGAACCGGGACGCGAAACCCATGGCGCGCCCGCGAAGCGCCTCCTCGGGATTGACGCGCAGCCGGCGTGCCAGGGCCACCACGGCGAAGAGCAACTCCCCGATCGCGATCTCGGGGTCGCCGGCTTCCGACGCCCAGTCCTCGCCGCGCTCTGCCTCGCCCAACTCGTCCGCGACATCCTCGACGCGTGCAAGCGCTCCACGGACGGCGTCGAGTGCGACCGGAACCGTGGGGGTCTCGTCGAAACCGACGCGGGCCGGGCGCTTCTGCACTCCCTGGGCGTGCGCGAGTGCCGGCATTGCAGCAGGGACGCCGTCGAGGAGCGACAGGCGCTCGCGTTTCTCGGCGGTCTTGAGCTTCTCCCAGTTGACCACGACACCCGCCGGGCCATCCACAGCGACATCGCCGAACACGTGCGGATGGCGGTGGATCATCTTGGCGCGCACATCGCCGGCGACATCACCGATGTCGAAACCGCCGTCCTCCTCCATCGCGATCGCGCTGTGCATGAGCACCTGGAGCAACAGGTCGCCGAGCTCCTCGCGCAACGTTCCGGGTTCGGCGTTGTCGATGGCCTCGAGCACCTCGTAGGTTTCCTCGAGGAGGTAGGGGCGGAGGCTGCGATGCGTCTGCTCGCGGTCCCACGGGCAGCCACCCGGGGCGCGCAGGCGCTCCACCACCTCGTTGAGCGATCGCAGCGCCTCGACGGCGTCGTCACGCATGGGCGTTCTGCGCCCCGACGGGCACGCGACTCTGCGCTCGTACCAGGCGGCCGAGCTCGCGCAGCACCGGTGTGAGCGTCGTCTGCCACGCATCGCCGAGATGCAGCTGTGACGGTGTGGCGGTGACCCCGCGGAACTGCGCTGCGACGCTCTGCAGGTCGAGGCCGTGGTCGAGGGTGAGACGGATGACGACACCGCGACCGCGCTCGGTTTCGACACCGAGCGCACCCGCCGCCGCGGCGAGCAGGCGAACGCGCAAGGAGTCGATGAGTGCCGAGGTTGGTGCCGGCATTGGCCCAAACCGATCAACGAGACCGCGGGCGCGCTGGTCCAGCTCGGCCTCGCTGACGCACGCGGCCAGCTCCTGATAGCAGCGCAGACGGAGGCGCTCGTCGGACACGTATTCCGCGGGCAGGAAGGCGGCTACCGGCAGGGTGACGGTCACCTGCGCAGGCGATTCCACCACGGTCTTGCCCTGCAGTGAGGTGACCGCGTCGGCGAGCAGATGGTTGTAGAGCTCAAGGCCGACGGCAGCGATCTCGCCGTGCTGCTCCTCGCCGAGCAGGTTGCCCGCTCCGCGAATCTCGAGGTCGCGCATCGCCAGCTTGAACCCGGCGCCGAGATCCTGCAGGTCGCCGATCACGTCGAGCCGCTTGTCGGCCTTCTCGGTGAGCGATCGTGCGGGCGGATACATCATGTACGCGTAGGCACGCTGCCCCGCACGTCCGACACGGCCGCGCAATTGATACAGCTGCGCAAGTCCCAGCCGGTGCGCGTCGTCGATCACGATGGTGTTCGCATTGGGGATGTCGAGACCGGACTCGATGATCGTCGTACACAGCAGCACGTCGATCTCACCGTCGCCGAAGCTGCGCATCACCGACGCGAGCATGCCCTCCGGCATCTGCCCGTGCGCAACCTCGATCCGCGCTTCGGGCACCAGGGCGCGCAGCCGGTCCGCAACCGCCTCGATCCCCGCGACGCGGTTGTGCAGGAAGAAGCACTGCCCGCCACGGGCAAGCTCGCGGGTGATCACCTCGCGGATCAGCGAGTCCTCGCGCGCGGTGACGTACGTCTTGATCGGCTGGCGTTCCTCGGGCGGCGTCTGGATGACCGACAGGTCGCGAATCCCCGCAAGCGACATGTGCAACGTGCGCGGAATCGGTGTCGCCGACAGCGACAGCACGTCCACCGCGACGCGCAGCTCTTTGAACCGCTCCTTCTGGAGCACGCCGAAACGCTGCTCCTCATCGATGACCACGAG
>PKYW01000092.1:0-30329 GCA_003132805.1 Candidatus Dormiibacterota bacterium | reverse complement strand
TCCATGGGACGCGACGCCTCCATGTCGCGCTTGATCTCCTCGAGCACGAGCACCTGGTCGGGCGTTTCCTGGTATGGGAACGAGCCCTCCAGCTCCTGCTGCCACGCGCCGTCGGGTGCGTACGCGTGACCCTGCGCCTGCTCGCGACGCGAGTAGAGACCGAGCAGCTCGCGGGCGACCTCCTCGGTACGCTCCTTGACGCGGCGCCGCGTCCGCTCCCACTCCCCACTGCCGAGCCGGGACAGCTTGGGATGCGACTCCGCGCCGCCGACATAACGGTCGACGCGGTCGAGATGCTGGGTGGGAACGAAGAGTCGATCGCCCTCGGCGTACTCCAGCAGCATGTATTCGTGCACCGCGCCGCCGTCATCGGTGACGGCGCGCATCTCGACGAATCGCGCAATGCCGTGGTCGCGATGCACGACCAGGTCTCCCGGTGCGAACTGGAGCACGAATGCCTCGCGCGCAGCGTTCCCGCTGGCTGCGCGGCGTGAGCCTCGCGCCGAGGTGGAGAGGGCGCGACGCGATCCCCGCGCGAGAACGGAACGACGCCGTTTGACAGCGCCGAACAGCTCGGCGTCGGTATAGACGTGCACCGACCCGCCGGCGACCGCGAAACCTTGCGTGAGGTCGGCCGAGGCGACGACGATCGCTCCCGCCGGCAGCGGTGTCGTCGTCGCCTCGAAATCGCTGGCNNTCATCGCGCTCGTGCAAAGCCTCGCGCACGAAGGCGTCGAAGCGACCGACGTAGCTGTCCACACCACGCCAACCGAGGTCCGCCGCCGGTGAATCGCCGTTGGGCGCTTCGCGCACGAGCTCGAAGGTTGCATAGCGATCGAGTGCCTGGAACAGCGCGTCCACATCGATGAGCCCCGCCGATGCCCCGTGTGGCAGCTCGCCGCGGGCCTCCTCCTGGAGGCGCAGATCCTCGATCTCCGCGGCATGGCGATCGGCAGCGGCAATCAGGCGCTCGCGGCCACCGTCGAGCAGGACGATCGGGTTGTCGAGATGATCCAGCAGCGTTGCGGGAGATTCGCTGCCGAGGTATGGGAAGAAGAGGTCGAGCCCCTCCTCGTACGTGCCCAACGCCAGCAGCTCGCAGTCGCTCTCCCACTGTTCACGCACGTCATCGCGCAGCGCCGTCGAGTCGAGTCGCGCAACCGACGCGAGCGCTCGCGCCACCGATGCACTGGTGAGGTCGAGCTCGCGCGCCGGCCACACCTGCGCTGCCTCGAGCTTGGCGATGGACTCCTGCGTCGCCGGGTCGAAGGCGCGCAGGTCCTCGACGTCGTCGCCGAACCACTCGGCACGCCAGGGCCGGGCGCGGTCGACGCCGAACACATCGACGATGCCGCCGCGCACCGCGAAATCACCGGGGACGGAGACGGCGCTCTCGCGCCGGTAGCCGAGCTCGACGAGGCGCGAGATCAACGCATCACGAGGCAGCCGTGCGCCGCGGTGCACCTCGGTCAGGCCGGCTGCGACGACGTCACGCGACAGCGTCGGCCGGAGCAGACCGCGCGGCGACGCCACCACGAGGAGCGGCTCTGCGCGTGCGTGGAGGCGCATCAGCGTCGCGAGCCGCGCCCGGGTCACCTCCTCTGACGGTGGCACTCTGTCGAACGGCGGCGTATCACCTGCCGGAAAGATCGCGGCACGCGATCCGCCGTCCCAGACGAGCGAGTCCGCGTAGACGCGCTCGGAGTCCGCGGCGACGACGAGGACGGTTCGCGACGTGGTCTCGCGCAGCCACCACGCGAGCAGGCTGATGGCACCCGAGGGCACACCCGCGACGATGCCGCCTCGGGCCTTGCCGAACTGGGCGAGCTCGGGCAGCCGGTCGAGGCGTTCTCTCAGCGTGGCGGCGGCCACGGCGGTCGAGGGGCGGCGGGAATCAGTCCGTGCCGGCACGGTTCCAGATGTTCATTGCCGCTGCGATCCCGTCGCGCATGATCGCCACGGCCATAGTGGCGGCGCGCTCGATAGCGGCCTCGGCGGTGGCACGCTCGTCGGGGAGGAAGGGGTCGAGCACGTGCTCGATGAGGTCGTTGCTGTCGCCGTCCCTGCCGATCCCGATGCGGATTCGAGGGAAGGCGTCGGTGCGCCACGAATCGATGAGCGACTGCACCCCGCGATGGCCGGCAGCGCTGCCTCCAAGCTTGATCTTCACGCGGCCGAGCGGGAAGTCCGCCTCATCGTGGATGACGATGACGTCGCCCGGTGGCGTGCCGTACTTGCTGGTGAGCTGTGCCGCCGCCTTGCCACTGAGGTTCATGAAGGTCTGCGGACGAGCTGTGAGGACGTCATATCCGTCAATGGTTCCCTCTCGCACGCGTGCCAACCGTTCTCGCCGCTCGCGGCCGAATTTGCCGCGGCGCTCGAGGTCGTCAAGGCACATCCAGCCGACATTGTGCCGGGTGCGCGCGTATTCGCCTCCCGGGTTGCCGAGGCCGATGATCAGCTGGGTCACGACGAGCCGGCGGCGTCGGCGGTCTGGAGCTCGGGGATGTCGGCGTCCGGCAGCAGGGCTCGCGTCGCGGCGGTCATCGCGGCGGCCGGCTCGGGAAGCGCGTGGTCGTGGCCCAGGCAATGCAGGAAACCGTGCACGGCGAGGAGACGGAGCTCGGCCACGCCGTCGGGGGCCTGCGCCATCGCGCGTTCCACTGAGATGGCCACATCGCCGACCCGGGCGTGTTCGTCAGCCGGGAACGCGAGCACGTCGGTGGGCGCGTCGATGCCGAGGAATCGCCCGTTGAGCTCCTGCAGCTCCGCATCACACGTCAGGCGGACGGACAGGCTCGCGCGCGATGGCACGTCGAGCTGGTCACCGCAGGCGCGCAGCAAAGAACCGAGGCGTGCGTCCGCGGCAGCACGACGCTGCCGCGGGCTGAGGCACGAATCGCGGATGACGGTCACCCGCATGGGCGCAGATGCGTCAGGTGCTCTTGACGCGACGCTTCCGCGCTGCAAGCAGCTTTCGCTTGCGGCGCACGGACGGCTTCTCGTAGTGCTCGCGTCTGCGAACCTCGGAGAGGATGCCGTTCTGCTTGATCTTCTTGTTGAACCGTCGTAGCGCGCTCTCAAAGGTCTCGCCTTCGCGGACCTTCACTTCCGACACGGTCGGAATCACCTCCTTTCTGCCTTTCGGCTGGACCCGCGCCTCCATGGCGCAGAACTTGAATTCTACCTTGACTCCTCGGCGCCAAGGATCCCGGCCGCCAGCTCCGTCATCACGGCGCCCGCCCTGCCGGACAGGATCAGGCTCGCCATGCCGTCCAGGTCCGTGACCCCTTCGTTGATGATCACCAGCCTGCCGCCATGCCGGACCGCCTCCACGGGGACGCCCGCGGCAGGCCAGACCGAGAGTGTCGATCCCACCGCCAGGCAGACGTCGCAGAGGCGCGCCTCCTCGAGCGCCCGGTCCACATCGCCCGGCACGAGCGGCTGGCCGAAGCTGATCGTCGCGGTCTTGAGGAGGCCGCCGCAGAGNNCCGTCGATGTTCTGGGTCACCACCACCGGTGCGAGCCCGGCGCGCTGCAGGCTGGTGACCGCGACGTGCGCCTGGTTCGGCTCAGCGCTCGAGAAGCGGCCCTCGAGGCGAGCCTGCCAGCGCTCGACCCGAACCGCCCGGTCGTTGACGTAGCTCTGGATCGTGTAGCGCTGCGGGCCGGTGGTCTTCCAGACGCCGTTCGGGCCTCGGAAATCGGGGATGCCGGACTCGGTCGAGATGCCGGCGCCGGTGAAGACGAGGATGCGCCGGGCGTGGCGCAGCCAGGGCAGCGCGGCGGCGAGGCCCGGGTTCGGCGCACCGTCGATGACGGGGCTCGGCTCGATGCTCGTGTCCATGGGCGGATCCATTCTCGGATTGATTGTCGAACTCCTGCCCGAGGGCGACAGCCTGCTGTCGCCGGGTCAGCCCAGAATCGACCTCGATGACCACGATCGCACTCCCCGACGCTCCATCAGCCGCTGCGCTCGACGACGAGCAGCGCATCGCCGTCGAGCACGATGACGGGCCCTGCCTCGTGATCGCCGGCCCGGGCAGCGGCAAGACGCGAATCATCGTGGAGCGATTTCACCGCCTGTCCGCGGCCGGCGTCGGGCCCGGGCGGCAGCTCGTGCTCACCTACACGCGCAAGGCAGCGGACGAGATGCGCGCGCGTGTCGAACGCGCGCACGGATCGTTCGGCGACGATGCGCCGCTCACCAACTACCACTCGTTCGGGCTGCGCGTGGTGCGTGAGTGGGGCTGGCTGCTCGGGATATCCCCTGTGCTCCGCATCGCCGACGCGGCCGAGCGATGGCTTCACGTGGAGGCGGTCCTCGATGACCTCCGCCCGCCGTTGCTCTGGAATCCGCTGCGCCCGCACGACCTCATGGACCCGCTCCTCGAGATCATCGGCACCGCAAAACAGGAACTGGTCACTCCGGATGCCTACGCCGCGTGGGCGGTGGCACGGCTCGAGCGTTGCGATGACCCGGCTGAGCAGATCGTCCTCGAGCGCCATCAGGACGTGGCCCGCGTCTACGCGCGCCTCGACGAGCGCTACCGGCGCGCCGGGATCTTTGACTTCGACGACTGCATCCTGTATGCGGAGCGCCTCATCCGCGAGCAGCCGGCGGTGCGCAGCGCGGTCGCGGATCGCATCAGCCACGTGATGGTCGACGAGTACCAGGACACCAACTACGCACAGGCCAAGCTGGTGGAGACGCTCGTCGCAGGGCACCGCAACCTCTTCGTGGTCGCCGACGACGACCAGTCCATCTACAAGTTCCGCGGCGCGAGCCGGGCCAATCTCGACCGGTTCACACGTGAGTACCCGGAGCATCGCCAGCTCGTGTTGACACACAACTACCGGAGCACCGACCAGATCGTCGCCGCATCGCGCGCGATGATCGCCGTCGCGAGTCCCGCGACACGCATCGAGAAACAGCTGATCGCGGATCGCGGCCCGGGTGCTGCGGTGGAGGTCTGGCGCGCGCCCGAGGAGCGCAGCGAGGCCGTGGCCGTGGCGCGTGAATGCGCTCGACTCATCGCCGCCGGGACGCGACCAGCCGACATCGCGTGGCTCTTCCGCCAGCACATCGACATGCAGCCGGCGATGCGCGCGCTGCGCCAGTGCGGCGTGCCCTATCAGGTGGCGGGCGGGCGCGGCTTCTTCCAGGAGCGCGAGATCAAGGATGCGCTGGCGTTGCTCGCCGCCATCGACGATCCCGATGATTCGCAGGCGGTGTTGCGCTGCCTCACGCTTCCCGGCTGGGGCGTCACCACAGCCGGTCGCGTCGCGCTGGTGCGCGCAGCCCACGAGCACGACGTGCCGCTGGTGACGCTCATCGCCGATGCGGGCGTCGAGGATCTCGACGATGCTGACCTCACGGCGGCGCGGCAGTGTGTGCAGGACATGCACGAGCTCCACGCCGCAGCGCAACGCGAAGACGTCCGCGATCTCTTCCAGCTCGCGCTCGAGGCGAGCGGATTCCTCGGCATCATCGACGAGCAGTCCGGGGTTGCGCGGTTGCAGATGGGCGCGAACCTCAACAAGCTCGGGGAGCTGCTCGAGACCTTCGCCGACTGGAGCGACGACCGCCGCGTCAGCACCGCGCTCCGCTACCTCGGCGTGTTGCGCGACAGCCGCGAAGGCGGCGAGCTGCCGAGCATCGAGGCTATCGAGGACGGTGTTGTCCTGCTCACCGCGCATGGATCGAAGGGGCTCGAGTGGCCGGTGGTCTTTCTCTCGCGATGCACGGAGCGCCGGTGGCAGGGACGGACCACCTCGTCCTCGGATCTGCAGCTCCCCGACGACCTCGTGCCGGAACCGCCGCCTCCGGGCGACGTCGCGGTCGACGAGGAACGTCGTCTCTTCTACGTTGCATCGACGCGGGCGCGCGACCGGCTCGTCTACACGTGGGCACGCTCCTACCCGCAGCCGTCGAGCGAGGAATCATGTACGCCGTTTCTCACCATGGCAATGTCGCTGCGCGGAGGGTCGGTGCTCGCCAAGGACATGCCGGGGGACAGCACCGTCGCCGTGCGTGCTCCGCGACCGACCGGTGCTCCGGTGCTGCAGCGGCTCTCCATCGCGGTGTCTGACCTGAGTGTCTTCCGGAGCTGCCCGCGCCGCTACAACTACCTGCGCCGGTGGCACCTTCCCGTCCGCACCGATGCGCGGAGCTGGTACGGGACGATGATCCACGAGGTGCTGCGTTCTGTGGCAACGCGGCGCATGGCGGGTGAGAATGCCGGCGGTGACGTGGTCGCGTCGATGTGGAACGCCGCATGGGAGCAATCCCGCGGTCCCAAAGGACGCCATGCCGAGCTCCGCGCGCACGGCGAGGAGCAGCTGCGCCGCTACCTCGAGTCGCCCGGCTGGACGGATACGACCATCGACCAGGTCGAGGAGCCGGTGACGATCAGCCTCGACCACGCCGATGCCGCAGGCCGTTTCGACCGTGTCGATACGCGGTCTGACGGGATTCCGACTGTCGTCGACTACAAGACCGGGCGTCCCAAGGAGGAGCCGGCGCTGCGCGCGGATCTGCAGCTGCGCGCTTACGCGGTGGGTCTCGCGCAGCGAGAGAGGGCCGAAACCGTTGCCGTCGAGTTCCATTACCTGCAGGGTGCTGTGACCCGCGTCATCGCGGACAAGGCGTTCCTGCGCAAAGCCCACGGTCATCTCTCTGCGACGGCGCGCGAGCTGGCGCTGGCGTCGAGCACCGGATCGTTTCCGCCGAAGCCATCGCGCTGGCAATGCCAGCGGTGTGACTTCCGCACGGTCTGCGATGAGGGACGCGCCGCTTCTCGCGAGGAATAATCGCAGGGGCAGCTCGCATGCCCGCATACTCCCGTGTCGTGGGAGAGGCAGGCGTCGACGCGGGCGCTCTCACCGAGCGCTCGCTCGACTGGTTGATGGGTTCTGCGAGGGAGCAGGAATCGCGTTCACTCGCGTGGCCGCGGGAGTCATTCGTGAGCTGCTCCGCTACTCCCGCACGGTGGACGGTGTCCCACCGGCCTATCTCGTTCGCTGGCCCGATCAGCTCGTCTGATAGCGGGTACACTCTCTCACGGGGGCAGTCCAGGTAAAGGGAGCGGAAGCTCGTCGAACATGTAAGCGTTCGTGACGATGTCACGAGCGAGATACAGCACGCTGCCCCGCAACGGCCGCGCCTCGTGACGTTCCTTGTCTATGGCGTCGCCGTTGTCTTCCTGATTGGCGTTCATCTCGCGACCAACAACGTCCTCGGGTTCCATATCGACGAGCTCTACTACCTTGCAAGTGGCCGGCATCCTGCCTTTGGTTACGTCGATTTTCCACCCATTGTTCCGCTGATCGGCCGGCTCGAGACCGCTGTGCTGGGCGTGACGCCATGGACCCTTCGTCTCCTCCCAGCACTGCTCGGCGGGGTCAACGTCATCCTCTGCGGCGCCTACGTCCGCAAGCTCGGTGGCTCACTCGGATTTCAGGCGCTGGCGCTCCTCGCCGGTATCACCGAGCCACTCATCCTCGGCACCTGGCTCTTCCAGACCGTGATCTTCGACCAGGTGGCGTGGATGCTCTCGATCTACTGCTTTCTGTCCATCGTCATCGACCGCAGGCCGCGTTTGTGGATCCTGCTCGGCATCACACTCGGCATCGGGCTTGAGATCAAGTACCTCATCCTGCCGCTCATCCTCGGTATTGGCATCGCGGCGCTGCTCACACCGTCACTGCGAGCGGACCTTCGAACCAGGTATCCGTGGATCGGCGGCGCGCTGATGCTGGTCATCTGGGCGCCGAACGTCATCTGGCAGATCGCCAACGGATTTCCGACCGTCGCCTACATCTCCAATCACCAGGGAGACATCCAGTCCGGCGGAGGCGTTGCCAACTTCGTCGTCTACTTCCTCCTTCTCCTGGTCCTGCTGACGCCGTTGTGGATTGCCGGCTTCATCACGCTCTTCCGCAATCCCAGACTTCGACCAATCGGGATCGCGTGTGCCACGCCGATGGTGGTCTACCTCTTCGTCGGGAAGTACTACTACCCCGGACCGACGATCCCCATCGTCATGGCCGCCGGTCTCGTCGCCCTTTCGCACGTCCGCCGTCCCAGGCTGCGGTCGGCACTCGTTGGTGCGGTGGTCCTGGCGAGTCTGTTCGACTTCGTCGGCCTCGCAAAGATCACCATCCCCTACACGCCACCGGATCGGCTGCATGCAACCGGCCTCGATACCGAGGATTCAGACCTCGCGTCCACGGTTGGGTGGCCGCAGATCACCAATCAGATGACGGCAATCTATCAAGCGCTTCCTGCCGCGGAGCGTGACAGCACGGTGATCGTCTCGTCCGACTATGGCGTCGCGGGTGCGCTGCAGATCTTTGGCAATCCGAAGCTGCTGCCCGCGAGCTTCAGTCCTCAATTGAGTGACTGGTACTGGCTTCCATCCCACCTTACGGCGACCTACGCACTCATGGTTGGTTACGAGCCGTCGGACGTCGCCTGGATGTGCACCTCGGCAAAGGTGGTGAGCCACCTGGTCGTTCCGTACGACGTCGTCAATCTTGAGTCGGGCGCTCCGGTGACCTTTTGCACGCTCAACGCGCCGCTTCCCGCGTTGTGGGGGCGGCTCAAAGACTTCTCCTGACCGAGCGTCAGACCAACTCAGCGACCACCCAGCCGGGTCTTGCCGTCGAGGAGCTCCCGCGCAATGTCCAGATGCCCGACATGGCGAGCGGTCTCCTCGATCATGTGCAGCACAACCCACCGAACATCCGGTGGCTCGAATTCACCAAGCCCGTGCTTGCCCACTGGTGCCGCCGAAAGCGGGGTGACGTCCAGAACCGCCTCGGACTGCGCGCACTGGTCGCGGTAGAAGGCGANNACGCCTTGGAACCAGTGCCACTCGGCGCCCCCCAGATGCTCGACGAGGCCGGCCGGCGTCCAGCCCGTTGGCACGACGGAGCGGTGCCAGTCATCCTCGTCCAGGCCATCGACGATCGCCAGCACCGATTCGCGCTGGCCGCGCAGGAACTCCCGCAGCATTTCGTCGTCGGCTCCGCCCTCGTGATCTCCGCCCACGTTCACTCTCCTTACGTACCGGCGCGTTGATGGCAGGCTCCTCGGCCGACCTGATCCCCGAGTGCCGTCGGCGGTCATCCTAGCCACTGGGCGGCCGTCGAGTTGCCGCGGCTGCTCGCCGGTCGACGGCGGTGCCTCTGTCAACTAAACAGACCGAAAATCCCTCTTTATGCTGATGGCTTCGATGGCAATCGTTGAGGAAGGGTCCAGTCGGACGGAAGCCGATCCAGTCTTCCGACTTGCGGCTCCCCGTCTTCTCGCCATCGCGGCCATCATCGTAGGAAACTCAGCCGACGCCGAAGACGTCGTGCAGAACGCGATGTTCGCGGCCTGGCGGGCCTGGGATCGCCTTCGCGATCCGGCACGCCGCGACGCGTGGCTGACTCGCATCTGCGTGCGCGAGAGCGTCAACTACGGCAAGACCCTTCGAGCCCGGTGGATGCACGAGGGGGTCATCGACGACCGCATGCCGAGCCCGTCACAGACGCATGCGGACCCTGCGTTGCATGCCGCGTTTGCCGTGTTGAGCCGGCAGCAGCGCGCGGTGATCGTGCTGCATTACCTCTACGGCTACACCCTTGATGAATGCAGCGAGTACATGGGCTGCCGGCCCGGTTCAGCGCGGCAGCATCTGGCCCGAGCACTCAGCCGCCTCAGGGAGAACTTGAACGATGTCACCTGAAGCACTCGAGGAGCGGCTCCGCGCGTACCTGGACGACCGGTCACGTCATGGTGGTGACGCACGGACGGTCAATCGGACGGTTGCGGCTGTTTTCGAACGCGGCAGTCGCCCGATGCCTCTTCGCAATCGCCGTGTGTTCGTGGTCGTCGCGATTGCCCTGGCCGCGGCGGTCGTTGTGGCGGCGCCGATAACCGTGTTCGAGTACATCCACGCGAACCACACGACCCCGGCACCTGCGGCGCGCCCGACCCCGAGCCCGACCGCTCGATTCTCCGTCCAGCTGAGCGGTAGTCCTGGCGTTCCGGCCGTCAATCCGAGTACGGACACCCTTTATGTCCCGATCCAGTGCCCAACCTCGGCTTGCAACACAACCGATGACGTCGTTGATCTCATCAACACCGCCACCTGCAAGGCGGCCAACGGATCGGGTTGCCGGGTGGTGGCACAGGCCGCCGTCGGCATGAGCCCCCAGGCTGTCGCGATCGACCAGACGACCGATACGATCTATGTCGCGACCTACGACTTCAATGGGGGTGAGAGCACGTGGGTGTTCTCGGGAGCTCGATGCAATGCGAAGCACACAACTGGTTGCCAATCGGTCGCGACCATTGATGTGGGTGGCGTTGGAGCCGTCTTCAACCCGAACACGCGAACGCTGTACGTGGCCGACCCCCAAGGAGGAATCCACGTCATTAACGGCGCGACCTGCAATGCCAAGATCACGTCAGGATGCGGGAACACAGAACTGCTGGCGGACAACTATGGACCGCGTGCCCTTGACGTCGACCGGGCGACCGACACGATCTATGCCGTCAACAATAATGCCAATCTCTACGACGGATCGGGCACGGGACACACGGTATCGGTGATCGACGGAGCCACGTGCAACGGGAGCGACACGAGCGGGTGTGACGCGGCATCGCCCACGGTCACCGTGGGCAGCAACGACCAATGGGACGCCGTGGACCAGGAGACCGGCGCCGTCTATGTGTCGAACTACGACGACGGCACGGTCGCGGTGATCGATGGCGCCCGGTGCAACGCAACCAACACCTCGGGCTGTGCGGGCACGCCTGCGGTGGTTCGCACTGGGGCGGGCGTCAGCGGCCTCGCGGTTGACGACATCCTCCATACCGTTTTCGCTGTCAGTCAGAACGATGACACGCTCTCGGCGATCAACACGCGCAGCTGCAACGGCATCGCCACGTCGGGGTGTGAAAACCTGGCGCCGAGTGAGCAGGCCGGTTCGGACGACGGGGCGTCGTTTAACGCATTTCCCAACTACGTCACGCTCGTCCCGCAGACCGACACCGCCTATCTCGTCAGCGTCGGGGGCACCAACGTCCTCGAGGCGGTGAGCGTCAGCGGGTGCAATGCCACTGATGCGAGGAGTTGCCGCTCGGACGCCCCGGCTGTCGCGCAACACGAATTCGAGGCGTCAATCGACCCCGCGACCAACACCATCTACGCGAGCAACTACGGCCTGGCTGAGATCGATGTGTTCAACGGCGCCACCTGCAAGGTCGCAGGCCTCTCCGGATGCTCGCCGGTCGGCGTGATCCCGATGCCCGATCCCATGACTGCCATGGGGGCGATCGATGACGCCACGCACACGCTGTACGTCGCGGAGTCGTTCAGGGCATCGGTCGCCATGATCAATACCGCGACGTGCAACGCCACCGACACCACCGGCTGCTTCGGGAAGGTGCGGACGATCAAGGTCGGCGCAGAGCCCGGCTCACCCGTGCTCAACTCACGTACCAAGACGCTGTATCTGCCCTATGGCACCGAAGCAGACGAGATCGCCGTCCTGAATGCGGCGACCTGCAACGCAGAGGACGTCTCGGGCTGCGGTCAGAAACCCGGCACCGTCAACGTCGGACCGGGAACTCACTCCCTCGGCGTCAGCGTCAAGACCGATACGATCTACGCGCCAAGTGCCGGCGTACCATTTGCGAGCGGCACGACGATGTCGGTCATCAACGGAGACACATGCAACGGAACGGACCACGCGGGGTGCGGCAAGGTGGCGGCGACTGTGACTGTGGGAATTGGGCCCGACGGCGTGGCCGTGGACGATGCGACGAACACCGTCTACGTGACCAACAGTCAAGGCGGATCTGCACCCGGAACGGTGTCAATCATCAACGGTGCGACCTGCAACGGTCACACGGTGACAAGCTGTGCGGGAACCTTCCCAACGGCCGAGGTTGGTCGTGCGCCGCAATTGGCGGTGGCCGACACCAGCACCGACTCCGTCTACATCGTCGATAACGGGGGTGCGGCGGTATCGGTGCTCAACGGCGCGAATTGCAACGCGACGAGCACGTCGGGATGCGGTACGGCGACGACCCAGCAAGCGGTCGGCGGGCAGCCCACCGGCCTCGCGGTGAACCCGGACACCGACACCGTCTACGTCATGACGTTCCTGGTCTCGGCGTCTCTGTCGATCTTCGCCGGCCAACGGTAAAGGTACGACGCGGCACATACCGACAGCCGAACGGGGATGCGCTATGACAGGATCCCGGCTCTCCCTGCTCGCGGGAGTGGCGTTCTCGATGATGGTGATCGGGTGCGGCAGCACCTCGACCGCGACCTCGCAGTCGGGTGCACCCACGACGTCCGGCGGCTCGACTCAGGCACCATCGCAAACGGCTGGCTCGCTGACAGCTCAGATCACGCTGAGCGGTGGGCTCAACGGGACCTTGGAACTCGATCCGGTTGAGTCGCAGTGCCAGCGCCTCCCGTCCGGCTTGTTGTCGGCGACGTTCGATGGTGTCCTGCCCGGGACGGAGGCGACATTCTCCGTTCTGGCGCCCGCCGGGACACGCCCGCTTGTTGCCGGAGACGAGGTGGGCCTGGATACCAGCCTCGATTTCTGGCATAGCGACACCAGTGGAACGATCGCGATCACGATGACGGGCAACACGGCGACAGGCATGGTCACAGCAGTCATTGCGGGCAACACGGGCAGCGGAGTTTCCCGCACGGTCGCAGACCTGCATGTGTCGGCCTCGTTCAGCTGCCCGGTGTCAGGCTCCGGGGGGTAGTTACGCGGCCCCGGACGATCGCGCCGTCAGGTCGTCCAGCATCGAGAACAGCCGGTCCGCCACACGTACCGGGTCGACGCGATACCCACCGTGCTCGTACTCGTTCGTGATCCACGGGCGGCAGTTGCCCAATAACGCCACCGTCTCGAGCGCCATGGCTCGCTCCACATACTCGTCATCCCAGTACAGGGTGCCGACGACGGGGACCGTGTTCGCACGCAGCCGAGGGATGTCGTACAGCGCCGGCCATCCCTCCATCTCCGCGAGCACATCGGCAGCTTCTCGCAGCGGCTGCAGCTCTGGGAGCTCCTCCATCATCCAGGGGAACACCGCCTCACCCGTGAAATACGGCGCCGGTTGCGCGTCAACCGCATAGCGAGCGTCCGCGAGCCGGGCCCGTTCCGCCGCCCACAGCGTCGCGGGACCGTTGGAATACGCGGCCTCGTGCAACACCGTGTAGACCGGGTTGGTCGCAGGCGACATCATGCCGGCGACGTGCGCATGCACCACGCCACTGAGCACGCCGAGCTGTTCGAGGTCGTTGTCAGCGCGCTCGATGATTCCGTGTAGCTCGGCAGCGCCATGCTGCAGCCCCAGCTTGCCCCCGAGCATGAGAAACCGGCGCGCGCTGAGCCGCCGGTTGTGACCGTCGACCTCGTTCCCGGTTTCAAGGTGATCGACGATACGACGCACCCGTGCGACATCGCCGGGGAACTGCTCGTAGTACTCCGCGTTGCGCGTGGCCACATGATTGAAGAGCCGCGTGCAGATCTCCTGGGTCTCGTGGAGCACCGGAGCGAATCCGCCTGTGATGATCACACCGCGGACGTGCTCGGGAATCGACGACAGATAGGTCAGCGAGCAGAAGCCGCCGAAGCTCTGTCCGAAGACGTACCAGTCGGTGTGCTCTCCGTACAGCGTCGCGCGCAGTCGGTCAGCATCGCGCACGATCGAGTCCTGACGGAAGTGACGCAGGTAGTCACCGAGTGCCACCGGATCAGAGAACGGCAGCGAACGCGCGTCGAGCGGTGTGCTCAACCCCGTGCCACGCTGATCGAGGAGCAGCACTCGATACCGCGTCAGCAGCTGTGCGAGCCAGCTCCCGCGGCTATTCGGAAACGCGACCTCGTGTCCCGGTCCACCCTGAAACCACACCATCGCCGGCCACTTCGAGTCATCCGCATGCTCAGCCGCAACGACCTCGCGAGCATGAACACTGATCGTCGCCCCCGACGGCTCGTTCCAATCCAGCGGCACATCAACCCGATGATTGGTGACCACCATCCGGTCGACGGCAACGCGCAATCCCATGGGTGCGATTTTGCGTTGAGAAGAGGTCAGTCCGTCGAGGCACAACGTGAGGTGACGCTGGGCCGAGTCTCAGACAAGGAGGCGCGCACCGCAGAGAGGGAGCGCACCGTAGTGCGTGACCGAACGCGGAGCGCAAGCCGACGCCGTATCAGGCCGGCCCAGCGTCACCGTCGCCTACGGATGCAACCGGAATTCGCGCCAGAAACCTACTAGGGAAGCTTCGTCGCCTTCGGGCTCGACGTCCTCGGGGAGCTGGGTGCGCCACGGGAGCATCAGGTCGAACACGACCTCCTGGATCGTCCAGAGGATGTCCATGACCTCGGTGATCTTGACCTGGCGGCGAGCAAGGGCAGTCTCCACCGTGGAGAGGGCCTCGTGGTCGCCGGTTTTGCGGACCGCGCCGCGAGCGAAGATGAACACCTTCTGTGCCCGTTCGGCAACATCCGGCGGCACCTCTTTGATGCCCTGGAGGTGGGTTTCCTCGCAGAGCTCGATAGCGCTGTCGACCCGCTCTACGAGCCGGCGCAGGCGGGTCCGCTCGACGACTTCGCGGCGATGCCTGCGACGCGCGGCGTGCACTTCTTCAGTGGCGCTCTCGATGAGAAGGCCCGGGTCGACTACCTGACTACGCTCCAGTACCTCGGGTTCTCTTATCACGTTGCTAAGCCTACCGGCTCCGGTCATTGACATCAACAGCACATTTAGGGTGAGATTGATGCATGGACCGCATCAATGCCGACCTTCTACGCACTTTCGTCGAAGTTGCCAAAGTCGAACACCTCAGCCGGGCGGCCGAAGCGCTGCAAGCTGATCAATCAACGGTATCCCGAAAGGTGGCCCGGTTGGAGCAGGAGGTCGGGGTACTGCTCTTCGAGCGAATCGGCCGGAACATCCGCCTCACCCAGGCCGGCCGGCGCCTCGTCGGCAGAGCCGAACGCATCCTCGACGACCTCCGCGACGCCATCGCCGAGGCCGAGGGAGCCGTCGCGGCCGAGAGCGGCCGCGTCTGCGTCGCCTTCCTGCACACGGTCGGTGCTCGCTGGCTCCCGGAGCGCCTCGCCCGCTTCCTCGAGAGCTATCCGGCGGTCCGCTTCACGCTCGAGGAGGGCACCACGGCCGAGGTCATGAGCGGCGTCCTGGGCGGTGACTACGATCTCGGCATCCTCGGGCCACCGCCCACGGGCGTGGTCGATCTCGAGATCCATCCCCTCTTCCGTGAGCGCGTCGCCGTCGTCGTCCCGGTCAACCACCGCCTCGTCGGCCGGAGCTCCTGCACCCTCGAGGACGTGGCCGGTGAGCCGCTGATCCTGCCCCGGTCCCGGAGCGGGCTCCGTCGGGTCATCGACGCAGCCTTCGCAGCCCAGGGACTGACCACCCACGTCGCCTACGAGGGGGACGACTTCACGATCGTCCAGGGCCTGGTCGAGGCCGGCCTGGGGACGACGCTGATGCCCATGCCGCTCCCGGTCCCGAGCACCCGGGTCGCGGTGATCCCGCTTCGCGATCCACCGATCGCGCGTACCATGGCCCTCTGCTGGGATCGGCGACGCACCCTGCCTCCCGCCGCCAACCTCTTCGCCCAGCGGCTCATCGCCGAGGCAAGCGACCCATTCGACCTGGCGGTCAGCGCCTGACCGCGTCCTGAACTCTCTCCACATGATCATCGCAGTCGTCCTGATCGTCATCGCCGTGGTTCTGGCCGCGGTCGGACTGTTCGCGCTCCTCAACGCCCGAAAGGGAACCCAGGTCGCCTCGCCGGCGCCGCTCGTCAGTCAGAGCCTGGCCGATGCAAATCAGTACGCGGCCACATTGATCGCCGAGGCGCGCACCTCGGCGCTCCACGCCCACGAGGCTGCGATGGAAGAGGTCAAGGAGCGGCTCGCCGCGGTCGAAGGCCGTGAAGCGGTCATCGCCGAACGCCACAAGCACCTCCGCGAGCGTCGCGAGATCTTCGACGACCGCCGTTTCGCCTACCGCAAGCGTCGCGACGAGATCGAGGAACGGCGCGCGGGCGTCGCTGAACAAGGTGCGCTCATCGAGGAGACGCTCCGTGCCAAGGCGGCGCTCGATCGGGAGGCGGCGGCCGCGCTGGTGCTGGACCGCGTGCAGTCCGAGCTCGTGGCCGAGCGGGCCGCGCTCGTCGAAGCGACCGTCGCCGAGATCATCGGTGATCGCGTGGAGACGAGCGCCAACGACCTGATCGTGCAGGCCGTGGAGCGCCAGGACGCCTCGAACGTCGACAGCGCACCGCGGATGTCACCGCTGTCACTCGAAGGGCTCGACGACCATGCCCGCGAGCGGCTCCTCTCGGCGTTGACCGTCATCGCCGAGCAGACCGGCGCCGAGCTCGGTGTCGATGCCGAGAAACAGCAGGCGACGCTTCGAACGGTGGACCCGATCGGACGCGAGATCGCGCGCCAGGCGGCTCTCGAGGTCGTCGACCGGCGCATGCAGGCAACCGAGGTTCCTCCGCTCATCCAGAAGGCGCGGAGGACGACCCAGCGACGCGTCGTCGAGATCGGCGAACGTGCGCTCTGGCTCATGCAGATCGAGGGACGCCCCGAGCTCGCCGAGCTCGTCGGTACGCTGCATCACCGCTTCTCGTACGGGCAGAACGCGCTGCTCCACTGCGAGGAGACCGGGCATCTCTGCGGGGTGCTCGCCGCCGAGATGGGGCTGCCCCAGAGCCTCGCCCGGGAAGCCGGCATGCTCCACGACATCGGCAAGGCGGTGGACCACGACGTCGAAGGTGTGCACGCGATCATCGGCGGCGAGTTGCTCCGCGTGCTCGGGGTCGACGCCGGCATCGTCCACGCCGTCAAGGCCCATCACTTCGACGAGGAACCGTCGACGGACCTGGCGATGTTGACGATCTGCGCTGATGCGATCTCCGCATCACGCCCCGGCGCTCGCCGCGACACGCTGGCCACGTACCTCCTCCGCCTCGAGCAGTTGCAGACGATCGCGACGCGCCACGGCGGCGTTGACAGGGCGTTCCCGCTCCAGGCCGGGCGAGAGCTCCGTGTCTTCGTCAAGGCGTCGCAGGTGAAGGACACCGACATGCCGCCCCTGACGAGCGAGATCGCGCGCGAGATCGAGTCCGAGATGCAGTACCCCGGTGTCATCAAGGTGACCGTGATCCGCGAGACCACCGCGACAGCCACCGCTCCGGCGCAGCTCGTCCCGGTGCGCGCTGCCGCCGCCGAGCACACCAACGGCAACGGCAACGGCCACGACCACGACCACGGAAACGGCAACGGACATCAGGATCCGGCGGCCGATGACTCCCTGGGTGGCGATGACGACTCCGCCGCCGACGACGACTGACCAGCACCCGAACCGGCGCGGCGCAAATGCTCGGTGACGACGCGCGCAGTCTCGGCCGGCCGCTCGTGAAAGAACAGGTGACCGCTTCCCTCGAAGGGACGCAGCTGCGAGCCGGGGATCTGACGCGCGAGGATGCGCGCATTCTCGAACGGGATCACGACGTCATCGGTGCCGTGCATGACGAGCGTCGGTACCGCGACTGACGCGAGGCGCGCGAACGAACCGTCCGGCTCCCACATCGCCTTGTACTGCGCCGAGAAGACGCGCGGGCGCACGGGATGCAGCGCGCGCTCGCGGATCTGCGCCTCGATGAACTCGGGGTGCGCACGCTGGAACTGCTGCGAGTACAGCACCGTGCACGCGATCCTGTACGCGTCCTCGGGCGTGCGCGCACCCTTACCCATGAGCGCCGCCTGATCCTCCGGCCTGGGGTCGACGCCTGCGTCTCCACCCGGCGACGTCGCAGCGAGGATGAGGTCGGCGACACGCGACGGGTGATCGACGACGACGTGCTGCGCCACCAGGCCGCCCATCGAAGCGCCGAACACCGCGGCAGCCGCAATCTCCGCAGCGTCGAGCACCCCGACCACATCGAGGGCCATCGCCGTCAATCTCGTGTTGCCCGAGCCCTCCGACTCGCCGATGCCACGCGGATCGAAGGTGATCACGCGGTGCGCTTTCGCAAGGTCGGCAAGGATCGGTGTGAACGCCGAGCGCCCGGCGCCGAGGCCGGGGATGAGCAGGAGTGGGTCGCCGTCGCCGGTGATGTACACGGACAGCCCGGCGCCGTCAGCGGTCCGCGCGGTGAGGTGCGTCTCGGCCACGCGCCCACCATAGCGGGAGGCGGGTGCCGCACCATGCACGCTGCCATGCCTCGATTCTTCGTCGAACCAGACCAGGTTGCCGGCGGTCGCGCCACCCTCACCGGCATCGACGCCAGCCATCTCGCACGCGCGCTCCGCGCCGTTGTGGGCGAGACGATCGTGATCGTCGAGAACCGGAGCGTTGAGCACGGACTGCAACTCGACGAGGTCACCCCATCGCGCGTCAGCGGGTCGATCGTCTGGAGCCGCACGGTCGAGGGCGAGCCCCGGCTTGCAGTGCACGTGTTGCAGGCAGTGCCCGCGCAGGCCATGGACGCAACGGTGGAGGCGCTGACCGAAGCCGGAGCGGCGACCATACGTCCGGTGCTCACCCACCGCAGCGTGTCCCGTCCCGACCCATCGCGCGTGGTCCACCGCCTCGAGCGCTGGCGCGCGATCGCGCGAGAGTCAGCCCAGCTCGCCGGCCGCGCAGGGCCACCGGATGTGCATTCGATCCTGCCCCTCCGCGAAGCGCTCTCCGCGCTGCCGGAAGGTACCCGCATCCTCGCGTGCGTGATCGGTCAGGACGCCGTCTCGATCATGCGCGCGGTCCCCGAAGTCCCCGCCGACGTGGGGCTGGTGATCGGTCCCGAAGGCGGCCTCGACGCCGCCGACCTCCGCACCCTCGCAGACACCGGTGCGATCAACGTGCACCTCGGCGCGCGCACGCTGCCGAGCCTGCTCGCCGGTGCGGTGGCGACGTCGCTGCTGCTCGCAGGCGCCGGCGACCTCGACACTGCGGCTGCGCCGCGACCGGCATGAGCGCTCCACCCGATCGTCCGCTCCGGGTCGCACTCACCGTGCTCGGATGCAAGGTGAACTTCGCGGAGATGGCGGANNACCACACGCCAGCGCATCCGCCGATTGCGCCGCCTCGACCCGGGCGCGCACCTCGTGCTCACCGGCTGCAGCGTCGACGCCAACCCCGGCGCGTACACCACCGTCGACTCGATCTTCGCCAACGCCGACAAGGACCGCATCGCCGCCCACGTCATCGCGATGTCGGCCGCCATCGACGCGCCACGCGAAACCCCGGCGATGCGCTCACGTGCGTTCATCAAGGTGCAGGACGGCTGCAATCATCGCTGCACGTACTGCATCGTGTGGCAGGCGCGCGGAGTCTCATCGAGTGTTCCCGTCTCGACCGTGCACGACCGAGTCCGCGCCGCACTCGATGCCGGTCACGGCGAGATCGTGCTGTGCGGTGTCGACCTCGGGTCCTACGGCCGCGACATGGGGACCAATCTGGCAGCACTGCTCGAGTCCCTGCTCGACATGTGCGGGGTGAGCGCGCGCATCCGGCTCAGCAGCATCAACGCGAACGACGTCAACGAGTCATTGATCGCGCTCAACGCGCATCCACGCCTCTGCTCACACTGGCACATGCCGCTTCAGAGCGGCAGTGATCACGTGCTGCGCGCCATGCACCGCGGATACCGGCGCGCGCAGTACCTGCGCGTCGCGCGCGCGCTCCGCGCGACGAATCCGGCCACCGAGTTCACCTCCGACATCATGGTGGCGTTCCCGGGCGAGACCGACGACGACCACGCCGAGACCCTGTCGCTGGTTGATGAGGTTGGATTTCTCCAGGGCCACGTCTTTCGCTGGTCGCAGCGTCCGGGAACACCCGCGACGGCAATCGCCGGTCGCGTCGACGATGCATCCGCCCGCCGGCGCAGCGCCGAGGTGCGTCGCGCCACGAGGCGCACGGGTGCGCTGTCACTCGCACGAGCGTGCGGCCGCGTGCACGAGGTCGCCTGGGACGCGGTTGACGGAGATGCCGCACACGGCCTCACCGCCGGGTACCACGAGGTCATTGTCGAGGGCGCTGCGGAAGTTCGTCAGGGCAGCCTCAGCCTCGTCCGGGCCGAAGCCGTCGAGGGCGACCGCCTGCGCGGTACCCTGCTGCGCTCATGAACGATTGCATCTTCTGCGCCATTGCGGCACACGAGCTTCCGGCCACGTTTGTTCGCGAGGACGACGAGGTGCTCGCCATCCGCGACGTGAATCCACAGGCGCCGGTCCACGTCCTGATACTCCCCCGCGAGCACATCGAGTCGGTCGCCGAGTTGACGCCTGCTCAGGACAGCCTGTGGGGACGCATGCTGCATGTGGCCCAGGCGATCGCGCAGGACGAGGGCATCGACGAAACGGGCTTCCGGCTTGTCGTCAACACCGGTAAGCAGGGTGGCCAGACCGTCGACCATCTGCACCTCCACCTGCTCGGTGGACGGCAGATGACCTGGCCGCCCGGTTAGGGCGGAAACTCAGCCGCGGAACGCGTCGCGGAGCGAGTCGAAGAACCCTTTCTTCACCTCGGCGGGCTTGCCCTCGCGACCGCCGAGCTGCTCGTACAGCGCGCGGTCCTGGTGGGACAGATGGCTCGGCACGACGACCCGCACAACGCAGATGAGGTCACCGCGACGGCCGGTGCGAACGTGCGGCACACCGAGTCCGTGCATCTTTAGCTGGCGGCCCGGTTGCGTCCCCGGAGCGACCTCAACCGGATGCTCGCCGTCGACGGTGGTGATGGTGATCGTGTCACCGAGCACGGCCTGAGTGACCGAGATGGGGAGCTCGTAGAGCAGGTCCTGGCCGCGCCGCACCAGGTTGGGGTGCGGCTTCACGCGGAAGCCCAGGTACAGGTCGCCGGCGGGGCCGCCGCGCGGGCCGGGCTCGCCCTCACCAGTGAGACGCAGGGTCACGTCGTCGTCGACACCGGCGGGGATGGTGACCTCGACGGTATGCCGCCCCTGGATACGGCCCTGGCCGCGACAGCCGGTGCACGGCTCCTGGATCACCTGGCCCTCGCCGTGACACGTCGGACACGGCGTGACGCTGGCGACCTGACCAAAGATCGACTGCATCGTTCTGCGCACCTGACCGCTGCCCGAGCAGGTCGCGCACTTGGTGGCGCTGGTGCCGGGTTTCGCGCCGGAGCCGTTGCACTCGGTGCAGAGCGTCGCCCGCGGCACCTCCACTGTGCGCTTGGCACCGAACACGGCCTCCTCGAAGGTGATCTCGATGTTCATGCGCAGGTCGTCGCCACGCTGCGGGCCGGTATGCGCGCGGCGGCGTCCACCTCCACCGAAGAACATGTCGAAGAGGTCGAAGGCCGAGTCGAATGAGAAGTTGCCGAAGTCCGGCTGCGCACCGTCCACGTGGCCGAAGGCGTCGTAGCGCTGGCGCTTCTGCGGATCACTCAGCACCGAGTACGCCTCGCCGACTTCCTTGAACTGCTCCTCAGCGCCTTTGTCGCCGTTGTTGCGGTCCGGGTGGTACTGCATGGCGAGCTTGCGGTACGCCACCTTCAACTGCTCAGGGGTGCAGTCGCGCTGGACGCCGAGCACCTCGTAGTAGTCGCGCTTGACCGTCGCCATGGCTCAGCTCCCCGACGGGGACTGGCGCGGCCGCACCACGCGCACGATCGCGGGCCGGAGCAGGCGGTCGTGGAGCCGGTAGCCGGGGACGAGCTCCTCGACAACCGTGTCGTCGGTGACGTCGTCCGATTCCTCGGCTGCGATTGCGTCGTGGATCGCGGGATCGAAACGCTCGCCGACCGCCGGCACGGGCACGACCCCGAGACGCTGGAGGGCTGCCTCGAACTCGCGCACGACGAGTTGCAGGCCGCTGACGAAGAACTCCTCGGCGCCGGCCTCGCCGGCGTGGTCGACCGCGCGGCGCAGGTTGTCGAGCACGGGCAGCAGAGCGATCGCCGCATCCTCGCTCTCGTAAGTGCGCGCGTCGGCGAGCTCCTGGGCCTTGCGCCGCTTGAAATTCTCGAAGTCCGCGGCCAGCCGGAGGTACCGAGCATCGCGCTCGTCCGGCTCGTCGGCCGCCTCGGGCTCAACCTCAGGCTCCGCGGCGGGGCGCCTGTCCGCGAAGTCGCGTCCGTCCGTCGTCATGCGCTCACTATGCCCACGCTCAACTCAAAGCACGCCCCACGGCCCGTCCGACCCGCTGCGCGACGTACCGAACCCGGGGTCCGACCTGCGCGTAGGCCATGCGGGTGGAGCCGAGCACGCCGATGGTGCCGCGCCGCTCCGCCCCGGCACGATAGGTGGTGAGCACCAGGCTGCACCGGGACAGCTCCGCCATCCCGCTCTCGCGCCCGATCATGATCTGGATCCCGTGGTCGAGGTCGGCAGCGCTGATCAGCGCCGCGAGCATGCGCTCCTCCTCCACCACCTCGATCACCTGCTGGAGCAGCTCGACGTCGCCGAACTCCGGCTGGTGGAGCAGGTTGCGCACCCCGTCGTGGAGGATGAGCGTGTCCTGCTGGGCGTCGCAGACGGTCATGAAGGCGATGATCTGAGTGAGCAGGTCGCGCTCGAGCACCGCGTGCTTTCCCACCGATTCGGGCAGCCTCGACATGCCCGCGGCGTTGAGCCCGACCACGACCGCGTTGAGGCCGGACGCGATGGCGCTCAGCACCGTCTGATCGGCCGGTCCAGTGAGGTTGAGCGCCTGCTGGCGGACCAGGTTGCCCTCGAGCACGAGCACGAGCAGCGCCTGCGTGTCGTTCAGCTTGACGAGGTCGAGGTGCTTGACCCGAACACCGAGCGCGCGTGGGGCGGTGACCAGGCTCACGGCGTCGGCGGCGTGCGCGAGCGCGGTCGCGGCGATCTCGAGGATGTCCTCGACGCCAGACGGCAGCACCGCGAAGAACGGATCCACCTGGCGGCGCACGGCCGCGGGGACGTCCTCCTCATCCATGAGGAAGTCGACGTAGTAGCGATAACCGAGGTCTGACGGGACCCTGCCGGCGGAGGTGTGCGGCTGGATGAGGTACCCCACCTCGCTGAGCGTCGCCAGCTCATTGCGGATGGTCGCCGACGACCAGGTGGCCAGGTGGACGGCAAGCGACGCAGACCCCACCGGGACGCCCGTGCGGGTGTAATCCGCAACGACGGCCTTGAGGATCTGTTGCTTGCGCTGATCGAGCGGGACTGGATGTTGCACGTCTGGCCAGGTGTGACGGTGCGTGGCAGCCGGCACCGGCGCATTAGCACTCGTCGAGGTTGAGTGCTAAGCGTACCAGCTAGGCCGCCCGATCGCCTACCAGGCGAAGGGTCACCTGGTTGAGCAGCGCCTCGCCCCGTTCGGTCGCTCGGACCCGGTCACCGTCGACGGCGAGGAGGCCGACAGCCTCCAGGGATCGTGCCTCGTGGAGGCTCGCCGCGCCGAGGCGGACGCCTTCGCGAAGCCGGAGCCCGAGCATCACCCGCTCCTGCTCGCGCATCGCAGGCCCGACCGGCTCGGAGCCGGTGATCGGGAATTCCCCGGCCGCGACGGCGCGTGAGTACGCGGCGATGCCACGGCCGTGCCAGTGGCGCACCGACACTGCCCCGGCCTCGACGTCGAGCCCGATCGCCTCGGCTGCATCCGCAGGCAGGTGACCGTGGGCGCCGACGCCCGCTGCCGCGTAATACCCGTTGTGCCAGTACACGAGGTTGTGGCGGCACTCCTCGCCAGGCAGCGCGAAGTTGCTGACCTCGTACTGGTCGTATCCGGCGCCACCGAGCACGTCGACCGCGATCCGATGCTGGCGCATGGCGCGGGGGCCGTCGACCGGCGTGACCTGCCCCCGGCTCACGCGGGTGTGCAAAGGCGTCCCGGGCTCGACGGTCAACTCGTAGCACGAGATGTGCGTGGGTCCCGCCATAGCCACGCGCTCCACGGTGCGCCGCCAGCGGACGTCTCCGAGACCGGGAACCGCGTAGATGAGGTCGCAGTTGATCGAGGTGAAGCCGGCCTCGCGCACGTCATCGACGGCGGCGAGCGCACGGTCCGCGTCGTGGACCCTGCCGAGGAAGTGCAGCGCGTCGGCCTCGAGGCTCTGCACCCCGATGCTGACGCGGTTCACGCCCGCCGCCTTCCACACCCGCGCCCGGGCGGCGCTGATGCTCGACGGGTTCGCCTCCATGGTCACCTCGGCATCGGCGGCGACGGTGAACGTGTCGTGCACCGTTGCCACGAGCCCGGCAAGCAGTTCCGGCTCGACGAGCGAAGGCGTCCCGCCGCCGATGAACACGGTGTCGAGCGTCAGACGGCCGAGGCACTCGCCCAGGTGGCGGACCTCCGCGTTGAGCGCGTCCATGTACGCGGCCGACCCGGTTGCGCCGGCGACGCTCGTGAAGTCGCAGTACTCGCACTTCCGCTCACAGAACGGGATGTGCAGGTACAGCGAGCGCACCTCGTCGATCGCGGGACTCACGCGGTGGTGTCCTTGGCCTCTTGATTCGTGGTTGTGGCCTCGTCCATCTTGTCGACCATCGTTTTCGAGCCCTTGGGCGCAGGAGTTTCCGTGGCCGCCTTGTCCTTCGCCGGCCGCGGTGTGCGCGGCGGCGGTGGCTTGATGCGCATGCGCCGGTAGAGCGGCGGATAGATGAAGTAGGTCCCGACAAAGCTCGCGATGTCGACGAGCGCCAGCCCGGCGAGCTCGAGGGGCTCGCTGATCGTCAAGCCCTTCGTTGCCGATGCGGTGGTTCCCAGTCCCAGCAGGTACAGCAGGCCGACGAACAGCGCGAAGAAGATGAAGTACTGGATCACGCCCGCCATCGCCGATTCCATGAATCGGAGGCTGCGCGACTCCTTGGTGATGTACCTCGCAAACTGCGCGGCAACGAGCGCGGCCGCGACCGCGATGATCGGCCCGAGGCTGCCGGCATCGACGCCGAGGAGGAAGGTCGCCAGCGGCGGCTTGGACCCCGAGTACGTGAAATAGGTGAGGCCACCGATGATCAGCTCGCCCGCGGCCATCAGCGCGATCAGGATCGCGTAGGACTGCTTCGCCCACGGCACGTAGGGTTCGTTGAGACGCTGGGCGCGCCCGGCCGCTCCCTTCAGCGGCGGCTTCGCCTTGGCCGCAGGCTTGGCACTCGATTGCTGTTTGCCACCCGAGGATCCGTTCTTCTCGTTGACCTGGGCGGTCTGCCTGGTGAGCGCAACCTCGGCGCGAGTTGAGCGCTCAACCGCGTCGGGGCGACGGCGCGGGCGTTTGCGGGGTGGGTTCGGCCGAGGCATCAGGCGTCCACCTACTGCTCGTCCATCTTGAGCACAGCCATGAATGCCTCCTGGGGTATCTCCACGTTGCCCACCCTTTTCATGCGGCGCTTGCCCTCGCGCTGCTTCTCGAGCAGCTTGCGCTTCCGCGTGATGTCCCCGCCGTAGCACTTGGCAAGCACGTCCTTGCGCATGGCGGACACGGTCTCACGGGCCACGATCTTGCCACCGATCGCGGCCTGTATGGGTACTTCGAAAAGCTGACGGGGGATCAGCTTGCGCAGACGCTCGGCGAGCTTGCGGCCGTGCGCGTTGGCCCGGTCGCGGTGGACGATCATGCTCAGCGCGTCGACACGCTGACCTCCCACAAGGATGTCGAGCTTCACCAGGTTCTCGGCGCGGAACCCGATGATCTCGTAATCCAGCGATGCGTAGCCGCGGCTGCGCGACTTCAACTGGTCGTAGAAGTCATGGATGATCTCGCCGAGCGGGAGGTCGTAGGTGAGCGCGACTCGGTCGCCGGGCTGGTAGTCCATGTGCTGGAACTCGCCGCGGCGCTCCTGGCACAACTCCATGATCGCGCCGACATACGCGCTCGGCACGATGATCGTTGCCTTGGTGCGCGGCTCCTCGATGGCATCGATGGCTGAGGCGTCGGGCAGCATCTCGGGGTTGTCGATCGCGATCACCTCACCCGAGCGCAGGCGCACCCGGTACTCGACGGTCGGGGCGGTGGTGATGAGCGACAGGTTGAACTCTCGCTCGAGACGCTCCTGCACGATCTCCATATGGAGGAGTCCGAGGAAGCCGCAGCGGAAACCGAAGCCGAGTGCCGCTGACGATTCCGGTTCGAAGACGAGCGACGCGTCGTTGAGGTTGAGGCGCTCCAGTGCCTCCCGGAGGTCGGTGACGTCGTCGGAATCGACCGGAAAGATGCCCGCGTAGACCATCGGCGTCACCGCCCGGTATCCAGGCAGCGGATGCGTCGTTGGATGCGCGGCGTCGGTAACCGTGTCACCGACCTTGCTGTCGCGAACATTCTTGATCGACGCGATGAAGTAGCCGACCTCACCACACGCCAGTTCGTTGACGGGCGTCATCGCCGGCGCGAACGCGCCCACCTCATCGACGACGAACTCGCTCCGGTTGTTCATCATCCGGACTCGCATCCCGGCTGCGATGTGCCCGTCGACGATGCGAACGTAGACGACGACGCCACGATACGCGTCGTACTTCGCGTCGAAGATGAGCGCCCGCAACGGTCCTTCGGGGTCGCCTTTGGGCGGTGGCACACGTTTGACGATGGCCTCGAGCACCTGGTCGATGCCGATCCCCTGCTTGGCGCTGGTGAGGATGGCATCGTGCGCGGGAATGCCGATCACCTCCTCGATCTCGCGGCGCACGAGCTCCGCGTCGGCGTTGGCGAGGTCGATCTTGTTGATGACAGGGATGATCTCGAGGTGGTTGTCGATCGCCTGGTACACGTTGGCGAGCGTTTGCGCCTCGACACCCTGCGTCGCATCGACCACGAGCAACGCACCCTCGCATGCGGCGAGTGACCGCGACACCTCATACGCGAAGTCGACGTGGCCCGGCGTGTCGATGAGATTCAGCTCGTAGGCGATGCCATCGGACGCCGTGTACGCGAGCCGCACCGCCTGCGCCTTGATGGTGATGCCGCGCTCGCGTTCGAGGTCGAGCTGGTCGAGCAGCTGATCCTGCATGTCGCGCAACGCCACGGTCCCGGTCGCCTCGAGCAGCCGATCGGCAAGGGTTGACTTGCCATGATCGATGTGCGCGATGATGCTGAAGTTGCGGATCCGGTCAAGACGCATGCGTCACGGAGATGCCTTAGTTTTCGTACGCGCCGTCGCCGTCGAGCGCGGTGCGCAGGATCTCCGCAAGATCGGTCAGCCCGCGGCGGCTGCCGGAGAGCCCGGGCTTGACCCGGTGCGCGAGCACCATCGGCGCGACATGCTCGACGTCGTCGAGTCCGACAGTGCTGCGATCCTCGTGCGCGGCAAGCGCCTGCGCCGCCTTGCGCGTGACGATGTCGGCGCGGTGCCCGTCCACCTCGAGCTCGATGCTGAGCGCGGCAATCGCCACCAGGATGTTGCGGTCCACGACGACATCGGAGAGCGTCGACATCGCCCGGGCGATGCGATCCGCCTCCGCCTTCTCCGCGGGCTCGAAACGCGCGGCGAACGCGGTGGGATCCTCTTCGAATGCCTCGCGCCGCTCGACGATCTCGACGCGCTGACGCACGTCGCGAATCCCCTCGACGTCGACGCACAATCCGAAGCGGTCGAGCAGCTGCGGACGCAGCTCACCTTCCTCCGGGTTCATCGTCCCGACGAGGATGAAACGCGACGGATGCGACACCGAGACTCCCTCACGCTCAACGGTGTTCTGCCCCATGGCGGCGGCGTCGAGGAGCACATCGACGATGTGGTCGTCGAGCAGGTTCACCTCGTCGACGTAGAGGATGTTGCGGTTTGCCTCGGCAAGGACGCCCGGCTCGAACTCCTTCTCGCCGCGCTTGATAGCGGCCTCGATGTCAATCGCGCCGACGACACGATCCTCGGACGCGTTGATGGGCAGTTCCACCACACGCATCTGACGGCGGCTGCGCGGCAGCGTCTCGCCGCTCTCCACGCGCACGGTGCATTCCATGCACTGCAGGTCGGCGTCGTCCGGCGGGCAGCCGTAGCGGCAGTCGGCCACGACGTCAAGCCCCGGCAGCAGTTTCGTGAGCGAGCGGACGGCCGTCGACTTCGCGGTTCCCTTCTCTCCACGGATCAGCACACCGCCGATGGCGGGATTGATCGCGTTGAGAATCAGGGCCTGTTTCATGAGGTCCTGGCCCACGATCGCGGTGAAGGGGAACACGTTTCTGCCGGTCTGCATCACAGTCATTGTGCCATGCGGCCTCGAAGCGTCTTCTCGACGCCCTCGACGATCGCCCCCTGGGAGAGGTCGTAGAGGCCGAGATATTCGCCGCCGGCACGGTCGGCGAGGTCACGGCAGGCATTGAATCCGTAGCCACCAAAGAGTGGCTCGCGGGTGCGGAGCCCGACGCGGGGCAACGGTCTGGTGGTGTGATCGCGCGCCGAGTCGATGACGAGCATGTGCACACCGTCGGCGCCGAGCTGCTCGGCAACACGCTGCGCCTCGACGAGCGGTTCCTCGCCGAAGAGCGAGATGTTTCCGCGTCCATCGCTGATCAGCACCATCAACGGATACACGGTCGGGTCACGCAGGCGTTCCGTGCGCACGATGCGGAGTCCCGCGACGAGCCCGTGTGTCAGCGGCGTCGTGCCGCCCACGGTGAGCCGCTGCAGCCGCTGCTCCGCGAGGTCCACGGACGCCGTCGGCTGCAGGACCACCCGCGCCGCACGGCCGGAGAACACCACCAGTGACACCTTGTCGCGACGGAGATATGCGTCGCGCAGCAACGAGAGCACCGCGCCCTTGGTCGCCTGCATGCGCTGCTCCGCATCCATCGATGCGCTCGCGTCGACGACGAAGACGATCAGGGTTCCGGTGCGCCGGTGGCGGACCTTCTGGCGGAGGTCCTGGCGCTCGAGGTGGAGCGCCGGCCCGACCCGGTCCGCGGGTTGGTCGGCCCGGCGGCGGACCTGGTGCGGCGCGGCGGCGCGCATCGTGGCGTCGAAGGCGATGTCGGTGGTCTTCTCCGTCTGCGTCGCCCGGACATAGCGCCCGCGCTTGTCGCTGCTCCGCGAGGAACTTCGCTTCCCGGTGGTGGACCGGCTCCGGCGATCACGGGGCAGGGCGATCTTGCGCACCGGGAAGATCTCGCCCTCGAAAAGCTGCTCGGCGCTGCGCCGCGTGACAGCCTGGGTGGCCTGCTCGCTGCCCTGCACCTGGCCAGGGCTCTCACCCTCCTCACCGCTCCCGGAATCATCCGGGGGCTCCGCGCCCGATTCCGAGGTCTGCTCGGAGACCACCGCGGCCTCCGCCTCCTGCGCGATCTCCTCGAGGCGCTCCCGCGAGCGCTCCGCGGCGGCGCCGCCCGGCTGGGCGACACCGTCCTGGCGGTTCCTGCGGCGGTGCGCGAGCGCCAGCTCGGCGGCGGTGGTGGCGTCGGCCGTCGTGACCACGGGGCGTTCGCCGGCTTCCGCGGCAACGCCCGCCGCCCGGGCACGCACGACGCGCTTCGCCTCGTCCCAGGCCCGCACCGTCCGCGCGGCGCTGCTCACGACGATGTCGGCGCGATGCCCGAGCGCTCCCGCGTCGATGCACACCAGCGCGATGAACCAGCCGATGGTCGGCGTGATCTGCACCCGTGGCAGCAGCTGCTTCGCCTCCTGGATGACCGCCTTCAGGTGGTCCTCGCTGTCGAGGAACTGACTGTCGAGGCCGGGACCGTCCCAGCTCCGCTGCGAATCGCGCTCCATGATCCGCACCCGCTCGTCGAGATCGCGCAGCCCGGTGATGTCGACGCAGAGGCCGAATCGATCGAGCAGCTGTGGACGCAGATCGCCCTCCTCGGGATTCATGGTGCCGACGAGGATGAAGCGGGACGGGTGCGAGAACGAGATCCCCTCGCGTTCGACGACGTTCCAGCCCATCGCCGCGGCGTCGAGGAGGACGTCGACGATGTGATCGTCGAGCAGGTTGACCTCGTCGACGTAGAGAATGCCCCGATTGGCGTCGGCGAGGAGCCCCGGCTCGAAGCGACGCTCGCCGAGCTTGATCGCGGCCTCGGTATCGATGGTGCCGACAACGCGGTCCTCGGAAGCGTTGACCGGCAGCTCCACGACGCGCATCCGCCGCCGCTCGACGACCAGCGGGGTCCCGGCATCGGCACGGGCACGGCAGTCGTCGCACCAGCTCGCCGGCGTCTCGGGGTCACACCGGTAGCGGCAGCCGACGATCACATCGATCTCGGGGAGGAGCCGGGCGAGGGCTCGCACGGCGGTCGACTTGGCCGTGCCCCGCTGTCCCCGGATGAGCACGCCGCCGATGCCGGGATTGATGGCGTTGAGGACCAGCGCGGTCTTCATCGCCTCCTG
>PKYW01000037.1 GCA_003132805.1 Candidatus Dormiibacterota bacterium | reverse complement strand
GAGGATGTTCTCGCCCATCCTCCTGGAACCCGTCCCGACCCCGCCCGCCGGCAGCGCAAGCGCCGCGACACGGAAGGGCGCGAGCTGCCCCTCGACCTCGGCAAATAGAGTGGCGCTCGTGGAGGAGGTGCCGGTGGCGGACCGGCTGGAAACGGTGCGTGCTCGGATCGCGGCTGCCGCCGCGCGCGTCAACCGGGACCCGCTCGACATTCGCCTGATCGCTGTCAGCAAGGGCATGCCCGCAGCCCGCGTCGACGAGGCGATCGCCGCCGGCATTGAGGACATCGGCGAGAACCGGATTCAGGAGGCTGCCGACAAGCAGCGCGAGGTGCGCAATGCCGCCCGCTGGCACCTCATCGGGCACCTGCAGACCAACAAAGCCGGACGCGCTGCGGCGCTCTTCGATTTCGTGCACTCGGTGGACAGCAAACGCGTCGCCGATGCGCTGTCAACGCACCGTCCCGCCGGGCGTGACCCGATCGGCGTGCTCGTGGAAGTCGATCTGACCGGCCTGCCGACGCGTTCCGGCATCTCCGAATCGGGCGTCGAAGCGCTCGTCGAGGAACTCGTCAACGTCCCATCGATCCACGTCATGGGGCTGATGACCATCGCCCCCTTTACGGACAATCCCGAGGACGCGCGCGCGTCGTTCACGCGGCTCCGCCACGTTCGCGACCACATGGAGCCCGTCACCGGGTGGGCGCTGCCAGAGCTGAGCATGGGCATGAGCAATGACTTCGAGATCGCAATCGAAGAAGGCGCCACCATGGTGCGCATCGGAAGGGCGATCTTTGGCGAACGCGTCGAATAGGAGCCTGCCGGCAGTTCGTGAGCGAACGATCTGCCGGTATCCTTGAGGCGATGCCCAGGTATTCAGCCGTCAGCGCGCGCGCGGGCTTTCCCGAGGCGGAGCTCGAGATCCTCGAGCTCTGGCAGCGCAACCATGTCTTTGAGCGCAGCCTCGAGATGCGTCGCGACGCGCCTCCCTATGTGTTCTACGAAGGACCGCCCACCGCCAATGGGCTCCCCGGTCTTCACCACGTCCTCGCCCGCTCGTACAAGGACGTCTTCGCTCGCTACAAGCAGATGACCGGGTTCTCCGTGGCGCGAAAGGCCGGATGGGACACTCATGGTCTCCCGGTCGAGCTCGAGATTGAGCGTGCGCTGAAGATCAGCGGCAAGAAGCAGATCGAGGAGTTCGGCATCGCCGAGTTCAATGCGCGCTGCAAGGCGTCGGTGAACGAGTACATCGACCAGTGGCGTGAGATGAGTGAACGTCTCGGCTTCTGGCTCGACTTCGACCATCCCTATCGCACCTATGACGGCACCTACATCGAGTCGGTGTGGTGGAGCCTGAAGGAACTCTGGGAAGACGAGATGCTCTACCAGGGTTACAAGGTGAACCCCTACTGCCCTCGATGCCAGACGACCCTGTCGTCGCACGAGTTGAGCCAGGGTTACCGGGAGGACACGCCGGACCCCTCCGTGTACGTGAAGTTCCGGCTCAACGACTCCGACGGCAAGACATTCTTCCTCGCGTGGACGACGACCCCATGGACGCTGCCCGGTAACGTCGCGCTCGCGGTGCACTCGCGCAAACCGTACGTTCGGGTTGCGCAGGGCGACGAGACGTACATCCTTGCCAAGGAACGCCTTTCCGTGCTCGACGGCGAGTACGAGATCGTCGAGGAGATGGACGGCTCGGACCTCGTCGACCTGACGTATGAGCCGCTGTTCACCGACATGCTCCCCGACGGCCTCGCGTTCGTCGTGCTCGACGCTCCGGAGCTGGTGAACATGGACGAGGGCACCGGCATCGTCCACACCGCTGCGGCATACGGCGTCGCCGACCTCGAGCTCTGCCAGCGCATGGGGGTCGCGGTCCGCCACGTCGTCGGCCTCGACGGTCGTTTTCTCGACGGCCAGACGCGATACCGCGGAATGTTCGTCAAGGACGCGGATCCCAAGATCATCGAGGACCTGCGCGAGCAGGGCAGTCTCTACCGCTCGGAGACGATCCGGCACACGTATCCGTTCTGCTGGCGCTGCGAGACACCGCTGCTCTACTACGCGGTCACGTCGTGGTTCATCAAGACCACCGCGGTGAAGGATCGCCTGCTCGCCAACAACCGCAGCGTCCACTGGCAGCCTGCGCACATCCGCGACGGACGCATGGGCAACTGGCTGGAGAGCCTGATCGACTGGAACCTGTCGCGCAGCCGCTACTGGGGGACGCCGCTGCCGATCTGGGTCTGCGATGACTGCGATGAGAAATTCTGCGCCGGCAGCGCCGCGGACGTCGGGCTCACCGTCGACGACGACCTGCACCGGCCCTTCATCGACGACATCACGCTGCCGTGCATCACATGCAAGGGCGTCATGCACCGCGTTCCAGACGTCATCGACGCCTGGTACGACTCCGGCGCGATGCCCTACGCACAGAACCACTACCCCTTCGAGAACAAGGAGCTTTTCGAGCGCACGCATCCCGCCGACTTCATCTGCGAAGGAGTGGACCAGACCCGTGGCTGGTTCTTCTCATTGCTCGCCGAGTCGACCCTGCTCTTCGACCTGCCCGCATACAGGAACTGCGTGGTCGTGGGAACGCTCCAGGACAAGACCGGCAAGAAGATGTCGAAGTCGCGGCACAACACCATCGAGCCGGACACGATCTTCGACCAGTACGGCGCTGACGCCGCTCGCTGGTACTTCTACGGGCAGGGCGTCGAGAACGCGGAGCTGCGTGTCAGCCCCACGTCATTCCAGGACGTGGTGCGTCTCTTCATGCTCACGCTCTGGAACGTCTACTCGTTCTACGTGACCTACGCGCTCACCGAGGGCTACGATCCAGCGTCGGCTGCTCCGGCGGTGATCGAGCGCCCCGTGCTCGATCGCTGGAGCCTTGCACGGCTTGCCGAAACCGTCGATGCGGTTCGCGAAGCCATGGAGCGATACGACGCGTCCGACGCCGTGCACGCAGTGGAGGCGTACGTGGAGGACCTCTCCAAATGGTACGTGCGCCGCTCCCGCCGTCGCTTCTGGAAGAGCGCCGGGTCGAGCGACGATTCGCTGTCGGCGTTTGCCACCTTGCAGACGGTGCTGATCACGCTCGCGGGACTGATCGCGCCGTTCATGCCCTTCATGGCTGAAAGGATGTACCGCAATCTGAGCGGATTCAATGGCGATCCACCCGCGCCCCGCAGCGTTCCCGATTCGGTGCACCTCACCGACTACCCGAAGGTCGCGGGCATGTGGCGTGACGCGGATGTGATCATCGAGATGAGCCGCCTGCGCAGGCTGGTGGAGGATGGGCTCGCCGCCCGCACCACTGCCGGCGTGCGCGTCCGCCAACCGCTTGCGAGCGCAACCATCGCCAGCGAGCCGCTCGATCCCGAGCTCGAGGCGATCTTCATGGAGGAGCTCAACGTCAAGGCGGTGCACTACGTCGACCCCGCCGGAGGTCACGCGTTGGTGGTGCTCGACACGACCATCACCGATGAGCTTCGCCTCGAATGGCTGGCGCGCGAAGTCAGCCGCAAGGTCAACGAGCTGCGCAAACAGGCGGGGTTGCGTGTCGAGGATCGGATCACCTTGCTGGTGGATGCCGATGGCGACGCGCGACGCGCGGTTGATGCTCATCGCGAGTGGCTGCAGGGCGAGACGCTCGCGGTCGCCATCGAGGACCGGCGCGATGCGGTGCTCGCGGAATGGGAGGGGGAACTGGGAGGCGCTCGATGCTGGCTCGGAGTCCAGCGGTAGCAGCGGCCCGGCGCCTCTCGCGGCAACGCATCTATCTTGTGATGCTCGGGACGGCCGCTCTGGTCGCCCTGGTCGACCACATCACCAAGTGGATCGTCGCGTCGCATCTTGCGCTGGGACAGCAGATCTGGCCGGGGTCGTTCGTCTCCATCGACCACGTCGAGAACAACGGCGCCGCCTTCAGCGTCCTCCCGCAGCTGCACTGGCTCTACCTCGCGGTCGCGCTCGTCGTCAGCCTCTACATCGTCTTCTTCGGTTACAGGTACGGGACCACGTGGTACCGGCAGGTGCTGATCGGCATGATCCTGGGCGGCGCGCTCTCCAACGGCGTGGACCGGCTCGTCCAGGGCTCCGTCGTCGACTTCATCGACTTCCACTTCTGGCCGGTCTTCAACATCGCCGACAGCTGCATCGTGGTCGCGATCGCCCTGCTTCTCGTGCTCAGCTTCGTCCCGTCGTCGCATTCGCCGGCGTCGCCCGCATCACCGGCGCCGTCATGAGCGCAGGTCCGGCGACGGTCGCCACGCCGCGCCTCGACATGTGGCTCGCGGAGTCGAGGCGGATCACGCGCCACGCGGCGCGAACGCTCATCGATGCGGGTCTCGTCACCGTCGACGGACGACCGGGAAGACCGGGGCAACGCGTGCGCGACCACGCGGATGTGGTGGTCACGCAACCGGTCGCACCCGACGCGTCGGTGGCAACGAGCGCACGTTCTCCAAAGCAACCGCCGACCGAGCTCTGCATCGTTGATGAGGACGACTGGCTGGCGGTGATCGACAAACCGTCCGGGATGGTCGTGCATCCGGCTCCGGGGCATCCGAGCGGCACCCTCGCCGACGCGCTCAAGGAGCGTGGGACGACCTGGTCGCTGCTCGGCGGCAGCGAGCGCGCGGGCATTGTGCATCGCCTCGACCGCGACACCAGCGGCCTCCTGGTCGTCGCCAAGACGGAGGCCGCTCACCGCAGCCTGGCCAAGCAGCTCAGCGACCGCTCACTCGGACGCACGTACTGGGCCCTCGTGCACGGTGGCTTCCGCGAGGACACCGGGACCATCGACGGGCCGATCGCGCGTCACCCGCGCGACCGCCGGCGCATGGCGATCGTCGAAGGCGGCCGCGAGGCGATCACCGATTTTCGCGTTATCGAGCGCCTCAATGGGGCGACCGTCCTCGAGGTCTCGCTGCGCACCGGGCGGACTCACCAGATCCGGGTGCACCTCGCCTCGATCGGGCATCCGATCGTCGGCGACACGGTCTACGGACGCCCGGATCCGCTGCTCCGGCGCCCCGCGCTCCACGCGATGCAACTCCGCCTTCGCCATCCGCGCGATGGCAGCGAGCGATCCTACGAGTCGCCGATCCCCGAGGAGCTCACCGCCGCCGCCGCCAGGCTCCGACCCTCGCCCGCATGAGCGAGCAGGGCAGGCTCATCGTGATCACGGGGCCGAGCGCGGTTGGCAAGGACACCGTGCTCCAGGAGCTGTTCGCCATCGATCCGTCGCTCGAGTACTGCGTCTCGTACACGACGCGTGCGCCCCGTCCTGGTGAGATCGACGGCGTGTCGTACTTCTTCGTGGACGAGCCGACCTTCCGGGCGATGATCGATCGCGATGAGTTCTTCGAGTGGTCGACTGTGTACGGCGAGCTCAAGGGCCGGACCTACGAGACCGTCAACCGGGCGATTGCGTCCGGCAAGGACACCGTGATCAAGATCGACGTTCAGGGCGCCGACAAGGTTCGGGCGCGGATCGGCGACGAGGGGATCTACATCTACCTGCTGCCGCCGAGCCTGGAGGCGCTCGAGCAGCGGCTGATCGAGCGCGGCACCGAGGACGCCGAGAGCCTCCGTGCCCGCCACGACCTCGCGGTCGCCGAGCTCGCGGTCAAGGACACGTACGATCATCAGGTCATGAACGACGATGCCAAGCGCGCGGCCCAGGAGATCGAGACGATCATCCAGCAAGCCCGGGCGAGCCGGCGGCGCCCGGCGTGACCCTCCCGCTCGACGGCCATCGGGTCCTGGTCGGCGTCGGTGGGAGCGTGGCCGCGTTCAAAGCGTGTCAGATAGTCACCGATCTGCGCCGCGACGGAGCGGAGGTGAAGGTCGCGATGACTGACGCCGCGACGCACTTCGTGACCCCAACGCTGCTCCGCGCCCTGAGCGGGCACCGGGTCGCCTCGAGCATCTGGGACGACGATCACGAAGCCGGCCACGGGATGAGCCACCTCGACCTGGCGATGTGGTGCGAGGTACAGGTGGTGGTCGCCGCGTCGGCTGACCTGATCGCGCGTCTCGCTCTCGGCCTCGCCGGTGACCCGGTGACCGCAACCGCGCTGGCGTGCCGCGCGCCCTTGCTGGTGGCGCCCGCGATGGAATCGGCCATGTGGGAGCACCCCGCGACCCAGGGCAACGCGGCCACGTTGACCGCGCGGGGCGGCCGCATCATCGGTCCGGTCTACGGGCGGCTGGCGAGTGGCAACGAGAGCACCGGCCGCATGGCCGAGCCCGACGTGATCGTTGCCGCGGTGAGGGAGCTCCTTGTCGGCGGGGCCTGACCCCACCATCAACGGCCTCCGCTTCGTGGTCACCGCGGGTGGAACTCGAGAGCCGATCGACCCGGTGCGCTTCATCGGGAATCGATCGAGCGGCAAGATGGGCAACGCGCTCGCCGTCGCCGCCATCCGCCACGGAGCGACGGTCACGCTCGTCACCGCCGGGCCGGCGCCGGCAGCGCAAGCCGGGCTCGAGGTTGTTCCGGTGGAGACCGCGGGCGAGATGCACGCGGCGGTGCGCGACGCGCTCGCCGGGGCGCGCGTGCTCATCATGGCGGCGGCGGTCGCCGACTGGCGTCCGCGTGATGTGGCGGCCAACAAGCTGAAGAAGGGGGCGGACACGCTGACCATCGAGCTGGTCCCCACCGTCGACATCCTCCGGGCGCTGCGTGACGACGACGTGGCGCGAGATGTCTTCGTGGTCGGGTTCGCCGCGGAGACCGAGCACGTGATCGACAACGCGCGAGCCAAGCTCGATGCCAAGGACCTCGACCTCATCGTCGTCAACGACGTGTCGCGTGAGGGCATCGGCATGGGCGCCGACGACAACGAGGTCACCGTGATCGGCCGCGACGGCACGTTGCAGACGATCGCGCGTGCGCCCAAGCCGGACGTCGCCGACGCGATCGTGCGCGTCATCGCGGACCGATTGCGATGACGTTCGCGTCGGTGGTTCCGGAGACGCGCTCGCAGTTGCCCCGCGACGCGTACACGTATTCGATTCCCGATGACCTCGTCGAACTCGTGCTCCCGGGAGTCCGTGTCGAGATCCCGTTCGGCAAGCGAACGATTCTCGGGTACGTCGTGGAGCGGTCCGACGAGAGCGAGTTCGCTCAGGTCCGCGCCATCGACCGGGTCATCGACGAGCCGCGCCTCATCCTCGATCACCATGTCGTGCTCGCGCGTCAGATCGCCGACCGGTACTGCGCGCCACTCGGTGAGGTGCTCCGGGCGATGCTGCCCAAGGGAGTGCGCACCCGCCCGTCGCGCCGCGCCGGACCACGTTCAGTCTCGCGCGCTGTCGCGGAGGCCGGAGCCGCCGGACCGCCCGAGCCTCCTCCGATCCTCAACGACGCGCAGCGCGCTGCCGTCGCACCGCTCCTCGACGCGATCGCAACGCGCATTCACCGGCGCGTGCTGCTCCACGGCGTGACCGGCAGCGGCAAGACGGAGGTGTACCTCGCGGGCATCGACGCGGCGCTCGCCGCCGGTCGCGGCGCGATCGTCCTCGTGCCCGAGATCGCGTTGACACCACAGATGATTCGCCGCTTCGCGGTGCGCTTTCCCGGCCGGATCGCGGTGGTCCACTCGGCGCTCACCGACGCGGAGCGGGCGGCCGCGTGGCGGCGTATCCGCAACGGCGAGCATGCGGTGGTCATCGGCTCGCGAAGTGCCGTCTTCGCTCCGATCCCCGACCTGGGCATCGTGGTCGTCGACGAGGAGGACGCGCCTGCGTACAAGCAGGATCGCGTGCCCCGGTATCACGCCGTCGACGTTGCGCTGATGCTCGGCGCGCTGTGTGACGCGCCGGTGGTCATGGGGAGTGCTACCCCGCGTGTCGAGAGCTTCTTCCGCGCGCACACCGGCGACCTCGAGCTGGTAACGCTCCCGGAACGCGTGAGCGGCAGGCCACTGCCGCCGATCGAAGTCGTCGACCTGCGCGATGAGCTCAAGGCGGGCAACACCAATGCGCTCTCGCTGACTCTCGACCGCGCCATGCAGGAGTGTCATGCGGATGGCGGTCAGTCGATCCTCTTTCTCAATCGTCGCGGCACCTCCACCGTGGTGCTCTGCCGGACGTGTGGTGAAGCGCTCACCTGCCGCAACTGCAGCGTGTCGCTGGTGCATCACGTCGACCGCGCGAGCTGCGACTGCCACTACTGCGGCTTGTCGATCCCGCTGCCGAGCGCGTGTCCCGCGTGCGGCTCGCGCACGATCCGCGCATTGGGCATGGGAACCGAGCGCCTCGAGCGCGAGGTGCGCGAACGCTTTCCGGCACTGCGTCTGATCCGCATGGATCGCGACACGACGCGATCGCGCGACGCGTACTTCGACATCTACGACCGGTTCCGTCGCCATGAGGCGGATTGCCTGATCGGCACGCAGATGGTCGCGAAAGGGTGGGACCTCGGCAACGTTCGCCTGGTCGGCATCGTCAACGCCGACACAGCCCTGCATTTCCCCGACTATCGGAGCGGCGAGCTCACATTCTCACTGCTCACCCAGGTAGCGGGACGCGCGGGACGCGGTGACGAGCCGGCTCGCGTGGTGCTCCAGACGTACAGTCCCGGCCACTACGCGGTCCGGCACGCGACCACGCACGATTACCTCGGGTTCGCGCGCGATGAGATCCGGGTTCGCAAGGCATTGCGATTCCCGCCATATGCGCGTCTCTGCGTCTGCACCTTCGCGCACAAGGACGATCACGAGGCCGAGATCGAAGTTCGCCGGGAGGCCCGGCGAGTGTCTGATACACTCGGAATTGGTGCCGGGCTCGATGTCCTCGGTCCGACGCCGGCGTTCCTGCACCGCCTTCGTGGCGAATACCGGTGGCAGATCACGGTGCGGGGCACAGACATCGAGAGGGCATTTCCTCACCTTCCCAGGGCTCGGGGCTGGAGTATCGACGTCGACCCCGGGGCGTGAACGGAGACAAAAGCGTGGCAGTCCTTCCCATCGTCCTGGTCTCGGACCACAACGACGTGCTCACCACAAAGGCAATCCGCGTGCCGCGGGTTGACGATGAGATACGCCGTCTTATGGACGACATGGTCGAGACGATGTTCGGCGCCAACGGCGTCGGTCTCGCGGCTCCGCAGGTGGGCGTGTCGCTGCGCGTCATCGTGCTCCGCGTCGACAACCAGATCTACCAGCTCGCCAACCCGGAGATGGTCCGTACCGACGGCGACCAGACCGGGTTCGAGGGCTGCCTGTCCGTGCCGGGATGGGTCGGCGAGGTCACTCGACGCCAGCGCGTCGTCGCCAAGGGGCTGAATCGCCACGGCAAGGAGGTCCGCGTCAAGGGCGACGGGCTGCTGGCCCGGGCAGTCCAGCACGAGCTCGACCACCTTGACGGGATCCTCTTCACGAGCCGGGTGAACGAGGGGACCCTCCGCGAGGTCGAACCGGCTGAGGAGGCTGAGGAGCCCGGCGTCGTCAGCGCTGTGTGAGGCTCGTCTTCTGTGGCACCGCGGCGTTCGCGGTGCCGTCACTCCGGGCTTGCGCCGCGCACCACGAAGTGCTGGCGGTGGTCACCCGCGCAGATCGACTCGGCAATAGAGGGCAGCCGGCGCCGCGTCCCGTCGCCGACGCTGCGCGTGAGCTCGGTCTTCCGCTGCTGACGCCGGTGAAGATCGGAGCTCCCGAGGTGGTGCGAGGCCTGTTAGACCTCATCCCTGATTGCGTGGTCGTCGCCGCCTACGGGCAGATCCTGCCGTTGTCACTGCTCGATCCGTTGCCCTTCGGGGCGGTTAACGTCCACGCATCGCTGCTGCCGCGCTGGCGAGGAGCATCGCCGATCGCCCACGCGATTCTGGCTGGGGACGCCGAGACGGGCGTTTCGATCATGCGTATGGAGGCAGGGCTCGACACCGGGCCCGTCTACGCGACGATGCGAGTTCCCATCGAGCGCGATGCGACCACGCCGTCGCTCACCGGCGTGCTCGCCGATCTCGGCGCGTCGGAGCTCGTCGCGGTGCTCGATGCGCTGGAGCATGGTTCGGCAGTCGCGACGCCTCAGCCGGCCGACGGCGTGACGTATGCGCCGCGGCTGCGCCGTGAGGACGGACGTGTCGACTGGGCGGCGCGGGCTGCGGTCGACGTCGATCGGATGGTGCGTGCCCTCCAACCGTGGCCGGGGGTCGTGGCGCCGATCGACGGGGTCGACGTTCAGATCCAATCCGGTGCGCCGGTGCGCATCGGTCCCGGCGCGGCACCCGGGAGCGTGGCCGGCCGTGAGCGCGATTCCGTGGTCATCGCCACGATTGACGGCGGCTACCGGGTCGACCTGATCACGCCGCCCGGCAAGCGAGCCATGACACCGGCGGCCTGGATGCGCGGCCGGCGTTCTGGCGAGGCGGGCACCTAGTGCCTCCGACCCGGAAGCCGGGCGACAACACGCTGGCGGTCAACCGGCGCGCACGCTACGAGTACAGCATCGTCGAGACGCTCGAGGCGGGTATCGAGCTGACCGGCACCGAGGTGAAGTCGCTGCGGACCGGGCGCATCCAGCTGCGCGAGGGGTACGTCCGCGTCGAGAACGGCCAGGCGTGGCTGATGCAGGTGAACATCGCCTCGTACCAGCACGGCAACCGCAACAACCCCGAGCCGGAGCGACGGCGACGCCTGCTCCTGCACAAGCGCGAGATCGAATACCTCGATGGACGGGTGCGCACCCAGGGGCTCACGATCATTCCGCTCAAGCTGTACCTGGTGCGCAACCGGGTGAAGGTCGAGATCGGCCTGGCACGGGGCAAGAAGCTCTGGGACAAGCGCCAGGACGTCGCAAAGCGCGATGCCGAGCGCGACATGGAACGCGCGATCAGACGCTGACCGCGCGGCGTTCAGCCAGTCGCCGTCCGAAACTCCGTCGGCGGTGGTGCGGCCTGCGACGCGGCGCTCGGGCGATTGGCCTTGATGTCGGGGACCACCTGGGCGGCGAGGGCGTCGATGCGCTGACGGAGCTCGCGCAAACCGGTTCCGCGCGTTGCGCTGACTGCAAGCGCCGACACGCCCGCGATGTCGCCGAGGCGCAGGCGCGCGGCCCGTACCTCGGACGCGGTGAGGCGATCGACCTTGCTGAGCGCCAGGATCATCGGCTGATCGCAGTCCATCGAGCGCAGGGTCTCGAGCACGGTCACGAGCTGCTGCTCGGCGTCTGGATGCGAAGCGTCGACCACAAGGCAGAGCATGTGAGCCTGGCGCACCTCCTCGAGCGTCGCGGCAAACGCCTCGACGAGCTCGGTGGGCAGCTTCTGGATGAAGCCGACCGTGTCGGTGAGGATGACCAGCTTGCCTGAAGGCAGCTCGAGACGGCGCGAGGTGGGATCGAGGGTCGCGAACAGCAGGTCGTCGGCGAGGACCCGGCTGTGGGTGAGCACGTTGAGCAGCGTCGATTTGCCGGCGTTCGTGTAGCCCACCAGGGCGCACGACGCCAGTGGGACGTTGGTGCGCGCAGTCCGTCGCGTCCGGCGCTGCCGCTCGATCACGACGAGGCGTTCGCGGAGACGCTTGAGCTGCTGGCGGATGAGGCGGCGGTCCACCTCGATCTGCTTCTCACCAGGCCCGCCTCGGAGCCCGACGCCGCCTCGCTGGCGCTCGAGGTGGGACCAGCCGCCGGCCAGGCGGGGGAGGAGGTGCTCGAGTTGTGCCATCTCGACCTGCACGCGGCCCTCGGCGGTGATGGCCCGGCGGGCGAAGATGGCGAGGATCACCTCGGTCCGATCGAGGACGGGCACGCCCCACTCCTCCTGCAGGTTGCGCTGCTGGCGGGGCGTGAGCTGGTCGTTGCAGAACACGGCGGGGTTGCCGAGCTCGGCGAGATGCGAGGCGAAGGCCGCGACCACGCCGGAGCGGAAGAAGGTCGCGGGATGCGGCTCGCGGAGCGAGATCAGGCTCCGCTCGAGCACGTCGGTGCCGAGCGTGCGAGCCAGCTCCTCGAGCTCGTCGAGCTCGATGTCTCGCTGCTCGCGCTCGTCCCGGGACGCGACGGTCCCGATGACGATCACCTGTTTCAGCTTCGCGCCGACCGCCGGGTCAGCTCCAGACGGCGCGTCGAAATGGGGCAACTAGCGCGTCACCGGTCCGGCCAACACCTGGAGCATCCGATCAGCCTACCAACGGCGCCCGCTGTCTGCTGAGACGCCGCATCCTCGGGCTCACGAGGGAGCGGCAGAAGCCGGGACCTTGAGCTGGATCACCGCGCTCCCCACCAGGGTGAGGCCGGCGGCGACGAGCACTGCGAAGGTCGTCGAGACCCCGAGGACCGGTCCCGCGAGCGCTGACCCGATCGGTACGCCGGAGAAGTTCAGCGCCATCGCGACCGCGAACGCTCGTCCGAACCACGCTCGGGCGGTGCGGCGCTGGCGCAGCGAGAACGCGCTGACGCTCGAGGCAGCATCCGCACCACCGGCGATCGCGATCCCGACGGCGATCAGCACCAGCGATGGCAGCAGCAGCGCCAGCACGGCCACACCCATGACCGCGCCGAAGATGGACATCGACTCGCGCTCCCGGCCCTCGGTGCGGATTCGTCCGGCGACCAGCGCGGCCGGGATTCCGGCGGCACCCGCGAGCGCCAGGATCGAGCCGACAACCGCTGCGTTGCCGTGCAGGCTGAACACGATGACGGGTAGGGAGACGATCACCATGCCCCAGCCCACGTTGAGCGTGGAGAATCCGATGGCGATCCAGCGCAACGTGGGATTGCCCACCACGTAGCGAAGGCCACGCCATGCCTCGACGAGGATCCTGCCGGACACCTCGGCAACATGGGCGGGTTCAGGGACCGCCTGCAGGACGGCGGCGCCGACAAGGAAGCCGACTGTTGCACCGACCAGCGCTGCCAGGCTGCCGAACACGGCGATGAGCCCGCCGGCGAGCGCGGGACCGGCGATGTTGGCGACGCCGTAGCAGACGCTGTCGGCCGCATTGCCACGGTCCCAGAGATCACGCGGCACTAGGAGTGGGAAGAACGAACGGGCACCCGCGATGCTCAGTGTGCTGGTGACCGATCCGCAGACCAGCAACACGAACAGGCCCCATACGGGCAGGTGATTCGCGGAGGCGAGGATGACGATGACCGTCATGGTCACCGCCGCCACGAGGAAGTCGAAGGTCATGAGCCGCTTGCGTCCATGACGATCGAGGAGCGCGCCCGCAACCGGGGCGAGCAGCAGCCCCGGGAAGATGAGCAGGAAGAGGCTCACACCGGCGACGCTCGGCGAGTGATATCGCTGCAACGCGAAGAGGACGAGGCCGACGGTCAACATCTGCGCGGCCGTCCGGGTGAGCAGCGAACTGAGCAGCAGCTGACGGAACCCGGGGACGCGGAGCAGCTGGCGATATGTCGCGGGAACCGCGACGACGCCTTGTCCGGTGGTCATTTCAGTGGCCCTGGACATGACGGTTCTGCGGATTCGTGGGCGTGCAGCGACGCCGGGACGGTTTGCACGACGCAAAGCCTAGCGCCGAGTGGGGTTTGCGGCGGGCTTTCGAACATATGTTCTATAATACAGAAATGTGTATTGGTGAGAGCGGGGCCACGCCACTGGAGGCTTTCCTCCAGGCCCTCAATCAGTTCGTCGAGGTGCCTCGGCTGGAGTTGACCGCTTTCGAGCTGGGAGAGCACCTGGTCAGGCTCCGGCATGGGATGGACCGCCTCGAACTCCACTTCGCGATGGGCGCCGCGGCCTTCGCGACGACCAACGAGTACGAGGTGCAGGGCTCGGTCTCCCCGATCGACTTGATCCGTCACCACTGTCAGATGTCCGGCCACGCTGCCGCCCGGGCCGTCGCCGCGGGCGATCAGCTCCACCGGCTGCCGGTAAGTGTGGCCGCCGTGGAGGCGGGAGAGATCGGGTTCGCGCACTTCTCGCTGCTCGCGGGCGTGTCCCGAGCCTGTAGCTCCACGCCGCTCGGTGGCGACATTGCCCCGGCGCCCGGGGAGTCCGGAACCGACCCAGGTGCTCCTGCTGCGTCTGGCGATGCTGACGCTGGCACAGCAGACCCTTCAGCCTCTTCAACGTCTGTGAGGACTGTCGCCTTCGACGAGCGCCCTCTCCTGGACCTGGCCCGTGAGCACTCGGTCGGCCTCTTCAGCAAGGACTGCGAGCGCGCCCGCCACGCGTACGACGCGGCCGCCGTCCTCGACGAGCATGTCGCCGCCGCCGAGCGCAACCGCTGCGACTTCATCCCGTGTGAGGGCGGCTTCCTCGCCATTCGCGGCTTCTTCGATCCCATCGCCGCGGCGCCATCAAGACCGCCGCCCTCCCTCTCGCGAAGCCGACGGGGGCTGGTGGTCACCGCTCGTCGACTCGCCGCATCGCCGACGCGGTGGTAGAAGTCGCCAGCCACGCCCTGGACGTCGGGGCCGTTCCGACCACGGGCGGATCGAGCACCGATCTCCAACTCACCGCCTCGGTGGAGACGGTGATGGGTCTGGACGGCACCTCCGGTGGCGAGCTCGAGTTCGCTGGGGTAGTGCCGGCTGCCACCGTGCAGCGTCTTGCCTGCGATGCCCGCATTCGCCGCGTCCTCCTCGGCCCCAACTCCGCGGTGATCGACGTCGGACGCGCGCTCCGTCTCCCGAGCGCTGCGGCACGAGCCGCGCTGCGTGTGCGCTCCGGAGGCTGCGACTGGCCCCGCTGCGACCGCCCAGTGGCATTCACCAACGCGCACCACCTGGTGCACTGGGGCCACGGTGGCGCCACTGACGTGGACAACCTCGTCTTGCTTTGCTACCGCCACCACTGGATGGTCCATGAGGGAGGCTGGCAGTTAGCCCGGGTTGAGCATGACCGAATACTGGCGATTCCACCCACGCCGTCGCATCGCACATGGATCCGTGCACCTGCGACGGGCGTGGGCGGGTAACGGGGCACGCCTGAGATTCGGCTAGCGCGAAGCGCCGTTCGCGGATCGCGAGGACGAGATCAACTCGGCTAACGCGAAGCCCTGCTCGCGGATCGCGAGAACGTGACCAACGAAGAGCGGTCCGGCAACGCGTTCGCTCCAGCGTAGTGAGTGCTAAAAGCGATCATGTCCGCCCGTACTCGCGGCGTGTTTCGTACTAGGCAAGCGGGTATGATCACCAGGCACGCTGATCTCGGACAGCTGCGCTCATGGGGGCGTACTGGTTTCGACGGGGTCGTGGGTTGTGCGAATGCGAGTCGAGCCCCGGGCTCGTAAAACCGGGAAAAATATACGTGCGAATAACGCACCTCTCGCCCTCGCTGCGTAAGTAGCAGAGACGAAAAAAGCTCAGGCTTCGGCCTGACGTCGACCGTCCTCTCGGCTGCGGGGGACGGACCCGACGTTAATGCAAGCAGTCTCGCCGCCCGGTGGCGCCTCGGCGCCGGGCGGGACATTCACCGAGGCTGGCCGCAGCCGAGCCTGGTCCCAGGGCGCGGTTGGGGCGAGATTAAAACCGGGACTACACTCGTAGATGTCGCATGGAACGCGGCTTCGGACCCGGGTTCGATCCCCGGCGCCTCCACCACGGTTCCTTGACGGAGGGCGCGATCAAGCCCGACCTGGGACCGCTACGGCATCGGTCCTAGGTCGTTGCCGCTTGAGTCGCAGAAGATGCCCTGCCTTGAGCTTCGACCATGCCGCCCGATATCGCTTTGTCCGGTATGACGTGGGCCTTGAGCTTGGACCAGTTGGCCCGCATCGGCTTCTCCTGGAGGCCGGCTTTCTGGATCGCGGCACCCAGTTTCGGCATTTCGGCTTCCTGAGCCTCGCGCGACTCCCAGATCTCAATGACGATGAGGCCATTCTCGGTCGTGGCAGCTGTATGTGAAATGAGCCCGTCCGGCCAGTCTCCGCCACCGTTTGTGTCGACGCCGAGCTCGGCATTCACCTGGTCGTATTCCGCTTCGCCAATGCCGTCGATTTCAGTGATGAGCAGCTCGGCCATTTGGACACTCCCGCATACCGGTCAGGCCCTGCACCGAGGGCGGCACGAGCATTGCATATCGACGACATGGCCGTGGGGCGCCGCTCCGGGCCTCCCGTCAGACAGCACCGGCCATCGCGAGGCTCTCGAGCGCGTCGACGACCTCGTCCAGCGGCGCGCGTGTGTCTGTTTCAGCCTTTGCACTCGCGCGTGGCACCGCCAAGGCGATAGTCCGTCATGTGGTCGGCCTCATACCGATCACGCGGGAATGCCCGGGACCTCACGCACTGTCAGTGATCGCAGCGTCGAGGCGCTCAACCATGACGTCAGCGTGTGAGCCGATGGTGAGCAGCGGGACCGCGGTCGAGTGGATCAATTCATTGACGTCCGCCGCGGAGAATCCACGCATCGGTGTTTGGGTGCCCGGGAGCGCCGACCAGCGGTGGCTCCGGGGGTGAAGCGAGGTCGGCGGCTGTTGCGGCCCTCTCACCGGCCAGTTCGCCGTCGACGTCCGCGACGTAGATGAAGAGGTCGACATCGGAGTCTTCACGAGCGGTTCCGGTGGCGTATGAGGCGACGACGACGGCTGCCTCGATCGCAGGTACCGCTGCAAGCCGTTCCGCGACTGGAGCCATCAGCGCGCGGACGTCCATTGCCCGCTTCCGATGTCCTACCCGACGCGTGACTGGTCGATACGCAGCAGATTTCCGGAGGGGTCGCGCACGGCACAGTCTCGGACGCCCCACGGCTGTTCGTTCGGCTCCTCCACGACCTCCGCACCCCAGGCGCGCACCTTCTCGAAGGTGGCATCGAGGTCATCGGTGTGGAAGTGGATGCCGTTGAGTGCTCCCTTGGCGAGGAGGGCGGCGAGCGTATCGCCGTCGGCGACGCTGCCATGCGTGAAGTTCGTGAGGACGATCTCGACGTCGGGCTGGGAGGCGGAGCCGACGGTGATCCAGCGCAAGCCTTCGCGGGCGACGTCGCTGCGGACATCGAGGCCGAGCGCGTCGCGGTAGAAGGTCAGTGCGAGCTCGGGGTCATGGACCTGGACGAAGCAACAGGCAAGAGAGAGATTCATGCTCACAAGGCTAGGCGAGCCGGGGTCCCGCGCGCTTCTCGGATCCTGCTCGGCGCGTGGCTCCGGCAGGGGCGCCGACGTAGGCCGCGAGGTGCTCGCCCGTGAGCGTTGAGCGCGCGGCCACGAGGTCGGCCGGTGTGCCCTCGAAGACGACGCGACCGCCGTCGTGGCCGGCGCCCGGCCCGAGGTCGATGATCCAGTCGGCGTGTGCCATGACCGTCATGTGGTGCTCAATGACGATCACCGACTTGCCGGATTCGACGAGCCGGTCGAGGAGGCCGAGCAGGTGCTCGACGTCGGCGAGGTGGAGCCCGGTGGTCGCCTCGTCGAGCACGTAGACGCTGCCCTTCTCGCCGATGTGCGTGGCCAGCTTGAGGCGCTGCCGCTCGCCACCGGACAGCGTCGTGAGCGGCTGGCCGAGGATGAGGTAGCCGAGGCCGACGTCGGCGAGGCGCCCGAGGATGACGTGGGCGGCGGGTGTGCTTGCCTTGCCGGCGCCAAAGAACGCCTCGGCCTCAGTCACCGACATCGCGAGCACCTCGCTGATATCTCGCCCGCCGAGATGGAACTCCAGAACCGACGCCTGGAATCGCTTGCCCTCGCACTCCTCGCAGACGGTCGCGACTCCCGCCATCATCGCGAGGTCGGTGTAGGTGACGCCGGCGCCATTGCAGCTGGGGCACGCGCCCTCGGAGTTGGCGCTGAACAGCGCCGGCTTGACGCCGTTGGCTTTCGCGAAGGCGTTGCGTATCGGGTCGAGGAGTCCGGTGTACGTCGCCGGGTTGCTGCGTCGCGAGCCGCGAATCGGTGCCTGGTCGATCGACACCACGCCCAGGCCGTTCGGTATGGAGCCGTGCACGAGAGAGGTCTTTCCGGAGCCGGCGACGCCGGTGACGACGACGAGCACACCGAGCGGGATGTCGACGTCGACGTCTCGCAGGTTGTGCACCGACGCGCCGCGAATCGGCAGCGTGCCGTTTGGCGTGCGCACCGTTTCCTTGACTGAGGCCCGGTCATCGAGATGCCGACCGGTGGTGGTGTCACTCGTTCGGAGCCCATCGACCGTCCCCTCGAAGCACACGCTGCCACCGGCCGCACCGGCGCCGGGGCCGAGGTCGACGACATGGTCGGCAATCGCGATCGTCTGCGGCTTGTGCTCCACCACGAGCACGGTGTTGCCCTTGTCCCGCAACCGCAGGAGCAACTCGTTCATTCGCTGGATGTCGTGCGGGTGCAGCCCTGCCGTGGGCTCGTCGAAGACGTACGTGACGTCAGTGAGCGAGGATCCGAGGTGGCGGATCATCTTGACGCGCTGCGCCTCGCCGCCCGACAGCGTTCCCGACGGGCGTTCGAGCGAGACGTACCCCAACCCGATCTCGACGAACGAGTCGAGGGTCTGCTGCAGCGATGACACCAGCGGACCGACCGACGGTTCGTTGATGCCACGCACCCACTCCGCGAGGTCGCTGATCTGCATCGCGCAGGCGTCGGCGATGCTGATCCCCTTGATCTTCGACGACCGAGCGGCGTCGCTGAGCCGGGTGCCGCCGCACTCGGGGCAGACGCTGAATGTCACCGCGCGCTCCACAAAGGCGCGGATGTGCGGCTGGAGCGCGTCGATGTCCTTTGCCAGGAACGACTTCTGGATCCTCGGGATCAGCCCCTCGTATGTGAGGTTGATGCCGTCGACCTTGATTCGCGTCGCCTCTTTGTAGAGCAGGTCGTCGCGCTCTTTCTTGGTGTACTTGCGGATCGGCTTGTCCGGGTCGAGGATGCCCGACTCGAGGTAGGGCCGCACGGCAAAGAAGTTGTCCACGGTGTAGCCGGGGATGATGATCGCGCCCTCGGCGAGCGACTTGGAGTCGTCGAAGAGCTGGGTGAGGTCGAGATCGGAGATCACGCCCCGGCCTTCGCAGCGCGGGCACAT
>PKYW01000010.1:6732-19852 GCA_003132805.1 Candidatus Dormiibacterota bacterium | reverse complement strand
TCGACAAGGCCGTCTGCCCGAACGTCCAGGGCGGCCCGCAGATGCACGCCATCGCCGCGAAGGCGGTGATGTTCAAGCAGTGCGCCCAGCCGGAATTCCGGGACTACGCACAGGCGGTGGTGACCAACGCCAAGGCGATGGCCGCCGGCCTGACGCGGCGCGGCCTCGAGCTGACCACCGGCGGCACTGACAACCACCTGATGGTCATCGATCTGCGTCCCACCGGTCTGCGCGGGCGCGCGGTGCAGTCAGCCTTTGATGAGGTGGGCGTGACCGTCAACGCCAACGCCTTCCCCGGGCACGGCGGCACGCCGTACAACCCGAACGGCATCCGGCTGGGGTCGCCGTCGGTCACCACGCGGGGGATGGGCGTGGCGGAGATGGACGAGATCGCCGGCCTCGTCGCCCGCATGCTCGGCGGCTTTGACGACCCGGCTGTTCGGGACGAGGTCCGCGAGGGCAGCCGTGCGCTGTGCCGCCGCTTCCCGCTGCCGTATCGAGGTGCATCCACCGCGTGATCGCCGCCGTCGCCACGGGATCGCCCTGGCTGAGCGCGCTGCCGCCGTTTCTCATCGCGAGCGCGGTGTGTATCGCGGCAGTGCCGGGGTCGATGTGGCTCGCGCGACGCACCGGGGCGGTGGCCCAGCCCGACGGTGACCGCCATCTCCACGCGCGGGCGACGCCGCGCCTCGGCGGCATCGCGCTGTTCATCGGCTTCGCGGTCGCCATCGCCTTCTTCGGATCGGGCATCACCGAGCGCTGGCAGGTGGTCGCTGTCACCGGCGCGATCACGATCGCGATGGCCATCGACGACATCCTCGATCTCAACTGGCTGAGCAAGCTCGGCATCGAGGTGGGGGTGGGCGTCCTCGCCGTGCTGCTCGGCATCACGATCACGTCGATTGCGATTCCCGGCGCCCACACGTCGTTATGGGAGCTCGGCCTGCTGACGGCGCCGGTCACGGTGGTGTGGCTTGTGGGGATGCAGGTCTCCGTGAACCTGCTCGATGGTGCGGATGGCGTTGCCGCGGGCGTGGTCGCGATCGTCGCGGGCGTCTGCCTGCTCGCCGCGATCAGCCGCATCTCGACGGAGCACGACATCCAGAGCGGGGTCGTGATCCTGAGCGGGGCGGTGATGGGCTGCTGCCTCGGCTTCCTGGTCTTCAACCTTCCGCCGGCGCGGGTCTTCATGGGCGACTCGGGCTCGCACTTCCTCGGCATCGCGCTCGGGGTGATCACCATCCTCGGGGTCGCCAAGGTGGTCGTCGGCCTCTCGATCCTGGTCCCGTTGATCGCGCTCGGCCTGCCGATCGGCGACACGCTGTTCGCCATCGTTCGTCGCGCCCTCTCGGGCCGCAACCCGGCGGCGCCCGACGCGGGGCATCTGCACCACCGTCTCCGCGCGGTGGGGCTGAACCCGATCGAGACCGCGCTCACCTTCTATCTGGTCACCGGGATCCTCGGCTGCCTCGCGCTCACCATCTATGGGCACCGCCGGATCATCGACGTCGCGCTCGGGCTCCTCGTCGTCGCCCTGGTGGCGCTGATCTGGCGAAACCGGCGCCGAGCGCCGCGTCTCCCTTTCGTGGCGGCCACTGAGGAGAGCGAGGTGCAGGTCGACGGCCGCAGGGTCCTGCCATCGCACATCCACCACCGCGGCGAGGCCGATTGAGCAGCACCCCGCAGCCACGCAAGCCGAGCGGCGCCGAGCTCGCCGGCATGGGAGTCTCGAGCGCGATTGCCCTGATCGTGCCGCTGCTGATCGGGGTCGCAGTGGACCACTTCCTCAAGACGAGCCCGTTTGGCGTGCTGATTGGCCTGCTGGTCGGGATCACCGCATCCTGTTACAGCGTATTCGCCCAGTTCAGACGCTACATCTGAAAGGACGCTGGGCCTCTCGCGAGGCCCAATTGATATCGTTGCCTTGGTTTGACAGTCCTAGATAGGCAGTGGTGGTCGAGGTGATCTCGGAAGGTACGTCCGCACGCCCAACGCCATCCGCAAATGCCCTGCGCCTGATCCGTAACGCGGCGATCGTTTGCGCCGGTGTCGCGGTCGTTGCCGCCGTCGTGGGGATCGTCCTCGGGCATGCAGGAATGGGCGGTGCGTTTGCCACGGGCCTTGCACTCGGATCGCTCAACGGCGCGCTCGCCGCCCGTTTGATCTCGCTCCCGGTGCCGTTCCTGGCCACGAGCCTGCTGCGGATCGTCACCCTGAGCATGATCGGCATCGCGATTGGACTCGCCTTCGGGATTGCCAACGTGTGGCTCGTGATCCTTGGCCTCGGCATCTCTCAGGTGGTGCTTGCCGCCGCGGCGCTGCGCGAGTCGATGCGGTTCAAATGATCGTCGCGGCTGACGTTCCGCCGGGTACCCACCCGACCATTCAGATCTGCGGCAACGCGTTCTTCTGCACGTTCAACTACGACACGCTGATCTCGAGCGGCATTGCAATCGTGCTGACGCTCGCGCTCGGTCTCGGCGTCGCGTACCGGCTCAGCCATGGGAGACCGGGCAAGCTGCAGATGGTGCTGGAACTGCTGCTCAGCTACATCCGCAACCTCACCAAGGAGATGGTTTCGGATCAAGGGACGGCGTTCGTCATCCCCATCGCGGCCACCATCTTCATCTTCATCCTGCTCGCGAACTGGCTCGACTTCTTTCCCCTGACCAAGCCGGTCGAGCCGGCCGCGGCGGACATCAACCTGACGCTGGCGATGGCAATCGCCGTCATCGTGATCGTGCAGTGGTACAGCATCCACGTCCTCGGGTTTCGCGGCTACCTGCGTCGCTTCACCAAACCGTTCGAGCTGCCACTGATCGGACGCATCTTCTTCACGCCGCTCAACATCATCGAGGAGATCGCCAAGCCGCTCAGCCTCGCGCTCCGACTATTCGGCAACATCTTCGGCGGCCTCGTCATGGTGTACCTGCTCACCCTGGGCTTCACCGCGTTTGCAGGGTCGTCGGTGCTTCAGACCGCGCTCTCGCCGATCTGGGTCATCCTGCTCGTTGCCTGGAAGCTCTTTGACGTGTTCCTCATCGGCACGATTCAGGCATTCATCTTCATGCTTTTGACCATCATCTATTTCGGTATGGCCCGTGAAGGGCTCGAGGAAGAGCATCACGGGGCGACAGCACACAGCAACGAGTTGAGGAGAGAGACGACATGACCACCGCCCAAGCACTGCTCCAGATGGGAGCGCTGATCGCCGCCGGTCTTGCACTCGGCGGAGGCGCGATCGGCGCCGCCATCGGTGACGGCCTCGCGGGCAACGCAACCATCGCCGGCACCGCACGCCAGCCCGAGGCGCAGGGACGTCTGCAGGTGACGATGTTCCTGATCATCGGACTCGTCGAAGGCATGTACTTCATCAACCTGGCGCTCGGCTTCTTCTTCATCTACGTCATCGCCAAATAAGACGAGTCGTGACACCGATGCTCGCCGACGCCGGACTCCTGACGCCGAATGGGACCTTCTTTGCGGAGCTCATCGCGTTCATCGTGATGATCCTCATCCTCGGGAAGTACGCCTATCCGCGCATCATCAAGGCGGCAACTGAGCGCGAGGACAAGATCGAGGCAGGGCTCCGTGCGGCGCAGGAATCCGAGGAGCGCCTGGCCAAGGTGCAGGTGCAGGTCGAGCAGACGCTCGAGGAAGCGCGGACTCAGGCGCGCGAGATCCTCAACCGCGCACACCAGGAGGCGACGGGTGATGCCGCCGAAGTCCTCGCCAAGGCCAGGGCTGACGCGGAGGCGTTGATCGAACGCGCCCGGATCGAGATCGGCGGAGAGCGCGATCGTGCCATCCAGGATCTGCGCGCCGAGGTGGCCAAGATGGTGGTCGCCGCCAGCGAGCGCGTGCTGGGATCGGCGATCGATTCCAAGACGCATCAGCGGCTCATCGACGACGCGCTGCAGAAGGTCGGGGACAATCCCGGCGCCAAGGCGGGACAGAACTGACGATGGACCGCGCGAGCATCATCGCCCGCCGCTACGCCGAGGCGTATTTCGCGCTCGCCCAGGAAGCGAAGGACATCGCCGGCTGGCGTGATCAGCTTGCGGGCGTGGTCGAGGTGCTCGGCGACCCGTCGGTCGCCACCGCCCTGGTGAATCCGAAGACGAGCCTCGCCGAACGGGTTCGCGAGGGGATGAAGCTGCTCAAGGGCATGTCGCCCGAGGCACGCAACCTCGCGCGACTGCTCATCGAGCGGCGCCGCATCGGGATTGTCCGCGAGATCCTCACGCATTACGACGCACTGGCCGACAAGGCGTCGGGCGTCGTCCGCGCCGAGGTCATCACCGCGATCCCAGTCGACAAGGACCTCGAAAAGCACATTCGCCAAACGCTGCGCAAGCAGCTCGGGAGTGACGTCGAGACCACCGTGCGCACCGATCCAACGATCATCGGCGGGCTCGTGATCCGCATCGGTGACCGGGTCATCGATGACAGCGTGCGCACCCACCTGCAACAGCTCCAGGCAGCGCTTGCCTAAGCACGAGAGAGGAACGACTAACTGATGGCTATACGCAGCGACGAGATCGGCGAGATCCTCAAGCAACGCATTGCTAGCTTCGAGGCACCAGTGGTCGACGCCAACGAGGGCGTCATCACCTCGGTGAGTGACGGCATCGCGCGCATCTACGGCCTCGAACACGCGATGGCCGGCGAGTTGCTCGAGATGCCCGGCCCCGGTGGGACAGGCACCGTGCTCGCGCTCGCGCTTGACCTCCGCGAGGACGGCGTCGGCGCGGTCATCCTCGGGCCGTACGAGCATCTCCAGGAAGGCGACGCGGTTCGCACCACCGGGCGCATCGCAGAGGTGCCGGTCGGTGACGAGCTGGTCGGCCGCGTGGTCAACGCGCTCGGTGAGCAGCTCGATGACCGCGGACCGATCGAGACTGCGCAGTCATTCCCGACCGAACGCGTCGCGCCGGGTGTCATCGAGCGCGAGAACGTTGATACGCCGATGCAGACCGGCCTCAAGGCGATCGACTCGATGATCCCGATCGGCCGNNCGGCAAGACCGCGATCGCGATCGACGCCATCATCAACCAGAAGGGCACCGGGGTCATCTGCATCTACGTCGCCATCGGACAGAACGCCCAGAAGGTGGCGCAGATCAAGGCGACTCTTGAGTCACACGGTGCCATGGAGCACACCATCATCGTTGCCGCGACCGCGTCGGATCCCGCGCCGCTGCAGTTCCTCGCTCCCTATGCGGGATGCGCGATGGGCGAGTACTTCATGCAGAAGGGCGGCCACGCGCTGATCATCTACGACGACCTCAGCAAGCACGCGGACGCGTATCGCGAGCTGTCATTGCTGCTGCGGCGCCCACCATCCCGCGAGGCATACCCGGGCGACGTCTTCTACCTGCACTCCCGCCTGCTCGAGCGCGCCGCGCGCATGAGCGAGGCCGAAGGTGGTGGCACGCTCACCGCGCTGCCGATCATCGAGACCAAGGCGAACGACGTTTCTGCGTTCATCCCGACCAACGTCATCTCGATCACCGACGGCCAGATCTACCTCGAGACCGACCTCTTCAACGCCGGCATCCGGCCCGCCATCAATGTCGGTCTCTCGGTCTCGCGAGTCGGTGGTGACGCGCAGACCAAGGCGATGAAGCAGGTCGCCGGGCAGTTGCGCCTCGACCTCGCGCAGTATCGCGAGCTCGCGGCATTCGCGCAGTTCGCCGCCGACCTCGACAAGGGCACACGCGACCGCCTCGACCGCGGTCAGCGCATGACCGAGCTGCTCAAGCAGCCCCAGTACGAGCCGATGCCGATGGCGAAGCAGGTCATCAGCATCTTCGCCGGCGCGCGCGGATTCCTTGACGATGTTCCTCTCGACCGCGTCCGCGACTTCGAGAAGAGCCTCCTGCGCTTCATGGACCAGTCGCATCCGGACATCGAGGAAGTGATCTCCACAAGCGGTCGCATCTCCGAAGAGACGGAAGCGTCGCTTCGCTCCGCCGTCGAAGAGTTCAAGAAGACGTTCGCCGGATGACCGTGCGGTTGCTTATCCGCGCACTTCGGCGCAGCAGCAGAGGCTGACGCTCCATGCCAAGCCTGCGCGATCTGCGCCGCCGGATCAAGGGCGTGCAGAACATGCGCAAGATCACCAAGGCGATGGAGCTCGTCGCCGCGGCGCGCATGCGCCGCGCCCAGGAGCGCGTGCTCGCGGCGCGCCCGTACAGCGACGAGATCGCCAGCATCATGACCGAGCTGATGCGCCGGTCACCGCAGTACGAGCATCCGTTTCTCAAGGTCAGCGAGGTCCAGAAGCGGCTGATCATCCTGGTCACCGCGGATCGAGGCCTGGCCGGCGCGCTGAACAGCAACAACACTCGACTTGCGTTGAGCGACGCTGCCAAGACTCAGGTCCCGGTCTCCTACGTCACGATCGGTCGCAGGGGTCGCGACGTGCTCCGGCGCCTGCACCGTGACCTCATCGCCGACCAGAGCATGCTCGGCGATCGGCCGACCATGGGCGACGTGCTCCCCGCCGCGCGGGTGGCGATGGAGCAGTACGAGCGAGGCGACGTCCAGCAGATCGACATCGTGTATGCGCGCTTCATCAGCGTCGGCCGCCAGCAGACGGTGTTGCAGCGGGTGATCCCCGTCGTGCCACCCGAGGATGCGAAGGCGGTCAGCGCTGACTTCGAGTACGAACCCGACCCGAAGGACGTGCTCGACGCGCTGCTGCCTCGATACGTCGAGGCGCAGATCTATCGCGCCGTGCTGGAAAACGGGGCATCCGAGCAGGCTGCACGCATGATTGCGATGCGCAACGCGTCCGACAACGCAAGCGAGTTCATCGAGGACCTGACCCTCACCGCCAACAAGGTGCGGCAGGCGTCGATCACAACAGAGTTGATGGAGATCGTCTCCGGCGCCGCGGCGCTTGAAGGCTGAGGAGAGAGAGATGGCAGTTGTGGAGTTGCAGTCCGGCACCGGCGCTGTTGTGCAGGTGATCGGACCGGTCGTCGACGTCGAGTTCACGGGCGAGCGCCTGCCCGAGATTCTCGACGCGCTCGAGATGGATCGCGAGGACGGCAAGCTCCTCGTGCTCGAGGTGCAGCAGAGCCTGGGGAATAGCACCGTGCGCACCATCGCCATGGACACGACCGAGGGTGTGCGCCGCGGCGACGCCGTGCGCGCAACCGGTGCGCCGATTCAGGTGCCGGTCGGCGAGGAGACGCTCGGGCGCATGTTCAACGTCATCGGCGACACCATCGACGGCAAGGGCCCGTTCAAGGGCACGGCCCGGATGTCGATGCACCGCGCCGCGCCAACCATCTCCGAGCAGTCGACAGAGACGGAGATTCTCGAGACCGGCATCAAGGTCATCGACCTCATCTGCACCTTCTCCAAGGGCTCGAAGATCGGACTCTTCGGCGGCGCGGGAGTCGGCAAGACCGTCATCGTCATGGAGATGATCCGCAACATCGCGCGTGAGCACGCCGGGTACTCGGTGTTCGCCGGTGTCGGCGAGCGGACCCGCGAGGGCACCGCCCTCTACGGCGAGATGCAGGAGTCCAAGGTGCTCGACCAGACCGCGCTGGTGTACGGGCAGATGAACGAGTCGCCGGGTGCGCGCGCACGCGTCGCGCTCACCGCGCTCACCATCGCCGAGTGGTTCCGTGATGAGAAGGGCGCCGACACGCTGCTCTTCATCGACAACATCTTCCGGTACACGCTTGCCGGTGCCGAGGTGTCGGCGCTGCTCGGCCGCATGCCGTCCGCGGTCGGGTACCAGCCGACGCTGGCCACCGAGATGGGCGACCTGCAGGAGCGGATCACCTCCACCAACAAGGGATCGATCACATCCGTGCAGGCCATTTACGTGCCGGCCGACGACTTCACCGACCCTGCGGTTGCGACGACATTCGGCCACCTCGGCGCGACGGTCACGCTGAGCCGGTCGATCTCTGAGGCGGGCATCTATCCGGCGGTCGATCCACTCGAGTCCTTCAGCCGTGTGCTCGACCCCAACGTCGTTGGTGAGGAGCACTACCGCGTTGCGCAGGGCGTGAAGCGGGTGCTCCAGGAGTACAAGGAACTCCAGGACATCATCGCCATCCTCGGCCAGGAAGAGCTCACCGAAGACCAGAAGCAGACGGTGGGTCGTGCGCGCCGCGTGCGCAACTTCCTCTCGCAGCCCTTCTTCGTCGCCGAAGTCTTCACCGGCCGCGAGGGCAAGTACGTGCCGCTCGAGGAAACGATCCGCGGGTTCGGCGAGATCCTCGACGGCAAGCACGATGACCTGCCCGAAGACGCCTTCTACATGTGCGGGACGATTGACGAGGCTGTGGCGCGTGCGGCCGAATTGAAGGGCGAGGACAGCGGCGCTGCGAAGCCTGCCGAGACGGCACCGATCGCCGCGCCTGCTGAGGCTCCCGCAGCGGAGGGCGGGGCGCCTGCTGAGGCTCCGGCAGCGGAGGGCGGGGCGCCTGCTGAGGCTCCGGTAGCGGAGGGCGCGGCGCCTGCCGAGGCTCCGGCAGCGGAGGGCGCGGCGCCTGCTGAGGCCGTGCCTGCTGCTGCCACCACCGAGGCGCCGGCAGAGCAAGGTACCGCGCCTGCTGAAGCCGCGCCGAAAGACGACGCTTCCACTGACAAGTCCGCTGACGGAGCATCTGCTGCCGACGCGTCGACCGACGCAACTCCCGCCGCTGACGCCGCAGCTGCCAAGCCCGACGAGGACGCGAAGGCATAGCCGGCATGGCCAACAAGCTGCAGGTCGAACTCGTCACCCCGGAGGGGCGCGTCTTCAGCGAGGAGGCTGACTTCGTGCTCGCGCCCGGGGTGGAAGGTGACCTCGGTGTGCTGCCGCAGCACATCGCGCTGCTCACGCCGCTGCGCACTGGTGTCGTCACGATTCGCAACGAGGAAGCCGAGCACGTGCTTGCCGTCTCGGGCGGATTCCTCGAGGTCCTGCCTGACAAGGTGACCATCCTCGCGGATGCCGCTGAGCGCGCGGAGGACATCGATGAAGCCCGTGCCGAGGAAGCGCGCAAGAAGGCGCAGGAACTCCTCGCCCAGAACGTGGGCAACGAGGAGGCGGTGATGGCGCTCGAGCGCGCGACATTGCGACTCCAGGTCGCGGAGATCCGGCGCCGGCGTCACGGGCACTCGCCGCCTCCTCAGTGACATCGCCGCCGGGGCTCGANNGTGCTGCCCACCGCGCACGACATGGCTCGCGAGTATCGCGTGCTCGCGGCGTTGCAGGGCACCGGGATCCCGGTGCCTCACGTGATCGCGCTCTGCGAGGACGAGTCGGTGATCGGGGCGCGCTTCTACGTCATGGAATGGATCGACGGCCATGTGGTCCGCGACGCGCTGCCAGTCGAGTTTGCCGACACGATGGAGACACGGCGCGCGATGTCGTCCGCGCTGGTCGCGACGCTGCTGCAACTGCATGCCATCGACCCCGACGCGGTTGGGCTCGGCGACTTCGGTCATCCCGACGGCTTTCTCGCGCGCCAGGTGCGGCGCTGGTGGCAGCAGTGGGAGGCGTCGAAGACCCGCGACCTGCCGAGCATCGAGGAGCTCCGTCGCCGGCTTGACGAGACAGTCCCCGCGCCGTCGGCGCCGGGCATCGTGCACGGCGATTACCGGCTCGACAACGTGATGTACGCGCCGGCAGATCCGTCGCGCATCGTCGCCGTCATCGACTGGGAGATGTGCACCATCGGCGATCCGCTCTGCGACGTCGGGCTGCTCTGCGTGTACTGGGCGGATGACGCGTCCGAGGCGGCGGCGCGCACGCTGCACGGCCGGGCGATCACCGTCGAGGACGGCTTCTACAAGCGGGCCGACCTGCTCCGCGATTACGCTGCGGGAACGCAGCGCGACCTGACCTCGCTGGAGTGGTACATCGCGCTCGGCGCATACAAGCTGGCGATCATCGCCGAGGGCATCACCGCGCGATTCCTGATGGGGATGACTGTCGGCGAGGGCTTTGAGACGATGGGGGAGATGGTGCCGGCCATCGTCGACAGCGGAATCGCGGCACTGGACCGGTTGCATTCCACCGAAGGAGGCTGAACATGGACTTCACGGAGACCCCGAGGGTGCGTGAGCTCAGCGAGAAGGTCTGGCGCTTCATGGATGAGCGCATCCGGCCGGCGGAGGAGGAGTACTGGCGCGGGTTTTCCGCCGAGACGATCCCGCAGAAGATCTCGCCGGTCATGGAGGAGCTGAAGGCCGAGGCGCGCCGGCGCGGTCTCTGGAACCTCTTCCTGCCCGACAAGCGGTTCGGCGCGGGCCTCACCAACCTCGAGTACGGCGCGCTCGCCGAGATCATGGGGTGGAGCTCGATCGCGTCTGAGGCGATGAACTGCTCCGCGCCCGACACGGGAAACATGGAGGTGCTCGCGCAGTTCGGCACGCCGGCGCAGCAGGAGCGGTGGCTGACGCCGCTGCTCGCGGGCGAGATCCGTTCCTGCATCGGCATGACCGAGCCCGAGGTGGCAAGCTCGGATCCCACCCAGCTGGCCACGCGTATCGATCGCGACGGCGACGATTACGTCATCAATGGCCATAAGTGGTTCACCAGTGGTGCAGCGCATCCGAATGCGAAGGTCATCCTGCTCATCGGCGTGACCGATCCCGAGGCGGAACGCCATGCCCGGCACACGATGGTGCTGGTGCCGATGGATGCGCCTGGGGTCACCATCGTTCGCCAGCTCAAGGTGTTCGGCTTCGACGACCCGGGGAGCCACTGCGAGGTGCTGCTCGAGAACGTGCGGGTGCCGCAGTCGAACCGCATCGGCGATGAGGGGACCGCCTTCATGATCGCCCAGGCGCGGCTCGGTCCCGGCCGTCTCCATCACTGCATGCGGTTGATCGGTGCCGCCGAGCGGGCGCTCTCCTTGATGTGCGAGCGCGCGAAGTCACGCACGGCGTTCGGCAAGCGGCTCGCCGAGCAAGGTGTGGTGCGCGAGCAGATCGCCAAGTCGCGCATCGAGATCGAGCAGGCGAGGTTGTTGTGCCAGAAAGCCGCCTGGCTGCTCGATACCCAGGGGAGCCTCGGGGCCCGCTTCGAGATCTCGGCGATCAAGGTGGTCGCGCCCAACATCGCGCAGGCGGTGATCGATCGGGCTATCCAGGTGCACGGGGGCGCCGGCGTCTCCCAGGACCTGCCGTTGACCCAGATGTTCGCGTACGCGCGATCGGCCAGGTTCATGGACGGCCCCGACGAGGTCCACTACTCGATCATCGGCCGCGAGGAGCTGAAGCGCGAGGAGGGGCGCCCATGATTGGCGCGTTTGCCGCGATCCATACGAATCCAGTAGAATGGGCTTTCGATCTCATCAGGTAGGTTTGGCACGAGCTTCGCGAGGCTCAGGGGGGCGTATGTCGGCAGGGCTATTGGCGCGTAGGTTTCGGTTTGGATCGCTGATCGGCGTTGTCGTCGGAACGACAGCTGCCACTGCAGGACTCGCCGCAGCCTCGCCGGTGCAGGCTGCTGACCCAACGATCACAGCGGCGTATTCGTCGACCATCGGTGGCCCCGGCCACGCAACCATGTACGCGTCGGGCATGGAGATCGTGCCTCAGGGAGCCCCGAACGCCGGCGACATCATCATCGCCGACACCGGAAACAACCAGGTTGCCGAGTACACGCCGACCGGCACGCAGATCTGGCGCGTCGGCACCGAAGGCACGGGCGCCAGCGCGACGAACATCCAGTTCGAGCAGCCCCGCGACGTCGGCGTTGACTCGTCGGGCAACGTCTACGTTGCGGACAACGGCAACGGCCGCGTCATGGAACTCAGTCCCACCGGCACGTACATCACGAAATGGAAGAGCGAGGTCACCGGCAACGGTGCGCCAATCGGCATCACGGTCAGCAACACGACCGCGAGTCTGCCGAATCTTCCCGCCGGACAGCGTGTGTACGTCTCCGACGGCACCAAGAGTCAGATCACCGTCTGGAACACCAATGGCACCGCGGTGACACCCGCTGCGGCGGCGACGATCACCGATACGACCGGCAACTGCGGCGCCGCCGGGACGAAGACGACTTTCAAGCTCAACCGCATGCGTGATGCGGCGGCCGATGCGGCGGGCAACGTGTATGTCGCGAACTACGAGTACAACAACATCCTCGAGTTCAGCTGGAGCGGTTCGGCCTGGAACTGCGTCAATGCGTTCGGTACCAAGGGAACGCAGAGCAGCACCACCGCGGTCTGCAGCGGCAACGGCAACGGCGCGTTCAAGAATCCGTACGGCGTCGCGGTCGGCACCGATCCCTTCATGAACGGCGGCGCCGGCGGTGAGGCGATCTACGTCGCGGACTCCAACGACGACTGCATTCAGGAGTTCACGCCCAACGGCACCTGGGTCGCCAACATCGGCGGACCGGGCAGCGATTCACAGAACGGGACGTTCACGCAGCTTCGACGCGTGGCCGTCGATTCGGCCGGCAATGTCTGGGGCGCCGATCTCTGGGGCAATCGCCTCGAGGAGTTCACCCCCACCGCACTTGGCACCTATGAGTACGACCAGACGCTTCCCGTTCCGATCGTCGGGCCAGGCAATACCAGTACCTCGGTGTTCAACCAGGTGCGCGGCATCAGCTTTGATGCTTCCGGCGACATCGTCGCCATGGACACGGTCAACCAGCGTGTTGCCGTCTTCTCGCCAACCGGCAGCTTGATCAACTTCTGCGGGCAGCGTGGCTTCACCGACACGGGTGACTTCAACTGGCCGCGCGGAGTCGCCGTCGATCCGGCCACCGGCAANNTCGCCGACACCAAGCAGAGCGACATCCAGATCCTGCCGCCGATCACCTCGCCGGCAATGTCGGGATGCGGCGCGGGGACATACGTGACGCAGACCCTCGGTACGGCACCCGCCGACGTTGATTACCCGGATTCGATCGCTATCTCCGGCGGCTACGCGTGGGTTGCCGATACGAAGAACAACCGCATCGACTCCTGGAACGTGTCGACCAAGACAGTCGTTGCGAACTACGGGAGCCTCGGCAGTGGCAGCGGGCAGTTCAACACGCCGACCGGGATCGCGGTTGATCCAACCACAGGCAACGTCTTCGTCGCTGACAGCGGCAACAACCGCGTGGTCGAGCTGGCCGTCAGTGCCGGCCATGTCAC
>PKYW01000010.1:0-6688 GCA_003132805.1 Candidatus Dormiibacterota bacterium | reverse complement strand
TACAACGACCGGATCCTGACGTACACGCTGACGACCGGCGGTACTGGTGGCACCGGACTGCTCGTGGCGCCGACCTACGCCAGCACCCTGGTCGGCCCTGGTCAGGCTTCGATGTATCCAGTCGACGTCACCAACGATTCGCAGTACTACTTCGTCCTTGACGCGGGCAACTTCCGGATCCTTGCCGTCAACCGGACCACGGATGCAATCGACTGTCAGGAGGGTGGCCTTCAGGGCAATCTCCTCGGTCAGATGGGCGACGCGCGAGCGCTCGACTACGACTCGGCAAACGGCGAGCTCTACCTGGCGGACACGCCGAACAACCGCATCGAAGTTTTCTCGTTCTCGCCCTCGGCGTGCGCGACCAACTCCCCCAGTGCATTCACCGCCATCACGCAGTTCGGGACCAAGGGAACCGGGAATGATCAGTTCAATCAGGCATATGGCGTTGCCGTTGATCCGGTCAACAACTGGCTCTACGCAGTCGACGGCGCCGGCAGGGTCGAGAAGTTCAGCATCGGCGCTAACAACGTCTATACGTACATCACCTCGTTCGGACAGGGCTCGCTGAACCAGCCACGCCAGGTCACGGTTGCACCGAACAGCGATGTGTTCGTGATGAACGCGCGCAATCACACGTGTGACATCTACAGCAGCGCTGGCACGCTGCTCAAGCAGTTCGGCAGCCTGGGCACAGGCCCCGGCCAGTTCACCGACGACCCGCGCGGAGTCGCCGTGAGCGCTGACGGGACACTCGCATTCATCACCGACTCAGGTGGCAAGCGGATCGTGGTCTTCTCGCTCACTCAGAGCGGTGGCCACTACACGAACGCGACGCCCGCGTACATCATCCCGTCGGCTGCGTCGGGACCGGGTCAGTTCGTCGGACCGCGTGGGCTCACGGTCACTTCGGACAACCATCTCCTGCTTACCGATGAGTGGGGCTTCAACCTTCACGAGATGACCTTCACCTCGACTGGGGCTACTCCGACGGTGAACACGACTCCCGTTGCACCCCCGGTCCCCGGAGTCAACTCGCCTCGCGGTGTCCACGTCGCAGCCAACGGTCAGATCTACATCCAGGACTACTGGAACCAGCGCGTCGAGTACATGAACTCCGACGGCACCGGCGCGACAAGCTTCGGCTTCCGCGGCAACGTCTCGCAGAGCGGCGCGATCAACTTCGCATGGGACTTCGCGATCCAGCCGGGCACCGGTGACATCTTCGTGGCCAACCGCGAGAACAACCAGATCGCAGCATTCTCACCGACAGGCACGCCGCTGCCAGGCGGTATCTACGGCAAGGCCGGGACCGGCAACGGACAGTTCAGCTTCCCCCAGGGCATTGCGTTCGCCCCAGATGGCACGCTGCTCGTTGACGACTCCGGCAACGACCGCATCCAGCGGTTCACCATCGGTAACAACCCCACCACATTCGCGTGGGACGCAACCTACGGCCAGAAGGGCACCACTGGGACAACAGCGCCGGCCGGCAACCTCAACAACCCCACTGGGATCTCGGTCGCACCTGACGGCACCGTCTGGGTCGCCGACACGCTCAACAACCGCATCCAGAGCATGTCCCCGACGGGCGTCTGGGCGACGCCGATCAGCAAGCCGACCGGTACCGGGAAGCAGACCGGATTCAAGGTGCCGTGGGGCGTGACCGTAGCGCCGGACGGGAGCATCTGGGTCTCGGACATCGGCAACAACCGGATCGTGTCGATGTCGACCACGGGTGCGCTGAACTTCAGCGCGACCGAGGCGAGCATGGGGATTCCGGCGGTTCCGGCGGACACGGTCATCTACCCGTATGAAGTGGCCTTCAACGGCGACACGGTGTACCTGACCGACATCTGGAACAACCGCGTGCTGGTGCTGACCACACACTCCTAGATTTGATGGCCTGCCGTCCCTTGTGGTCGGCTGGCCGCTCTTCTCTTTCGGTGGACTCCGCCGGTGCCGCGTGATCCATCAGGCGCACGCGGGGCGCCGTCAGTGCCTGTAGGTGGATGACCTCGTCGTCACGTATACACTTCGCGAGATGGACCGATTCGATCGTCTCCGAGAGCACATCGACGTTGCGAAGGGCCGCGGACTCGAAATTGGCCCGCTCGCATCGCCGATTGTCCAGCGGAGCTCCGGTGATGTGTACTACGTCGACCACCTCTCGACCGATGACCTCATCACCAAATACACGAATGATCCGGACGTCGATGAGCGCAAGATTGTGTCAACGGACTTTGTCTGGGGCGCAAATACGCTCGCCGAAGCCGTCGGCGCGTCTGCACCGTTCGACTACGTCGTAGCGTCGCACGTCCTCGAGCACGTTCCCGACCTTGTGGGCTGGCTCGACGAGGTGGCAGCCGTGCTTCGACCCGGAGGTCGCCTCAGCTTGGCGCTCCCCGATCGCAGATACACGTTCGACGTGCGCCGGCGCAACTCCGACATCTCGGAGGTTGTGGAAGCGTATCTGCTCAACCTCCGCCGTCCGGCTGTTCGTGCCATCTTCGATCATTTCTACCGGTACGTGGCCGTCGATCCAGGTGCCATATGGGGTGGACGACCCGGCCACAACGATCCACCGGAGGACGTCGAAACCGCTCTTGCCTTTGCCACCAAGGCTGCAACCACGGATGCATACCTCGACACGCATTGTTGGGTCTTCTCCGATGCAACGTTTGTTGCGCTGATAGCCACACTGATGCAGATGGATCTCGTCACCATGCCATTCGTCGCCTTCCGCACGACGCAGCCTGGGGAATTTGAGTTCTTCGTGACGTTCGAGAAACCACCTGATGGCTTGTCACCGGAAGAGCTCCGAGCCCTCTGCCTCGACAGTGTGCCGACGCTTCCTGGGGCGACAACACGATCAGCTCCCCGTAGCACCGCCGCGACGTCGTCATCCGTTTCCAGCTATGTCCTTTCGGACCGCGAGGTCGCTGTCATCGATATGAAGCGCAAGGCGATGGCGAGCATTCGAGGAGGGGCCGCCCGTCTGAAACGCCGGCGGTAACGGGACCGTGGTTGTGAGCACAGGGATTGACGGTGCGCCGACGAGTCAGGCGGATATGGTCACGGTCCAGGAGCCTGTCTTCCCGTTTGCGATGTCGGTGTACGAGCCGGACATGGTGCTGCCGGACACCGTCCCGGTGAACGTGGCCACGCCGCCGGCGCCGAAACTGATCGTGCTGCCTGTCAGATTGCCGCTGATGTGGAGGTTGTCGGGCGGTGATGACACCACGAACGTCCCGTCAAGCGCGTGAGCGGTCTGCGTCCACGTAAGGGAACAGAAGCCGTTGAACGGGCCTGTGCACAATCCCGCCCACGTTCCACTCAGGTTGAGGGAGGGTGGAGCCTGGAGAGCGATTGGCGTCGGCGTGGCAACGGCCGTCGATCGCATCGGCGCGTGGGTAGCGGGACGTTGCAAGATGGCGATCAGGACGCCCACGGTTGCAGTGACTGCGACCAACACCGCGAGTGCGGCCGCCGGCCTCCACCTACGTCCGGGTGGCTCGTCTCCCATGCCTCGACTCTGAGGTGTCGGTTAGGTGACTGACACGATTAGGCGACGGTGGCACGGTAGCAGCGGTACCACCGGTGCCACGTCAGACGGCGACCAAGGAGGGAGACACCATGGGAGCNNCCTCATCGATGGCAGCGCCTGCCGACGGCACCTCGCAAGTACCACCGCCGACTGACCCAAAATTGGTGCCGGGTGCGCCGGCACCGCGTTTGGCGGTGGAACTCTCGGTGGGAACGCCATACACGTTCATGGGCCCTTCGGGAAACGAGATGCAGGTCACGCTCATCGGGCTGATCGACAACGCTCAAGGAACGAACGGAGCACAGCCTGGCAACGGATTTCGCTTCGTTGCCGCCAAGCTCGAGATCCTCGGGTATGCGAGCTCAATTTTGGTCGACCCAAATCGCGACGCATCCCTCCTCCCCGCTGACCTGAGCCCGATAGAAGCTCAGGTCAACGACGGCGTCAAAGGCTGCACAAACTTCCATCGCGGCAGCTACGCGATCGACGCCGGGGACGTGATCGACGGATGCCTTGTCTTCCCGGTATTCAACGACCTCCGCATTGGCACCGTGGAATGGGGCGTCGGGTAGCAGCGGTGGGCTGCGCGGTCGCCCGCGTGCTACCGGAGCGGCCGACGAGTCGAGGATCGCCTGACCGACCCGGGGCGTTGTGTACAGACGCATGCACTAGGCGCTGACGACCCTTAACACCGGCCTGCCAGCGTTCATCACCGTCGCAGCGCCAGCAGCGACCACCGCCGGGCATGAAAAAGGCGCCCTGGAGGGCGCCCTTTCATCGGCGGAGCGAAGGGGTTTAGAGGCCCGCACCGGTCACGCCGTACACGGCCTGCGCGTAGGTGAATTTATCCCCGTACGAGGAATCAAGCTGCGCGATCAGACCGGCCCGCGAGAACGATCCGGTGGCGAGGTACCCCTTGGCGCACAGGACCGCTTGAGCATCCCAATTAGCGTTCTGGGAATCGACACCGTAGGTCGCCTGTGCGAGCGTGTACCCATCGCCGTACGATGAATCAAGCTGCGCGATCAAACCGGCTTTCGACCATCCGGAATCCTCGCTGAGATACCCCGCGGCAGACCCAGCTGCGTTGGCGTCACCGGTCGTCACCACCGGGGTTGGCTTAGGGGTCGGCGGAACCGCCGTGGGCACGGGAGTCGGTGCGGCGGTGGGGACAGCGGTCGGAACCGCCGTCGGGATGGTCGGAGCCGCGGTCGCCGCTGTGGTCGGGACGGCGGTCGGCGGGGTGCTCGTGGCGGCGCCGCATCCGGCGAGCACGACGACGCTCCCGATGGCGGTGCCGATGAGCGCGAGTCGTCGGTCGAGGTGCATAGGTGATTCCCCTCAAAGGGTGACGTCGGTCCGCCGATGAGGCGATCCCGGACCAGTACGACACGTTTGGTGCATCTACGCCTAGTGCCGAAGGGCGTCCATTTGGGCGCCGAACGGCCCTGAAGCGCTGGTGCGCACGCGCCATGGCCTGTTCGTTGCCAATCGGGCACTGACGTTCCGGCGACGGTACGTTCATCGGGCGGCGTCGACAGGCATGTGGGCGAGATCATCGAGTAGCCCGGAGCGGTCTCGCCGCTCCAACCTCCCAAAGTGTCATCCACCTGACAGCAGACCCCCGCGAATTCTGCTATTGATGCGTTGACCGAAGTGCCAGGTGCTGAGCCAGGCGGACGGTCCTTGGGAGGTAGACGATCATGGGAAGGGTTCTACTCATACTGGCGACGATCGCTGGTGCACTGGTGGTTGCCGGGTGCAGTTCGGATCCACCATCGTCCAGCGTGACATCCGCGCAGTTGGCGTCGCTGGAGAAGCAGGCGGACATGTACCAGATCGACCAGATCGAGGCGACCTGGCACAAGGCCTCTTCGACGAAGGACCTCGACCTGATGATGACTATCTGGGCTGACAACGCCACGTTCGAGATCGGCACGCAGACCGCTTCAGGGAAGGACGAGATCCGCGCCATGTGGGCTCAATCGAAGCCGTTCCAACCGCAGAACGACTGGGTAGACGAAACGCCGGCCTACAAGATTCGCATCACCGTCAGCGGCAATACAGGCACGCTCTACTTCGAGTGCCACTTCATCAACGTCCCCACCCGTACGCTGGTCGCCGTTGTCGCCACCAATGCGCAAGTTGCCAAGATCAACGGCCGGTGGCTCATCACCAGCTCGGTCGGGTCAACGCCTTTCCTGAAGCCCTGATTTGCCAGCGTTCCTGAGCCCGGCTGACAACCCGCTGGTGCGTGCCATTGCGCGCGTGCCCGCCACGGTCAACCGCAAGCTTCTCGTCGCGTTCGTCGGAATCGTTGTCTTGCTCGTCACGGTCGGGGTTCTCGGTCTCCGCGTCCTCGGCGACGCGAACGATCGCATCGACACGCTCGGGCAGCTACAACAGCGAACGGTCGCATATCAGAACATCCAAACATCTGTCGTCCTGCTGGGCAACCTGATGGCAGTGCGAGTGGATAGTGACTTTTCCAAGGTCTTCAAGGACGTGAACACGTCGGCGGAAGTCAGCCTCGCGGTGGACCAAATCATCCAGATCGCGAGCAACGCGATCGGCCCAGCGTCAGACATCAGCCAACTCGGCTTCGTGCCACCTTCTGACGAGAGGAACCTCGTCAGCCAGATCCAGCTGGATTCCAGTCAATTCTCCAAGGTGATCACGGAGATCATCGCTTACGACAAAGCTGGGCAGGCAACCCAGGCTCAGCTGCTACAGGACACCCAGGGCAACGACCTCGCCACCGATTTGCTGAATCGGGCGAACCAGCTCCTGCGCACCACGAAGGAGGACACCACCAGCCTGATCGCCATCAACACAAGTGCCTACGCGGACTCGCAGCACCTCTTCATCGGCGTCGCGGCAGGGAGCGTCGTCGTGGCGCTGCTCCTTGGATTCCTCATCTCCCGGTCACTCGTCGGGCCGATCCGCAAAATGGACGCCCGGCTGGAGGCCATCGCCTCGGGCGATTTCTCGGGCCACGTCGATGTCCCCAACCGCGATGAACTCGGTGCCCTCGCCACGAACCTCAACCGGATGAACGACCAGCTGGGCCGCCTGTATGGGGAGCTCGAGACAGCGAGCCGGCACAAGTCGGAGTTCCTCGCCAACATGTCGCACGAGCTG
>PKYW01000026.1 GCA_003132805.1 Candidatus Dormiibacterota bacterium | reverse complement strand
GACCAGCGCGGCCGCACCGCCCCCGACCCCGTTGAAGATGGCCACCATCTGGGGCATCGCGGTCATGCGCACCAAGCGGGCGGAGACCGCGCCGATGACTGTGCCGACGACGATCGGCGGGATGATCAAGGGCCAGTTGCCGGTATTGTGGATGAGCGCCGCGGTGATGCCCAGCACGAGCAGCATGCCAACCGCGGCAATGCGATTCCCCTGCCGCGCAGTCGCGGGCGAGCGCAGCAGCTGAATGCCGAACATGAAGGCGACGGCGGTCACCAGGTAACCGAGGGTGGTGAGCGCGGACGGCTGCATCGCGCTCAGTGATCCGGTGTCGTGGTGGGCGTCTCCGGCTTGTGCGCGTGCGCGTCGGCGGCAGGTCGCCGCCGGAACATCTGCAACATGCGATCGGTCACCACCCAGCCACCGACGACATTGAGCGTGCCGAGTAGCACCGCCGCGATGGCGATGATGTATCCGAGCGTGTCGTTCGCGCCTGCGGCGACAGTGAGCGCTCCGACGAGCACGATGCCGTGGATGAAGTTCGTGCCCGACATGAGCGGCGTGTGCAGCATCGTCGGAACCTTCGAGATGAGCAGGAATCCGACGAAGACCGCGAGCGCGAAGATGAACGCGCCGAGCGCCAGGGTCTGCCCTGGGCTCATGCCGTCGCTCCCTGCAGCAGGGCCTCGATCTGCTCACCCATCGCCTTGCCGTCGTGCGTGATGCAGGTCTGGCTGATCACGACGTCGTCGAAATCGAGCTGGACCTGACCGTCCTTGAGGATCTGCATGAGGAATCGGGTGGCGTTGTGTGAGTAGAGCTGGCTCGCCTGCCCGGGAATCGCGGCGGGGAGGTTGGTGGGCCCAAGGATGAGTACACCGTTGGCGTTGACCTCCTCATCAGGTTTGGTGAGCTCGCAGTTACCGCCGCCGGGAGCGGCGAGGTCGACGATCACCGAGCCGGTTCGCATCGAGGCGACCATGTCGGCAGTGACCAGGATTGGTGCCTTGCGATTGGGGATCTGCGCAGTGGAGATCACCACGTCCGATTCCTTCACGTGCTCGGCGAGCACCTCGTGCTGGCGGGCCTGGGCATCGGCCTCGAGCTCACGCGCATAGCCACCGGTGTCCTGCTGCGTCTCCGATTCCACGCCCGTCTCGACAAAGCGCGCGCCGAGCGACTCGACCTGGTCGCGCACCGCCGGGCGTACGTCAAACGCTTCGACGACGGCGCCGAGCCTCCGGCAGGTCGCGATCGCCTGCAGACCCGCAACGCCGGCGCCGAGGATGAGCGCGCGTGCCGGCGTGATCGTTCCTGCCGCGGTCATCATCAGCGGGAAGATGCGCGGCAGCCGGAACGCGGCCATCACCGCGGCGTGGTACCCGGCGAGCGTGGCCATCGAGGAGAGCACGTCCATGTCCTGCGCGCGGCTGATCCGGGGCATCGCCTCGAGACGAAACGCGGTGATCCCGCCGTCGACGAGTGCGCGGACCAGCGCAGGATCGCCGGCCGGCTCGAGCACGCCGACCAGCACCGACCCGCGCTTCATCTGACCCACGAATGCCGCATCGGGACGACGCACCACCACGACGATGTCCGCGTCAGCGAGGAGCGCTTTCCGGTCCGGGACCACCTCGGCTCCGACCTCGCGATATGCGGCGTCCGTGATACCCGCTGCCAGCCCAGCCCCTGCCTGAGTAGCTACCGTTGCACCGGTGGCCACCAGCTGCGTCGCCGATCGGGGGACCAGCGCGATCCTGGTCTCGCCGGGCGCGGTCTCGGTGGGAGCGGTGATGCGCATGCTGGCTGCGTACTCTACGGGTCGATCACCCGGACGCGATGTCCGCTGACGACGGCGCCGCGATCGAGGAGCGTGTCCGTGCGCGGCTCGCGGCCCTCGGCATCGAGTACGAGACGATTGCGTGCGACCCGGATTTCGCCGACACCGCGGCGTTCTGCGCACGCTACGGTGTCGCTCCCGAGCAGAGTGCGAACACCATCGTGGTTGCGGCTCGCAAGGATCCCGGGGTCGCCTGCGCTTGCATGGTGCTCGCGACGTGTCGCCTCGATGTCAACCACGCGGTGTGCGACCTTCTCGGGGTCCGCAAGGCGTCGTTCGCGGCGGCGGATCAGACCCGCGGCCTGACCGGCATGATGATTGGCGGCGTGACCCCGTTCGGACTGCCCGACGACCTGCCCCTCTACATCGATACCCGTGTGATGGCCCAGGATTCCGTGGTGATCGGAGGAGGCGGCCGATCCATAAAAATCAGGCTCGCTCCGGCGGGTTTGCTGCTGCTTCCTGCAGCCCGGGTGATTGACGGCCTCGCCGGCGTCGTGGAGGCGTCACCGGCGTGACCCGGCTCGATGCGGCGACCAGGTACATCGTCAAGGCGGACCCCGCCTTCCGGCACATCGCCGAGACCAACCCTCCAATGGAGCTCCGGCGCGAGGCCGGCTCGGCGTTTGAGTCACTGCTCAGCGCGATCGTGTTCCAGCAACTGGCCGGTGCCGCCGCCCGGGCCATCCACGGCCGGGTCGTGACCGCACTCGGCGGTGAGCCGGTGGCTCCCGAGGCGGTGCTCGCCGCCACTCCTCAGACGCTGCGCGCCGCCGGTCTCTCGGCCAACAAGGTCCTGGCGGTGACCGACCTCGCGGCAAAGTTCGTCGATGGGACGGTCCCAACCCACGATCTCGATGAGCTCAGCGACGACGAGATCGTCGCCCGCCTGGTCACTGTTCGAGGCGTCGGCCGCTGGACGGCCGAGATGTTCCTGCTCTTTCAGCTGAACCGGCCCGACGTGTGGCCCGTGGACGATCTCGGGGTGCGCAACGGCTGGGCGCGGATCCACGCGATGGCCGCGCCGCCGATGCCGAAGGCGCTGCAGATCCTCGGTGAGATCCTCCGGCCCTACCGGAGTACCGCCGCGTGGTACTGCTGGCGCGCCGTCGCCTCCGTTCCGGTACCGGACGCGCCAGTTCCCGCCGCCAAGCCGGCTGTCAGAGCCGCGGGTCGACGATCACCTTCCCGCCCGAAGAAGGGGTGATCAGCTCTTCGAACACCTCGGGAACCTGAGCGAGACCCACCCGGCGGGTGGCAACTCGCGCGATCCCAGGGTCGGCGGCGAGCATCTCGAGCGAGACGGCGAAGTCCGCCGAGTCCGAGGCGATGCTCCCGATGATCTCGATCTCACGGGTGACCCACATGAGCGGGATGACCGTGGTTTCCCCGAATGGCACACCCACCAGCACCAGCCGGCCGCCCGGCGCGACCAGGTCGGCCGCAGCGTGGAGGACGGGCGCGTACCCGGAGCACTCGATGACCGCCGGCGTCGGGGCGACGTGACTGCGCACCTCACGAAGCTCGGCCACGGCGGTCGCGGCGCCGAGATCCAGCGCAAGCCTGCGGCGGTCCGCAACGGGATCGACACCGATGATCGGCCGGATGCCTCGCGCGTGCAGGGTCGCAACGGTGAAGAGTCCGATGGGGCCGAGGCCGATGACCACCGCGGGATCGCCCGGGTGCAGACGCGCCCGCTCCACGCCGTGGATCGCCACCGAGAGTGGCTCGACGAGGCAGGCGTGCTCCAGCGGCAAGGTGGCCGGCAGCCGGTGGAGGAGCGAAGACGGCGCCGCGAGCAGCTCGGCGAATCCGCCGTCACGGGCGAACCCGATGCCGGCGGTGAGCGCCATCGCGCATCGATAGGAGGCACCGGCGCGGCAGTCGTCGCAGGCCCCGCAGGGGATCTTGGGGTCGATGACGGCCGCATCGCCCGCGGCCCAGCCGGCAACGCCGTCGCCGACCGCCTCGATGACGCCGGCCACCTCGTGCCCCAGTACCGCATCGGTGAACAGGCCGACCTTGTACGAGGTCAGGTCCGATCCGCAGATCCCGCAGCCATCGACCCGGACCACCACCTCGCCGGCCGTGACCTCGGGAGCGGGGATGTCGACGACCTCGAGGTGATGCGCCTCCAGGAGCCTGACCGCTCGCATGCCTACATCAGCCCGAGCTGGGCAACCATACGGAGCAGCTCGGACACGACCGCGGGATCGGTCGGCACATCGATGACGCTGCAGACGCCGCTCGCGATTGCCTCGTCGAGCGCAGGCCGCAGGTCTTCGAGGCGCTCGACGCGTGCGCCATGACCGCCGAGTGCCTTGGCGAGCCGGTCGTAGCGGACGCCCGGAAGATTGCTGGCGATGTGGCGACCCGTCCCAAAGAGCTCGTCCTGCTCATAACGGACGTCACCCCACCCGGCGTTGTTCGACACGATCACGATGACCGGAAGCTCGTGGCGAACGGCGGTGTCCACCTCCATCGCGCTGAGGCCGAATGAGCCGTCACCGGTGAAGAGGAAGACGGGCTCGTCGGGGCGAGCCGCCTGGGCTGCAAGCGCAAACGGCATCCCGACGCCAAGTGTCCCAAGCGCGGTGGTGGTGGTCAGCAGGCGTCCGGGCAGCTCAGCGCTGAAGTAGGCGAGCGCCCAGGCGAGCGCATCCCCACCGTCAGCGACCAGTGTCGCCTTGCCGCCGAACCGTTCATGGACGATCGCGGCCATCCCGCGCGCAACCGCCCCTGCATGCAGTGCATCACCCTCGTGATCGTCGATCTGCCGGTCCCAGAACGCCAGTGATGCGCCGGCGAGTTCCCGCGCGCGGGCAAGCCACGCGTCGCGGCCCGGCGGTGTCGTGCCCCACGCGTCGCGAAGATCGCGTACCACCGAGGCGATGTCTCCGATCACGGTCACATCGGCGGTGCGGTTGCCACCGGTCCGTTCCGGTGCGATGTCGACCTGCACGATGGTCTGATCGGTGCCGAAGAGCGGGGCCCCGCCGTACATCACGTTGGCGTTGAAGGCTGAGCCGAGCACCAGGACGCAATCGGCGCTCGGAATGGCGAGCCCTCCGTGCACGAGTGATCCCAGACACCACGGGTGCGAGTCCGGAACGACGCCGCGTGCGGCGCTCGCGGTGATCACCGGGATCTGGGCGACCTCCGCGAAGCGCCCTATCTCGACGCCGGCCCCGGACCAGAACCCGCCGCTGCCGACGACGATAAGCGGGCGTTTCGCCGCCGCGAGGGCGGCAACCGCCGCGCCGATGTCGGCGGGATCCCCCGCCGGGCGCGGCGCGTGCGGCGGGTACCCGGCCGGCCCGGTGTCGAGCGGAACCGCTTTGCCGTACATCGCGTGGGAATCAACCTCGAGGTACACGGCACCCGGAGACCCGCTGCGGGCTCGATGCAGCGCCTCGGCAACGTATCTCGGGATCCGGCCGGTGTCCGTGCAGCTTGCCGCCCACTTCGCGATCGGGGCGGCGAGGGCCAGCTGGTCGACGTCAGCCACAGCCCCGCGACCCTGGCGGTTGCGGCTCGTGCGGCCGGCGAGCATCACCAGCGGCACGCTCCAGGTGGCCGCATCGATCAGGCCGATGAGCCCATTGGCGAAGCCCGGCCCGGCTGTGACTGCGGCAACCCCGGTGTCGCCCGTCGCGAGGGCCCAGCCCTCGGCCGCGAGGACTGCCGCACCCTCGTGCCGGGTGTCGATGACACGGATGTCCTCGTCGATGCACGCGTCGAGGAAGGGCAGGATCGCACCGCCCGGAAGCCCAAACACGCTGCTGACACCACGGTCGCGGAGGGTTCGCGCGATCAACCCCCCGCCGTCAGTGCGTTGCTCGGCGTCGGCGCGAGGTCGCTCGGCCGCGACGTCAGCCATGGTCGCAGTGTATCCACCGGCATTGACGACGGGCACAGTGCGAACGCACGGATAGAATGAGCGCCTTGCAGGACGAACCGCCGGCACCAGGCGCGGCGACGCCGGACATGCCGGGTGGACTCGGGATGCGGGCGCTGCGCAACACCATCCTCATCTTGGTGGTGCGCGTGATCTCCCGGATCGTCGCGCTCATCGCCGTGATCATCATCGGCAACTTCCTCGATCCGACGCGGTTCGGTGAGATGCAGACCGCGGTGACCTACGTGGGGTTGGTGGGGACGCTGACGGACATGGGGTTTTCCGCCCTCTACGTCCGAGAAGGCGCGCGCCACACCGATCAACTCTCCAGGTACTGGAACAACGTCGCGTCACTCAAGGTGCTGGGAGCAGCGGTCGGGCTGCCGCTCCTCTTTGCTGCGCTGTACTTCGCAGGGCTTCGCTCCCTGCTCTGGCCGTCCTTCGCCATCCTCGTGCTGTCGGGATACCAGTTGCTGTTACGCAACAGCCTCTACGCACTCCAGCGGCTCACCTTCGAGATCATCGAGATCATCCCCGAGACGCTGATCGTCCTCGCGCTGGTCATCATCGGCGCCCACATCAATGCAGACACGGGGTTCTTCCTGTGGGCCTATGCGATCAGCTACGGCTTCGCCTGTGTGTACTTCGCGACTGTGCTCATTGCCATGGGAGTGCTCCGTCCGGGCGTTCGTCTGGAGCCACGACTCCTCTGGTCGTGGGTGCGTATCGCGGTGCCGCTCGGTATCACGTTCATCATCACGACCGTCTACTTCAAGGTCGACGTCCCGATCCTCCAGCGCTTTCGAGGAAACACAGAGGTCGGGTACTACACGTTCGCGTACAAGCCCTTCGAGTCGCTGCTCTTCATCCCATTTGCGTTGCGCAGCGTGGTTTTCCCCGTTCTTTCCGTTTACCACCGACGATCACCCGAGCGTGTGCTCCCGGTTGCCGAGAAATTCTTCAAGGCACTCGTGATTCTTGGCTGGCCGATCACCGTGGGCGTGTTCCTGCTCGCCCCTCAGTTCAACAGCCTGCTGGAGCTCTACCCGCAGTCCGAGCCGGCGCTGCAGATCCTCGCCCTGGCGATCGTATTCATGTTTGCCGACAACACCTTTGCGGCCACGCTCAACGCCATCGACAAGCAGAACGTCTTCGCGTTGGTGGCGATGGTGGGTCTCGTCATCAACGTCGGCGTCAATCTCATCGTGATTCCGCGCTACGGATATCTCGGCGCGAGCTGGGCGGTGGTCGTCACCGAGGCGGCGCTGGTCATCGTGGGGTGGTTCGTGCTCCGCGCGCAGCTTGGAACCATCCAACTGATCAGCACGTCATGGAAGGCGCTGCTCGCGGGGCTGGTCATGGGTGCCTTCATCTATGTCGCCAACCCGCATCAGAGCCGCGTCCTGCTCTTTGTCGTCGTGGTCGCCTCGGCGCTCATCTACGGCGCGGTATTGCTCCTGCTCCGCGTGGCCGACAGCGAGGAGATGAGTCTGATCCGCAACGCGTTACGGCTTCGTCGCTAACGCTGTGTCGGCGAGCACCGCCATGGCGCAGTTGCGGCCGTTGATCGCCATCACGCTGCCCCCGGGATGGGTGCTCGCACCGCACATGTAGAGCCCCGGCATCGGTGTGCGCGGGGAGAAGCGCCGGTCCCACATCTGGTCGGGGAGACACTCGCCCTGGAAGATGTGCCCGCCGGAGAGCCCGACCGCACGCTCGATGTCGGGCGGGGCGAGCACCTGGCGGGCGATCACGCACTCGGCGATGTCCGGGGCGAACCGCGCGATCTCGGCAAATGCCTCGTCGGCGACGGCCTCGCGCCGCTCATCCCACGAGCCTTCGGCGAGCGTGTAGGGCGCGTACTCGGCGAAGACGCTCATCACATGGCTGCCCTCGGGTGCGACCGACGGGTCGTATGCGGAGTGGAAATACAGCTCGGCCCAGCGCGGCGCGGGCTCACCGGTGCGGCTGCGTTCGTATGCGGCCTGGGTCTCGTCGAGACTTCGCGCGATGGTCACCATGGCGCGGTGCGGCGCGTCGTCCGCGCCTGCAGCGGTGAAGGTCGGGAGTCGCGAGAGCGCGCAGTTGATCTTGAGGACCGGCCCCTCCATGCGCCAGGCACGCACCCTGTCGGCAAACGCCGGCGGTGCCGCATCGGAAAGCAGCCCGAGTGTGGCTCGCGGATCCGCGTTGGAGATGACCGTCCGGGCTCCGAGGCGGGTTCCATCCTCGAGGACAACGGCTTCTCCGGGCACGATCTCGGCGACGGGTGCGTTGCGCCGGATTACGGCGCCCGCTTCCTCGGCAGCGGCCGCCAGCGCGAACGACACACGGCCCATGCCTCCCTGAACGTAGCCCCACGCTCCCTCGCGGCCTTCGATCGTGCCCATCGAGTGCATCGCATGAATGGCCGCAGTCCCCGGGTCGCGCGGCCCTGCCCACGTGCCGATCAGGCCCTGACCGTGCAATGCGGTGCGAAGGCGTTCGTCCTGCACGTGTCGCTCGATGACCGACGCGATCGACTCCTCGAACATGACTTCGATGAGCTCCGGGTCGTTGCCGAGGAGGTCCTCCAGCGCGGGCCGGTCCGGCGCATCGCCGACCCAGGTGTCGTGCGGCTCGGAGCGGAGCGCCTGCCGGATGCGGCCGAAGAGCTGCTCATATCGTGTGTATCCGTCGGCGTCGCCGGGGCTCATCGCGGCGACCGCCTGATGATTGCGCGCGGAGTCGTCCCAGAGGCTCAGGGCAGTCCCGTCATCGAACGGGCACCAGAGATGCGGGTCGACTACGTGCACGCGATACCCGTGGCGGCGCAGGTCGAGCTCGTCGATCACACGATGGTGGAGGAGGCCGACGAGATACGCACACGGACTCACAACGAACCCCGGGTCTTCGAAAGGATGCTCGAGGGTGCACGCACCGCCGATGCGGTTGCGCGCCTCGAGCACGAGCACGGTGCGCCCCGCGCGAGCGAGATATGCGGCGGCGGTGAGGCCGTTGTGGCCGGCGCCGACCACGATCACATCCCAGGTGCCCTCGCCTGACGGGGCGCTTACCGCCACGCCCGGAGCACCGTGATGGCGTGTCGCCGTTCGCCACGCCCATCGCGCATCGCTCGATCGAGAGCAGCTTTGAAACGGTCGGATTCGTCGTCGTTCAACGCGGCTCTCATCAGCGCCCGAGTCGTCGGTGCGAGAGGGTTAGGAGCGGTATCGAGGAAAACCTCCAGGTCGTCGCGCACCGGCGGTGGCGCGAGTGCCATATCGGTCTGCGCCTCGACTCGCAGAAAGCCTGCGGCGCGGGTCATCGCGACGAGATCGCGGTCATCGAATCCACAGAGCACGTCCTCGCGCGACGTTGCACTCTCAGCCCTGTCCACGTCGTGAAGTTTCCGCTCGAGCTCTATCACCTCGGTGACGTCGTATCCCCAGACGTATCCCGGCCGGTCCCGGCCCATCCAGCTGTTGATCGGCTCGCCGAGCGAGAGACGGCCCCCGGGTCTGAGCACTCGGTAATACTCGTCAAGCGCGCGCTGCCGATCCTCGATGAAGAGCAGCACCGCTCGCTCGACAACCACATCAACCGTCTCGCTCGCGAGAGCGGACAGATCTGTCGCGGACGCGCGAACGAAGGTCGCTCGATCCGACGCGCCAAGCCGGGCGACCTCTGCCCGGCAATCGTCGAGCGAGGGTTCGGAGATGTCGGAGAAGATGACCCGTCCCTGCTCGCCCGCACGATCGAGCGCTCCCAGGCCGAGCAGCCCCTGGCCGGTCCCGACATCCAGGACGGTGTTTCCGGGCCTGATGCCGGCACGATCGAGGATCCGATCCCGCAACGTCGCGAGGCGGTCGAGATTCTCGGCGCGCATCCGGGCGCTCCCGCCGTCGCGCCCGGTTCTCAGCCAGGTGGCCCAGACGTCGGTGTCAGACATGTGCCGACGCGTCGAGCACGATCTTGCCGACGACCTCACCGGACTCCATGAGCCGGTGTGCCTCGCCGGCCTGCTCGAGGGGAAGCACGCGATCGATGACCGGCTGCAGCCGGTCATCCGCAAGCAAGGGGACGACGTCCGCGGCGAACGCGGCAACGATGACAGCCTTCTGCGCCGCCGGGCGTGACCGCAAAGCGGTTGAGATCAGGGAGAGGCGCCGGCGCATCATGACGCCGAGGTCGATTTCGGCCTGGTTTCCGCCCTGCATGCCGATCACGACGATGCGACCGTCGGTGGCCACCGCATCGATGTTCTTGCCAAGGTACGACGCCCCCATGATGTCGAGCACGAGATCCGCACCGCGTCCGTCGCTCAGCTCGCGGGTGCGAGCGACAAAGTCCTCGGTGCGGTAGTTGATGCCCGCGTCCGCTCCGAGAGCGATGCAGCGAGCGAGCTTCTCGGCGCTCCCCGCGGTCACGAGGATCCGGCAGCCATGCTGGCGCGCCAGCTGGATCGCCGCCGTACCAACTCCGCCGCCGCCGCCATGGATGAGCACGGTCTCGCCGTCCTGGAGCCGCCCCCGCGTGAACAGCGCATCGTGCGCGGTGATGAACACCTCGGGGATGCCACCCGCATCGATCAGGTCGATGTTGTCAGGAACAGGCACGACCTGGGTCGCGCGGACCGCCACGAGCTCGGCATATGCGCCACCCTCGACCAGGAGCATGACGCGATCACCAACAGCTGGTGCGGTGACGCCATTCCCCACACTCGCCACCGCGCCCGATGCCTCGAGACCGAGGATGGGGCTCGCACCGGGAGGAGGCGGGTAGAAGCCCTGGCGCTGGAGCAGATCGGCGCGGTTGATGCCCGCACCGGCGACGCGGACCACGACCTCACCATCTCCTGCGACTGGATCGGGTCGTTCCTCGATGTGCAGTTGCTCCGGGCCGCCAGGCGCTGCAACGACGATTGCGCGCAACGCTCAGGAGCTCGGGTCAGCCGCGGCGGCGGTCAGGAGTCCTGGCCGGCCAGCGACGAGAGACCGACTGGACCGGTCCACACGGGACCGAGGCCGGCGGTATTCGAGAATGCGGCGAACGACAGGTTCCAATCGCCCTCACTATCGGAATACGAGGCGTTGTATCCGGTGTTGGAGATCTGCACCACGTCGCCCGGAATGCTGAATGCGTAGTAGGTGACGGCGCGCGCCGTGCTGAGGTTCACGCAGCCGTGCGACACGTCTGCGCGTCCCTGCGAGCCCACCGACCAGGGTGCCGCGTGGATGAAGTACCCGCTCGACGAGATCGCGGTGTCGTCGTACACCGGGTCGTCGTAGTACTCAGAGCCACCCGGGTCGCAGGCTGCGGCCGTGTGGAACGTGGGGCACGACTTCATGACCACGACCGGCGTCTTGTAGAGCACGATCAGGTTTCCCTGGATGGTTGGGAACCCGCCCTTGCCGAGGCTTACCGGCCACGTGTACAGCAACTTGCCGTTGGAGAACACCTGCATGGTGTGCGTGTTGTTGTTGATCAGCGAGACGTGCTTGGCGCCGACCGTGAAGCTCGATGTCCAGTTCCCCAGGCCCCAAATGCCGCCGCCGACATCGAACCCGTCGAGGTTGGCATTGACGGTGACCTTGGTACCTGCGGCCCAGTACGTCGCGGGACGGAAATGGACCTCGTTCGCGGTGAGCCAGTGCCAGCCGCCCATCACGGCGGGAGTCGACAAAACCTGAATGTGCTCGAGCAGGGCCGCGCGAGCGCCAACTGGGATGTTGGTGTTGAAGTGCAGGTCGATCGTCTCGCCGACGCCGACCACCTCACCATTCAACGGCGTCATCCCGGTGAGCAACCGGCTCTTCGCGGTGGTGGTGACGAATGTCGTGGTCGATGTCGAGGTGGAACCCGCGGTGCTGGTCGCCGTTGCGACCACCGAGTAATGAGCCCCCTGGTCAAGCGGCTGGCTCATCTCCCACAAGGTTCCATTCGCCGACATGACGCCGGAGAGCGTTGCCGACGAGCCGGCCTCGCTGAGCGAGACAGTGTCGAGATGTCCGGTGTTGACGCTCACTTGAATCGGAGCATCGAGCGCGACGCCCTGTGCCGCGTTGGAAGGACTCACGACGATGGTTGGGGGTGCCACAACGGCCGGCACGCCAACGACGTGAACGGTTCCGCCGAGATTCGCCGCCGGGCCGGTTGTTCCCGGAAGCGCGCACGAGGTGAGCAGCAATCCGCCGAATGCAACTCCACCGGCGAGCATCAGGCCTCCGCGGCTACGCCAAGTCTGGTCAGCCATGCATCTCCACCGTACCATTGTTCGTTCTCAGGACGCGTTCACAGTGCGCGATCGGAGAGATAACGCACCCGCCCTCTCTGAGGTTTCGTCGATCCGGGTTACTGGGGGATCCTGAGGCAATGGTATCGCTCCTGCTCGATTGTCACGAACTCGCGGCACAACTCGCGACAGAGGATCCGCCGCTCGTGCTCGACGTCCGCTGGACGCTCGGCGGACCGTCCGGAGCCGGCGACTACAGGAACGGGCACGTTCCGGGTGCGCATTTCGTCGATCTCGATCGCGAGCTGAGCGCTCCGCCCGGCCCGGGTCGCCATCCGCTGCCTGACGCGGCTGCTTTCAGCGAAGCGATGCGCCGCCACGGCGTCGATCACTCCCGCCTCGTGGTCGCATATGACGCCGCGACCGGGACATCGGCGGCGCGGGCATGGTGGCTGCTTCGCTATTTCGGTCATGCCAACGTCGCGCTCCTCGACGGTGGCTACGCTGCGTGGGTCGCCGCCGGGCTCCCGGTGGAGGAGGGCGACGATCGCGATCCCGCGCCCGGCGACTTCGACGCGAGACCGGGTGGGATGCCGTTGCTCGACGCCGGCGGTGCAGCGGCGATCGCCCGCTCCGGGGTGCTGGTGGATGCTCGTGCTCCCGAGCGCTTCCGCGGCGAAACCGAGCCCGTCGATCCGGTGGCGGGGCACATCCCAGGCGCACGCAATTTCCCCGCGCAGCAAACCGAGAACCCCGACGGCACCTTGCTTTCGCCGGAGGAGTTGCGCCGGCGCTACGCCGCAGCCGGCATCGAACCGAGCACGTCGGTGGCCGTCTACTGCGGCTCCGGCGTCGTCGCAACCGAGGGTGTCTTCGCGATGGGGCTCGCCGGAATCGATGCGGCGCTCTATGCCGGGTCGTGGAGTGAATGGATCACCGACCCGAACCGCCCAGTCGAGGTCGGCGAGTAGCTCGGAATACGAAATGAGGCCGGCGCTCCCCCGAACGCCGGCCTCCCAGGAATGTGCTGTGTCCCCTCAGACCCCGCGAACGCGTCGGACGCGGCTCGCGATTCAAACGGAGAGTACAGCGCGCCGTAGGCCGATGTAAAGCACCGGGCACTCAGCCGGATGCGGATGTACGCTACCGGACATAGCGGAGGTTGACGGTGACCGCGGTGCTTCCAGATCGTTGGCTCAACGAATTGAGTCGCGCCTCCCGCGATGTGCGCCTCGTTCGTGGGGACGGCGCATACGTCTGGGATGACCAAGATCGCCGGTACCTCGATCTCACCTCCAGTGGCGGAACGACCCTGCTCGGTCACAACCATCCACGCGTCAACGAGGCGATCATCAGCCAGCTGACCGCCTTCAGCGGGGTGCCACCTGGATTCGACTACGACCTTCGTGAGGAGCTGCTCGAGGCCCTGAGCTTCATCATCCCGGTGCCGCTCACCCACGTCAGCTTCACGGCTTCCGGCTCCGCGGCGGTCGATCTCGCGATCACGTGGGTTGCGTCTGCATCTGACCGGCCTCGCCTGATCGCGATGCAGCGATCCGACCATGGCTCCGGGATCGGTGGTCGCGGCCTCAGCGCCGGCCGGCGTCTCGGCGATATCGCGGGTCGGAGCCTCGAAGTCGTTCGCGTGCCGTTTGACGACCTCGAAACCCTGCGTGCTCATCTCGACGAACGGGTCGCAGCGGTGATCGTCGAACCCGTCCAGGTCGAGCCGGGCATCAGGGTGCCCGCGGACGGCTACCTCGCGTCGGTCGCCGAGCTCTGCCGGGCCACAGGCGCGCTGCTGGTGGTGGATGAGGTCAGGACTGCCCTGCGCATGGGTCCGACGCTGGCGTCGGCCGCGCAGGGTGTCGGCCCCGACATCGTGTGCCTTGGCTCCTCGCTCGCCAACGGGATGCCGTTTGGTGTCACGGCCGTCGGCCCGTCGATCTCCGGGCGGGCGAGAGTCGCGCGCCGCGACCACGAGGAGGCTTGCCCGCCCCTCGTCTGCGCCGCCGCGAATGCCACCATCCGGACGGCGCTCGGGCCGACTCTGCGGACACTTGCTGCACTGACATCCGAACGCCTGCAGCTCCGCCTGCGGGCGCTGCGCCTTGGTGAGATCAGAGAGATCCGCGGATCCGGGGCGATGGTGGCTGTCGAAACCAGTCTCAACGGCCCGGCGCTGCTACGCCGACTCGAGCAGCGAGGCATCCTCGCGCTGCCCGGCGGCACCGGCAGCATTCGCATCCTCGCGCCACTCATCCTCGATCGTCGCGAGGCGGACACCATCGTCGAGGCGCTGGCCGCCATCATCCTGGCGAGCCGCCCACCTCGCAGGCGGACGATGAGTGCGCCAGTGCCCGACGAGGTGGAGGTGGACCTGCCCGGCACGCCGATGCGACGGCACGCCAAGGTGGCGCCCTAGCCCACCCCGAAAGGTCGTCGCCTCAGTTGAGCCGCTCGACGATCATCGCCATCCCCTGACCACCGCCCACGCACATCGTCTCCAGCCCGATGCTGGCGCCCGCGGTCTGCAGGTCATTGAGGAGCGTGCACAGGATCCGGGCTCCGGTCATGCCGAAGGGATGACCAAGCGCGATCGCTCCGCCATGCGGGTTGAGGCGATCGTCGAACGGGTCGAGCCCGATGCCGCGCGCCGACGGGATCACCTGAGCCGCGAACGCCTCATTGATCTCGACGACATGCACGTCGTCAAGGGTCATGCCAGCACGTGCGAGCGCTTGTCGTGACGCCTCGATCGGGCCAAGTCCCATGAACTCCGGCTCCAGGGAGGTCAGTCCGGTCGAGACGATTCGGGCGAGCGGTGTGATGCCAAGCTCCCGCGCCCGGGTGTCGGACATGATCACGACGGCTGCGGCACCGTCGTTGAGAGGACATGCGTTGCCGGCGGTGACCGTTCCGTTCTCGCGAAAGACGGGCTTCAGCTCGGCGAGCTTCTCGAGTGTCGTTCCCCGGCGAGGGCCGTCGTCCTGGGTGACTGTGCCGGCGCCGTCGGGAAGCTCGATCGGCACGATCTCACGATCGAAGAAGCCGTCATCCTGCGCGGCGACCGCGCGCTGCTGGCTGCGGAGCGCGAATCGATCCTGCTCCTCGCGAGAGATCTCCTCGCGAGCCGCGACGTTCTCCGCAGTCTGTCCCATGGCGATGTAGACGTACGGATAGCCTTCGGGGTTGCCCGGCTGGAGGCGATCGTTCTGGCACTGCGGCATGTCGCTGGAGCCGTTGACGAAGCGGGACACGCACTCGACACCGACGCTGAGAAAGACGTCGCCCTCGCCGGCGCGGATCGCGTGCGCAGCCATGCGCGTCGTCTGGAGTGATGAGGCGCAGTACCGGGTCACGGTCGTCCCGGGAGCGTTGACCCGGGTGAGGATGCTGATGACCCGCCCCAGGTTGAAGCCCTGCTCGCCGCCCGGAAGACCGCACCCGCAGATGAGGTCTTCGATGGTGCCGCGGTCGAGCTGCGGGATGCGGTCGAGCACCTGGTTCACAACACTGGCTGCGAGGTCGTCGGGGCGGACGTTCACCAGCGAACCCTTCATCGCTCGTCCGATGGGGGACCTTCCGAGGGCGACGATGACTGGCTCAGGCATTGCTCTGTCTCCGATTGTCCTAAAAGAACTATTGTCGGCCGGGTGACGTACTTCATCACTGGTGCCACGGGATTCATCGGCCGAAACCTCGTGCCGTTGCTCCTCGCTCGCGGCGACAACGTCTTCGTCCTCGTGCGTCACGGGTCGCGCGCCCGCTTCGCCGCCCAGCGTGAGCAACTGGATCCTGGCGGCAAGCATCTGCACGCTCTCAGCGGGGACCTCACGGAGCCGGGCCTGGGCCTCTCGGTCGACGATCGAGAGCAACTGCGCGGCGCCCAGTTCTTTCACCTGGCCGCCGTCTACGACCTGACGGCACCGGCGGAGGAGACCGAGCGGGCCAACGTCGCCGGCACCCGCAATGTCGTCGGCCTCGCCAACGAGGTGGGCGCCGGCTGCCTGCATCTCGTGAGCTCGATCGCGGTCGCGGGTCGATACAAGGGCGCCTTCACGGAGGCGATGTTCGACGAGGGGCAGGAACTCGACCACCCCTACTACCTGACCAAGTACGAGTCCGAGCGCATTGTGCGCACGGAGGCGACAATTCCCTGGCGTGTCTACCGCCCTGGCATGGTGATCGGGTCGTCCCAGACCGGCGAGGCGGATCGGGTCGACGGCCCGTACTACGCGTTCAAGCTCATCCAGCAGATGCGCGACGCCTTCCCGCAGTGGGTGCCGTTCATCGGCCCCGAGGGTGGGCCGTTCAACCTGGTTCCGGTCGACTTTGTCGCGAAGGCGATTGACCACATCGCCCATGTGGAAGGCCTCGACGGCCGCGCCTTCCATATCGTCGACCCCGCGCCGCTCTCGCTCGGGGACACGCTCAACACGTTCTGCCGTGCCGCCCACGCGCCGGAGTTCGCGCTGCGCATCGACCGGCGCATGGCGAGGATGATCCCCGGCGGGTTCGCGGCGCTGGGATCGCTGCCCGCGGTGAAGCGCATGCGCGAGCAGGCGCTGGCACGTCTCGGGATTCCCGAGGCAGCCTTTACATACATGGATTACCCGGCAACCTTCGACGCAACCGAGGCGCAGGCCGCCCTTGCCGGCAGCGGCGTCTCCTGCCCGCCGCTGCACGAATATGCGTGGAAGGTATGGGACTACTGGGAGCGCCATCTCGACCCGCAACTGCCCACGCCGGCAAACGTGCGCCGCGTGGTCGGCGAGCGCGTGGTCGTCATCACAGGCGCGTCGAGCGGGATCGGTCGTGCGGTGTGCAGCCACCTTGCCGCGTCAGGGGCAATCATCATCGGCGTCGCGCGGCGTGCGGAACAGCTCGAGGAGATGCGCCTTGAAGTGGAGAAGGGCGGAGGTAAGGCGTACGTCTATCCCACCGACCTGAGCGACCACGATGCGTGTACGCATCTCATCGAGCGAGTGATCGCCGATCACGGTCGGGTCGATGTGCTCATCAACAACGCGGGCCGATCGATCCGGCGTTCTGTGCTCGATTCGCTTGATCGCTTCCACGATTTCGAGCGCACCATGAAGCTGAATTATTTCGGGGCGATCGCGCTCATCATGGCCGTCATCCCGGGAATGCGCGAACGGCAGGACGGCCACATCATCAACATCACGTCGATCGGTGGCCAGGCATACCCGCCACGTTTCGCGGCATACGTGGCAAGCAAGAACGCGCTCGACGGGTTCTCACGCTGTTTCGCGCCGGAGGTGTCGGGGGAAGGCATCGCCGTGACCACCATCCACATGCCGCTGGTGCGCACGCCGATGATCGCGCCCACCGGTATGTACAAGAACTTCCCGACGATCAGCTCTGACGAGGCCGCCGACATGGTGGTCGAGGCGCTGATCAAGCGACCCCACGAGGTGTCGACGCGCGTCGGGAAATTCGGCGAGCTCGTCCATGCCATCGCTCCCAACGTCCATCAGCTGATCATGGCCGGGGCCTTCCAGATGCTCCCCGACAGCAGATCGCACTCCGCTGCGGATGGCGATGGAAACGAACAGCCCGTGACCCCCGAGGCGTATGCGCTCGGGATGCTGATGCGCGGCATCCACCTCTAAGCGGGCGCGACCTCGGCGACGATCCGGTTGGCGATGACGCCGATCTCGGGGATCTCGACCTCACAGAGCTGGCCGGGTTGCAGCCACCCCGGTGGCGTCTGACCCATCGCGACTCCCGACGGTGTGCCGGTCAGGATGAGGTCGCCGGGCTCGAGCGTGAAGGCGTCGGAGATGTACGAGACCAGCGTCGCGACGTCGAAGATCATGTCGCCGGTGCTTCCGTTCTGACGGAGGATGCCGTCCACCCGGCAGCGCACGGTCAGCGCCTGCGGATCCGGGATCTCGTCCGCGCTGACGATCCAGGGCCCGATCGGACAGAAGGTGTCGAAACTCTTGCCACGCAACCACTGATCGCCCTGTCCGAGCTGTGCGTTGCGTGCCGAGACATCGTTTGCGCACATGTAACCGCCGACATGCGCCAATGCCCGCTCCTTGGGGATGCGTCTGCCGCCGGTGCCGATGACGACACACAGTTCCGCCTCGTAGTCGAGATCGTCAACCTCGAGGGGACGGATGACGTCGTCGAAGGGACCACGTATGGACGTTGCGAGCTTGGCGAACAGGATTGGACGGGTCGGGAGCTCGTTGCCGAGCTCACGAGCATGCTCGGCGTAGTTGCGCCCGGCGCACACGATCTTTCCCGGGCGGGGCACTGGGGGACCGAGCGAGTACAGGGGATAGGACGGGGCGGCTCCCCGCGACACCAGGTCGGGAAGTGCTTCAGCGGCCGCGCGTGCGGCCAGGGTGAGCTCGCGGTTCGCGAGCACCGTCGCCGCATCCGCGCCGTCGGGTACGGCGACCGGGACGCCGCCCATGGCGCCGAGGAGATCGTCGAGTCTGTAGGCGCGATCGCCATCGATGAGCGCGGGCAGCGGTGCCGCGCCGTCGCGGATGGTGCTGATCTTCACGAGGACTCCTTCGTTGGGTAGCCGGCGGCCTCGAGCACCAGGTCGTGGAGCAGGCCATTGGATGAGATCCCGGTGCCTCCGAGGACAGGATCATCGCCGCTGCGATCGGTGAAGCGGCCTCCGGCCTCGGTGACGACGAGCTTGAGCGCCGCGTAGTCCCACAGATGAGCGCGCGAGGTCCAGCCGATGTCGGCGGTGCCCCGGGCGACGGCGAGGTGGGACATCGAGTTGCCCACACCGCGCGCGTCCCAGCAGCGAGTCGCGAGCGCGACGAGCCGCTCGGCCTGGTGCGTGACCACAAACCCGCGAATCGCGGTGTGGTTGATGAGCGCCTCGGAGATGTCGGAGATCCTCGAGACGTGGATACGCCGCCCGTTGAGGAACGAGCCGCCACCCTGCGTCGCGTGGAAGCGCAGNNCGGACGAAGCTCCGGGTCCCGTCGATCGGGTCGACAACCCAGCGCCACGTCGCATTGCGGTCTCCGACGACCCCGAACTCCTCGCCGATGATCGCGTGCTCCGGGCGCTCGGCGCCGAGCCGCTGATGGATGTAGGTTTCGATCGCCCGATCTGCCTCGGTGACTGGAGAGAGGTCCGGCTTCGCGTCGATCTTGAGATCGTGTGCCCGAAACCGCTCCATCGAGATGCTGTCGGCCACGTCCGCGAGCTCGAGGGCGAGCGCGAGATCGTCTGTCACCGGAGCTGAGCTTAGAGGTTGCGCCGCCTCGATCAGCCGTGATCGCCGTTCGGCGCGGGGCTCATGCAGCGGGTACGCCGGCGACCTCACCGGCAGCTGCGCGCTGCAGGAGCGCGGCCTCGGCGCCCGAGAGGCCGTCGTGATAGCTCAGCCCCACCGGGCTCTTCCCGAAGATGCTTTCGAAGAAGACGCACGCTGCCAGGTACGTTCCCCTGATGGTCGGGTGGACGCCGTCCGACTGCCACAGCCCCGCGTCGGCCTGGTGGGCGACCAACGCCTGCCAGGCGTCCCCCACGGGAGCGATCGGGATCGCGAGCTCGGACGCGATGGCGAGGTATCCCTGATCCACCGCGTCCTGCATCGCCGGGTACGAGTCGAGGCCGGCCGCGGGCCAGCCGGACTCGTGGCCCCACGTCAGGAAGAGCAGCGGAGTTGCGCCGGTGTTGCGGACCAGTTGAGCGAGTTCCGTGACTGCCGGGTCCATCTCGCTTGCCCGGTACGAGGCCACGGCCGGATCCTCACTCTGATCCTGGAGGACAACCCAGTTCCAGTCTCCCGAGCTGATGGTGGAGGACGTCGCCGGGTCGGACACATGGCCGGCGAGCGACTCGCCGCCGTTTGCCAGCGTGACCGCATCAACGCGATATCCCGCGGACCATGCGAGATCGGCAAAGGTGGTGGGGAGATCGTTCACGTACGTGTAGCTGTCGCCGATGAAGAGCACGCGGGTGCAGGTGTTGATCGGGAGGCCGCATCCTGGGTTGCCCCACAAGCCGAGTTGCGGTAGCCCCACGGCGAGGATGAGGGCACCCGCGACTGCACCGATCAGCACGGTGCGGAACTGCCGGCTTCCCGAAGCCGACTGTGGCGAGCGATCCACGATCGGGAGCGCGCCGAGATCGACAGGAGGATGCGATGCCATCACCCAGGATTCTCCCGACAGCGCCGCGCACTCGAGTTGCCGAACCTGTGGAGATGCTGCCACGCCTCAGATTCGCCCTTGCGATTCCGGTGTCGGCGGACGCGCCACAGCGCGCTTCCGCGTGTAGCCTTAGCAACTGATTTCGCGTTGGCACCAGGGCGTCCAGATATCGAGAGGTACTTCCATGGCTCACATCAAACTCGACGTGCTTGCCGAGAATGGCTACGCCATCCTCGGCGACGGACCGGCGATCCCCCCGCAGGAGTGGGAGCGGCTCGAGTACGTCGACTGGAAATCGGGCGGCGACACGAACTTCGCACCGCTCGCATCGGCGAAGGGCGAGATGGAGTGCGCCGGCTTCTGGGACCACGGCAAGCCTGACAAGGACGGCATCTGGACCTCGAATCGTGAGATCGCGCCCACTCTGTGCAAGTACGTGGAGGCGGTCGGTGCGAGGTACGGGCGCGTTCGCGTGATCAAGCTCAATCCTTCGTCGGCAGCGGATGCGCTGCGCCAGCTGCACCAGGACGACAACAACCGTCTCAACCCCGACGGCGAGGGTTGGGTGGTGCGCTCGTGGCTCGAGCTGAACGCTCCTGAGGGATCGGAGTTCATCCTGCGCGAGGTGCGCGATGACCCGTCGACCGAGAGCCGCATTCCGCTCCATCCGCGCCGTCAGCTCGTCATCGACACTGAGCGGCTGTATCACGTCGTGCACAATCCCGGCCCCAATCCTCGGTACGCCCTCATCACATCGTTCGAGTCCGGTGAGCCGCTGAATCGGTGGATCGAATCGCAGCGCAAGGAGGCAGCCCAGCCCGTGTGACACCGTCGGACGCATGCAGTGGCGCCGGCCTCCGTGAGGTGAAGCGGTTGTATCGCCAGGGCCTGGAGTAGCATCGCGGTTGGGTGAGTCGCACCCGGGAGTGGATTCGTGCGGAAATACAGGTTGCTGCCGGTTGTCGGGCCGTTGCTCGGAATCGCGCTTGGCGTCGCAATCGAGGTCGTCGGTCCGTTCTCGAACCTGACCGAGCAGCACGGCTGGTTGCACTGGATCATCGACGTGCTCATTGTCGTCGGGTTTGCTGAGCTCGCCCGAAGTGTCTTCGAGCGGTACCTGGTGGAGACCAAGTTCCTGCGCGTTCTCATCATCGGACGTGATCGCGTTGAGGGTCTCTGGATA
>PKYW01000062.1 GCA_003132805.1 Candidatus Dormiibacterota bacterium | reverse complement strand
GGGCCTTTTGGGCCGATCGCGCTGCCAACGAAAGCGCGCTGCGCACAAATCTTCTCTCGCTTCCGACCACGCGCGCGCGCCACGCCGGCGACGATCCCAGACGGTCCGTGCACGGTCACCGGCCCGCCCAGCCCCACGGCGACGCCGCGCCAGTCGGTCAGCAGTGCGCTGATCCCGCCCCGCTCGAGCATGGCGATGCGAGTGCCAAGGGCGGCACCCCAGGCCATGAGGAGCTCCTCCGCCGCCGGGGGGTTGGCGACCAGGGTGTGCAGGCTGACCGCCTCGATGCCGCCGGCAAACCGCTCCACGCGCAGGTTCACGCCGAGTCCGAGCGCCACCGCGACGTCCTCATCTGCGCCGGCAGGCTCGACTTCGCAGAGGATACCGGCCAGCTTGCGGCCGTCGACCAGGACGTCGTTCGGCCATTTGAGGCCGGCCGCAACGCCGTGTGCCGTGGCAAGCACGTCGACGAGCGCCAGCCCGGCCGCGAAGGGGATCCCACTCGCCACGGCAGGCGAGCGCCGGATCAGCACTGAGGCGAGCAGTGCCGTACCGGGGGGCGCGGTCCACTCGCGGCCCTGGCGCCCGCGTCCCTCCGTCTGCTCGGCGGCTACGCAGGCGTAGCCCTCGGCGGCCCCCTCCCGAGCTGCCCGGAGCACCATGTCCTGGGTGCTTCGTGTCCGTGCCACCCGAATCAGGCGCAGGGCCGGAAAACGTGTTGCTTGACCGTCACGATGCTGCGACATACGATGGAACTTATTACAGGGGTAGAGGAGTGAGGGTGAGGGTCTGATGATTCAGGAGACTTGCGTGGAGATCGGCGAGCTTGAGGCTCGCTGGACTTCTCTGCGCGAAGCGCGCAACGCGCGCCGGCAGAAGATTCGCTATATCGACGAGCTCATCGACCAGTTCGAAAAGCTCAACCTCGCCGACGAGGTCGAGGTGCCCTATGAGCTCGTCGGAAGGGCTGTGGCGCTGGTGAGCAACGACACCCACCTGGTGGGGCGATCGCCGGAGGAATTGATGATCTCGGAGTGGATGGATGCCCTCTATGAGGTCCAGGACAGCCTGATGTTCGCCTCCGAGGACGATTCGGACTGAGCCGTATACTGGCCACGGTTGTCCCGGCGAGCCGCGACGGGCGCCCGTAGCTCAGTTGGATAGAGCGCCGGCCTCCGGAGCCGGGTGCGGGGGTTCAAGTCCCTCCGGGCGTACCAGTCTGCTCTGCGAACCGGCTTGGTTTGCATGGGTCGGTCTGGGCGGCGTAGGCCGGGCGCGGCTCGAGATGTTCCACCTCGCGGATCGCCTGGCCATCCGCGACGAATGTGGGCTCATTCCCCTGGCATATCTCGCGTCGGTTGCGTACGTGAAGCCGTGGGTGAGCGGCTGGTGGGAGTTCGGCAAAGCGTCGGCGTCTTTCGCAGATCTGATCGTCGGCGAAGACTCTCCACGCCGCTCCGCCGTCACGCTGCGTGCACAGCGTGCTCAGACGGCATCTCCATCGTCCTGAGCATGCCGATGCCGCCGGTGCGGAGGAATCGCACGAGCAGCAGGGCGATGACCGCGAGCATCGCGATGTCGAGATACGTCGTCGCATCCCACGCGATCGCGCTGTTGAGTGCCGCAACGGCACGGCTCCCCGGCACCCATCCGAGCACGGTGAACAGCGCGCCGACGAGCAGCCCTGCCACCACCATGGTCACGTATGACACCACCGCGAGATAGATGGCGACTCGACCGCTGTAGTACTTGCGGTAGATGTTGAGGATGGGAAGGATGATCAGGTCGCCGAAGATAAAGGCGATGGCGCCGCCGAAGCCGATGCCGTTTCGCCAGAGCACCGCGGCGAGTGGCACGTTGCCGACCGAGCACACGTAGCTCAGCAGCGCAACCAGCGGACCGATGAGCGCGCTGGAAAGTGCGGGCAGGAATCCGCTGCCGCCGGCGAACAGATGGGACCACACCGTCTCCGGCACCCAGGCTCCGATCGCGCCCGCGATGAGGAACCCGAGGAGCAGGTCCCGCCACAGCGAATAGACGTTCATGAAGAAGGAGTGGCTCACCGACGTCAGTGCCTGCCGCGACAGGGTGCGCTGGAGCAACGGCCCGTCGGTGACCGACATGTCCATGGCCGCGTGTCCCTCCATCCTCCCGGGAATGCCGCGATCCGCCTGCGCGCGCGCGGCTTCGGTGAGGCGTTGGGTCAGCGTGACCCGGAAGATCAGCGCGAGCAGGATCACCATCACGAGCCCACCGACGAACTCCGCGGCGACGAACTGCCAGCCGAGCAGGATCAGCAGCGCGAGCCCGAGCTCGAACACCAGGTTTGTCGAGGCAAACTCGAAGATGATCGCGTTGCCCAGCGTCGCGCCCTTGCGAAACAGGCTGCGACCGATCGCCACCGCGGCATAGGAGCACGATGACGACGCTGCGCCGAAGAGCGTCGCCAGGGTCACAGAACGAAGTCCGTCGCGACCGAGCAACCGCGAGATCGCCTGTCTCGAGACGAAGGTCTCAACGAGCGCGGAGAGCAGAAAGCCGAGCGCAAGCGGCCACAGCACGGCCCAGAACATGTCGAACGACAGGCGCACGGCGTCGCCCACGTGGCTCAGAACAAAGCTCACGCGATCAGGGTAGCCATGCGAGCGCCGCTCACAACTCTGAGCGATCTCCCAGGGGACGCCCACGCCGTTCTCACGGCCGCGCGCGACGCTGATCAACGTCAAACGTCAGTCCACCAAGGAGGTACACCACCATGGACGGCGACCAGTTCATCCTCCCGCCCCCGCCCCCGGAAGAGCCGGCAAAGCGGAGGATGGGTATGCGAAAAATTGCGGCGACGGCGCTGCTCTCAGTCGGTCTGCTCGCTGGCACGGGAGTTGGCAGCTTCGTGATCGCGCACGCTGCCTCGAACACCACGGCGTCGAGCAGCGCCGCGACCCTGACGGCGAGCACCGCGACGCCGTCGACCACGACGCCAGCAACCAAAACCCCATCGACGAGCACGATGTGCCCGAACATGGGGGGCTCGAGCACCACGGGCTAGGCGTCGCTTTCTCCCCCTCGANNGAGGCGGCCCGCCGGATCCGGCGGGCCGCCTTTCACCACCACTCGAATGGTCGCCCGTCCCAGGCGTCGAGGACAGGGAAGGTCGGATCCTCGGCCAGCTCGGCAACGCGGTGGCTCAAGGCGTCCACCTCGCTCTCGCTGAGCAGGCGGCGCAGCCGGGTCTGCAGGGTGGTCATCCGGGTCGCGTCGCCTGCGAGGTCCTGCACCCGTCGCGCGAGCTTGGGGGGAAGCTGTGAGCCACCCAGCGCGATCAGCGCGGTGCGCTGGCGCGGGTAGGGGAGGAAGCTCAACGCGTTGTCGATCGCCTTCACGCTGGGACCGTCGATGACCAGGAGGTGGGTGCGCTTGCGGTCGGCATTGTTGATGAGCACATCGAGCACCGCGACTGCGCGAAGCTGCGGCTCGAGCTTCTCAGCCCGTTCCTCGGTCAACGGCTCCTCGAGCACGTGCACAAAGCGCTGCACCGATCCCGGCCCGAGCGGTCCGTCGCGGAGGACTGTCACCGGGACACGATGCAGGCCGAGCGCCGAGTCGACGATGTACGCGGCCACCTCGCGCAGATAGAGCGTCCGGCGGGGGAAGTCCCAGAGCGGCCGCTCGCCTCGAACCGGCTTGTACACGGCGCGGAGCGGCTCGGTGGGGAGTGCCGGGTCGGGGGCGTCGAGCTCGAGCAGGAAGACCCCGTTGCTCCCGTAGACGACCTCGGCGATGCGTGCGATCGGTGCCTCGGCAAGCATCCGCGCGACCTCGGCATCGCGAGCTGCCGCGCCGTCTGCCGGGCCGGGGGCCATCGCCGCCTCGAAGCGTTCGCGAAGTGATGGAGCAGCCGCGGTCTCGTCGTCACCGGCGGGCAGTGCGAGGCCTGGTATCGGGTCGAGATGGGGCCGCCGCAGCCGCCTCGGACGATCCCTGCGCCGCGGCGCGTTGTCGGTCACACGAGACCCGCTGTGCCGAGCGCGCGGTCAGCTGGCCCGGCGGGCCATCACGATGGTGACCGTGGCTGCCAGCCCAACCGGGATGCCGATCAGGATGCTGACGAAGAAGGCTTCATGTGCCGGATCAGCGAGGTACTCGCCCAGGAGCACGATGGCGATCACGAGAGCAACCAGCAGGCCGATGAGCAGGCCTCGATGCTTCGGCGCCCGTTCGGCACGGCCGGTGATCTCGACCCGCGGAGCCACCGGCTCGGCATCCTCATACCAGCGCCGGTGCGCGGCCGGCACGACCTCGTTGTCGGGGAGGTCTGCTCGATCCAGCGCGGCCCACCACGTTGGGGCGCCGTCGTTTCGTCGCTGGCCGTAAGGCCGGGCGGATCGCGAAGACTCGTCGGACATGGAGCCTCGTAGTACGACGGCTGACCACGACGGCCGCTCAGCTGTGACGGTGGGAATGACAAGCGGTGAGGAGATGATATCGCCTGGGGTTGGGAGACGCTACTTCGGCGAGTCAGAGTCCGTACTCGTGCCGACACAAGCCGCGCCCTTTCGGTCCCTGAGCTCGCTGCAGCGCGAGCAGCGCGCGTGTACGCGGTGCGCACAGGCGGGCTTCATCGCGCAAGCGCACCCAGTGTTCAGCGGTCACGCCGGCCAGCGCGTGCTGCTCATCGGCCAGGCTCCAGGTCCGGTCGAGCAGGATCAGAGCCGCCCGTTCGCGGGGCGAGCCGGCCGCCAGTTGATGCGCTGGATGATTCGTGCGGGGTTTCGCGACGAGGCTGATGTGCGAGAGCGCATCTACATGACCGCGATGACCACGTGCTTTCCCGGCCGCCGGCCGGACGGAGCGGGGGATCGACGTCCCAGCGCGGCAGAGGTGGCGCTGTGCACACCGTGGCTCGACGGGGTGCTGGCATTGCTCCGTCCGCAGGTGATCATTCCGATCGGCTCGCTGGCACTCGAGCGATTTCTTCCGGGACGGCGGCTCGACGACGTGATCGGCCGCGCATTCACCGCCACCGGCATCCCGATCAGCGGCAGTCCACAGGTGGCGCCCGTTCTGGTGCCACTGCCCCATCCCTCGGGACAGAGCAGGTGGCTCAACGACCCGGCTCGTTTGGAGCTGCTGGATCGAGCGCTGGGCACGTTGCGCGAGATGGTCGAGTGGGCCGATCCAGCCGGCTGATCCTCGTCTCCCGCCGACTTTCGCGAATGAATTCCAATGCTATCATCGGTTTTCGCACTTGCTGTGACGGGGAGAAAGGTTGCGCCAACGTGACATGCGGCGTCGTGAGCGCGCACCTCTGATTCGCGCCGAGGCCGCATCGCCCGCTGAGCCGGTCGTCAAGAACGCCGAGGACATTCTCGAGCGCATCTTCGCGCCGACGCCCAAGGCGAGCCCGGCGGAGCAGGCCGAGCGAGCATTGCGCCGCCCCAAGCAGCTCATCTACTGCGCGCTGAGCAACCGCAACTTCTACTGGCGCCAGCACATCACCAAGTTCGTGCTCGACGAGGGTCAGGTGCCCATTGTCCCCTTCATGCTCTTCGACTACTACCTCGTGCACACGGTGCCGAAGGACGTGGTGCGTGAGGCGTTCAACAACCTCATCGTTCGCTGCGACCAGATGTGGGTCTTCGGCAACCCGTCGCTCGGGGTCAAGGTGCAGATCGGCATTGCCAAGCGGCTCAAGAAGCCGATCCGCTACTACGACATCACCGACATGCCCTATCGAGTCGTGAGCGTCCCGGAAGCGATGTTGCGCGAGGAGTGAGACACTGAGGCCATGACCGCTCTGCTGATCGTGGTGATCATCGTCGTCCTGATCCTGCTGTACGTCGCCTACCGGTTCAACCGTCTGATCCGGCTGCGGACGCGGACGCAGGAGGCCTGGTCGGACATCGACGTCGAGCTGAAGCGCCGGTACGACCTGATACCGAACCTGGTGAACACCGTGCAGGGGTACGCCGCCCACGAGCGCGGCGTCTTCGAGGCGGTCACCGCGGCTCGCACCAACGCGCTGGCGGCGTCGAAGACCGGCGATCCCGCGCAGATGGCAGGAGCCGAGGACGCGCTGACCGGATCCACCCGGCAGCTGCTCGCCGTCGCTGAGAACTACCCGCAGCTCAAGGCGTCCGAGCTCTTCCTGAACCTCCAGGAGCAGCTGACCGCCACCGAGGACAAGGTGGAGTTCTCGCGGCGCTTCTACAATGGCAACGTGCGCGACTTCAACACCGCGCTCCAGACGTTTCCGACGAGCGTCATCGGGCAGATGCTGCACTTCCAGCCGTTCGCCTTCTTCGCCGTCGCCGACTCGGAGCGTGCAGCCCCGACGGTGTCATTCGCCGCTTCGGCTCCGACGCCCACGGCCCCCCCGCCGCCCCCGCCGGCTTCCTGACCCGCAGGGCGGCGCCGACCAGCGGCCTCGATACGAGATGAGTCCGGCCTAGGTTTCCTTGACCTGCATCATCGCCTGCAGCGCGGCGATGCGCTGCTCGATCGGCGGGTGCGTGTCAAAGAGGTGATGCATGAATCCGCCGTGATGCTGCAACGGATCGTCGATGCACATCGCCGCGGTGGCGTGGTTCATCTTCGCGAACGGCTTGTCGTTCTGCTGGAGCTTCTGCAGCGCATGCAGCAGTCCCGCGGGATTGCGCGTGAGATCGACACTGCTCGCATCGGCGAGGGACTCGCGCGAGCGTGAAAGCGCGAACTGCATGAGCGGGCCGACGATGACCGCGACCACTGAGAGCAGCGCCGCCGCGGCGATGAGGATGATGATCAGATAGCCGCTGTCGCGGTTGTTGCCCCCGCGCGTGAAGAACAGCGAGCGCCACAACAGGCTGGCCAGCAGCCCGATGAGTGCGACCGACGTCGCCACGATCAGCACCAGGCGAACGTCGTAGTTCTTGATGTGGCTCATCTCATGGCCGATGACGCCTTCGAGCTCTTCGCGATTCATGATCGCGAGCAAGCCCGTGGTGCACGTGATCGCCGCCTTCTTCGGGCTCGTGCCGGTGGCGAAGGCATTCGGCGAAGGGTCGTTGATGATGTAGACCTTGGGCATCGGCAGCCCGTCACCGATCGCCAGTGTGGAGACGATGTCGTAGAGGACCGGTGCCTGTTCCTGCGTGACCGGTTGCGCACCGGAGACGGCGAGGACCGTCTGCTGACCGAGGGTGAGTGACCAGAGCACCACGAGGAGCGCCAGGATCGCGGCGATGATGATTCCCGAGACGCCGCCGCTGACACCCGAGGCGATGAAGCCGATCACGTAGCCGATCGCGGCCCAGATGATGAAGAAGGCTACGACGACGATGACGCTCTTGCGCTTATTGCGGGCAATCTGGTGATACATCGGCTTCACTATGCCACGGTGGATGCCGGGGCAAACCGATGTTCAGCCCACAGGTCCGGCCAACGGTCAGGTCGGGATGAAGGTCAGATCAGACCGGCATAGCGCTCGCGAACGGCTCGCAGTGAGGCGGGAATGGGAGTGAGCTCCGGGGCTCTCGAGGCAACGCAGTCCGCCGTCTTCAGCCCGGCGCCGGTGATGTACGCGACCACCGTCTCACCGCCCTCCCATCGCCCCGCGCGGGCGAGTTTGCGCAGCACCGCAACGGTCACCCCACCGGCGGTCTCGGCGAAGATGCCCTCGCTTGCGGCCAGCAGCTCGATGCCCTCGACGAGCTCGTCCTCGGTGACGCTCGCGACGACCCCGCCGGTTTCGCGCGCGATGCGCAGGACGTCGGCGCCGTCGGACGGATTGCCGATGGCGATCGAGCGCGCGATCGTCGCCGGCCGGACCGGCACCACGCGGGTCTCCCCATCGTCGAAGGCCGTCGCCACCGGTGAGCAGCCGAGCGCCTGGGCGCCGGTGAGGCGGGGCAGCCGCGCGCCGCGCTCGACCAGGCCGAGATCGATCAGCTCGCCGGCGGCCTTGCGGTGCTTGACGAACTGGCACCCCGAGGCGACGGGGACGATGATCTCGTCGGGCAGGCGCCAGCCGAGCTGTTCAGCCGTCTCGAAGGTGAGCGTCTTGCTCCCCTCGCTGTAGTAGGCACGCAGGTTGAGGTTGCAGAAACCCCAGTCGACGCAGTCCGCGAGCTCGGTGCAGAGACGGTTGACGTCGTCGTAGCTCCCGTCCACCGCGATGATCGTGGGACGGAAGATCGAGGTCCCGATCATCTTGGCCGGCTCGAGATCGCTGGGCACCACCACGACAGCGCGGAGCCCGGCGTGGGCCGCGTACGCCGCAACCGAGTTGGCGAGGTTGCCCGTGCTGGCGCATGCGATGGTCGTGAGCCCGTGCTCGCGCGCCCACGTCGCGGCGACGCTCACCACGCGGTCCTTGAAGGACCCGGTGGGGTTCTGCGTGTCGTTCTTCAGGTACAGGTTGCGCAGGCCGAGCTCGGCACCGAGGTTGCGCGCGTGGATCAGCGGCGTGAATCCCTCGCCGAGCGTGATCGGGTCGGTCTCCTCCAGGCCGACGGGAAGGAGGTCGCGGTACCGCCAGATGCTCGGCGGGCCGGCGGCGATGCTCTCGCGCGAGATGCGCCGCGCCACCTCCTCGTAGTCGTAGCGCACCTCGAGCGGGCCGAAGCAGCGATCGCAGATGTTGGTCGCCTCAACAGGGGTCTCGTGACCGCAGGCGCGACAGACCAGGCAGCTGACGTGGGCTCCTGACGGAGCCCTGCCGTAGCGTTCGAGCAAGCTGATTGTGGACATAAAAAAACCTCCCGGGCTTGTGGTCCGGGAGGTTCCCCAACGTGGGCGCGCGTGCCCCTACGTTCGGAAACCTCCGCGGGGCATGATCATGGTTGCGAGCACGACTCTTGGTGTCAGCACAGTGCGGGCATGCTAGCACGAGCCCCGCGTTGCGCGGCAAGTGCGGGCGGTGACGGCGTGTCGCAATTGCTCAGATACGCCGGATGAGGTCGCGCTCCACCCGCTCGCGCGTGAGCGCGACCAGCGGCTGCAGCGCGTGACCCCGCAACGCCTGCTCCATCTGGCGGAGCAACGAGTACAGGCTCTTGACCGCCTTGACGACGTCCCCGGTATCGGCCCCGGGCGGCGGCTCGATGTCGGCCAGCGGCACGCCCGACGCCCACTCGTACGCGGGCCGGATCTGTTCGAGCGACAGCGGTGGCATGGTCTCGAGGCCGTGCTCGCGCTCGAGCTCGACGAAGCGACGCATGGCGGTTCGCAGCCGGCGGTGGCGCTCCTCGATGCGTGGCGTCGGAAAGTGGCGGCGCGCCGGCTGGGGACGCTCGCGACCGCGATCCTCGGCGACCAGGCTGACCAGGGTCGCGGCGAGCTCCTCCGGTTTCAGCCCGTCGAGCACCCCGGACGCGATCGCGTCGGCGACCAGCAGTGAGCTCTCACCGTAGAGCGAGCCGGCAAGGCGTCCCAGGTCGGTGGGCTCATCGCCGTCGAGGAACCCGGCGGCGCGCAGCACCGCGCGATGGGCGCGGAACTCGCGACGGAAACGGTGCTGCGCGCGCTCGAGCTCCTCCTCGGCGCCGGCGAGGGTGGTCTCGATATCGGCGATCCGGTGATGGTGGGCACGATGCTCGCCGAAGTACGGGCAGTTGCGGCACGGTGACTCGTTGAGGCGGTCCTGCAGCGACCTGGTGGTGCGACGCAAGGCTTCATAGCGCTGGCCGGGGTCCGACCCCGCCTTGCCGTAGCGGCCGCGGCGCGCGTCGGTCCAGTGACCCCGTCGCACTCGCCGCAGCGCGAGCTGGGCTTCGCCCAGCTGCGTCGTTGTCGTGAGGTACGACGTCAGCGTCCGCTCGGTACAGGGGACACGCGGGTGCTGGAAACGCCGCAGCCGGAGGTCATTGAGCTCGGCCTCGAGGTTCGCCTTGCGATGCCCCCAACGGGCCGAGCGCTCGAGCGCCTGGTACTGCCCGAACGAGCTGTCGAGGAGCAGCTCCGCGGCCTCCGCGGAGCGCGTGCGCAGGAGGTTGAGCACCATCGTGTAAGTGGGGGAGAACTTGGAGTCGACCGCGAACTCTCCGGAGATGGCAGCGTCGTAGATGTCGCGCAGGTCGACGTCGCTCTCCTTGAGGATCACGCCATGCCCGACGGTGTCGATGCCGCGCCGGCCGGCGCGTCCCATGAGCTGGGTGAGCTCGCCACTCGTGAGTGACGCGAAGCTCACTCCGTCGAATTTCGTGAACGTCGAGATGACGCACGACCGCGCCGGCATGTTGAGTCCCAGCGAGAGCGTCTCGGTGGCGAACACGACCTTGATCAAGCCCTGCTGAAAGAGCCGCTCCACGGTCTCCTTGGCGTAGGGGAGCAGACCGGCGTGGTGCATCGCGAGTCCGCGACGGAGCAGCCGCCGATCGAGCTCGAGGAGCACGCACTGGCGCTCGTCCGCGTCGCTCAGCGCCTCCATGCGCTCGGTGATCGCGATGTCGATGCGTTCCTTCTCGTCGTCGTTGGTGAGGTCGATTCCGTGCACACCGCATCGCTGCAGCGCTTCGCGGCAACCGCGGCGCGAGAAGATGAAGTAGATGGCGGGGAGCATCGCTCGCCGGCGCAGCACCTCGATCACCTGGAGCAGGTCGTTGTCGGGGGCATGCCGCGCTTCGCGAAATCGCGGCTGCTGCACGGCATCCGCCTGGGCGAGCTCGAGCGTCCCGCGCGCAGCGTTGCCCGCCTTGTCGAAGAGCGGATGCAGCGCGTTGTCGATGGCGAGCCACATCTCGAGGGCGACCGGTCGCTCGGTGCGCGTGACCGTCTCGATCGGTCCGCGCAGTCCTGACATCCACGCAGCGACCTCGCCGACATTGCTGATCGTCGCTGAGAGTCCGATCAGGCGAATGTGGCGCGGCGCCTCGATGATGAGCTCCTCCCACACCGTGCCACGCGGGTAGTCGTCGATGTAGTGGATCTCGTCGAGCACGACGTCGCCGACTCGATCCACGCGCGCGGGCTCGTCGTAGAGGACGTTGCGCAGGATCTCCGTGGTCATCACCAGCACCGGCGCGCCGTCGTTGAGCGTGTGCTCGCCGGTGATCAACCCGATGCGGTGTTCGCCGAAGCGCTCGCAGAGGTCGTGATACTTCTGATTGCTCAGGGCTTTGAGCGGTGTCGTGTAGACGACGTCGGCGGCGTCGGTGATGGGCCGTCGCAACGCGGCCGGGGCATCGAGCCGGCGCCAGATCACGTAGTCCGCAACCACCGTCTTGCCGCTCGATGTCGGCGCACTCACCAGCACGCCGCGGGAGCGCTCCAGCTTGGTGATCGCCTCGCGCTGAAACTCGTCGAGGGTGAACGGCAGCGTCGCCTGGTACGCCTCGATGAGATCCCGCGTCAGCGGGGCCTGGTCAGACGTGGATCAGCTCGAAATGCGAGCCGAGGACCAGCGCCTCGCCATGGTTGTCGACGAAACGCAACACCTTCTGGCACATCTCGTCCGCGTGCCGGCTGTCCGAGCTGACGCACGCGACTCCGATCACCGCGGACTGCCAGAGGTCCTGGTCGGCGACCTCGGCCACCGCGACATTGAACGTGTTGCGGAGCTTGGTGGTGAGCGAGCGCACCACCTGACGCTTGTCCTTGAGGGATTCGCTGTCCGGTACCTGGATCGTGACGGTCAGCGTGCCGATGACCACGTGCGGGCGGCTAGCTCCGATGCCCGGTGCTTGTCACAGGGCGTCGAGCAGCTTCTGGCGCAGGACCTCCAGCTTCTCGAAGTCATCCACGGACGGCCGCGTCGGTGCCTTGCTCGGAAACTTGAGGTGCTGGACCGCCTCCGAGAGGATGCGCAGCTCGTCGTCGGTCAGCCGCACCGACCGCATGTGTGGCGCCGGAGCGGTTGGGACCGGGTGGACCGCGTCGTTGTTCTCACCGGGCGACAGCGGGGCGTCGAGCTGTTCCGGCTCCGCGGAGCGGAAGAGCTCATCGCTACCGCGCAGCTGTGCGCGGCGAAATCCGCGCATCACCGTCGGGCCGCGCGCACCCGCTCGCGTGGACGTTCCGCGCTCCCGGAGACCTCGATGGTGTCGTCGCCGCGATCCTGGGCGATGACGGCCTTGGCGAGAGCCCGGTAGGAGCGAGCCCCAGGCGAGTTCGGGGCGTACTCGAGGATCGACTGGCCCGCCAAGGGTGTCTCGGCGAACCTGATCGAGGAGTCGACGGTGATCGGGAAGACGAGATCCGGATATGCGCCCTTGACGAGGTCGAGCACCTCCTGGCTGTGCAGGGTGCGCGACTTGTACAGCGTCGGCAGGATGCCGGCGACACGCAAATGACTGTTGAGCTTCGCGCGCACGCGGTCGATGGTGCGCTGCAGCTGCTGCATCCCCTTCATGCCGAAGTACTCGCACTGTAGCGGGATGATCACGTCGGTGGACGCCACCAGCGCATTGATGCAGAGCAGACCGAGCGACGGCGGGCAGTCGATGACCACGTAGTCGTAGTGACCGTCGATCGGTTCGAGCTTCTCCTTAAGGATCGACTCGCGTCCGAACTCGGTAACGAGCTGCAGCTCCGCGCCGCTGAGGTCGATGTTGGCCGGGATGAAATCGAGCCCCATGCCCTCGGATGTCAGCAGGACATCCGCAACGTTGACCCGATGGTCGGTGAGCAGGTCGTAGATCGTGCGCTCCAGCTCATCGGGACGCCTGCACCCCATGTTGATCGTCAGGTGACCCTGGGGATCGAGATCGACCGCGAGGACCTTTGGGCCCGCCTCGGCGATGGCTGCCGCGAGGTTCACCGCGGTCGTGGTCTTGCCCACGCCGCCCTTCTGATTGGCGACCGAAATGATCCGCGTCATGGCCGGCGCGGTGTCAAGAGATCGCAAAGGGAACGGACGCGCCTCACTGAGCAGGTATCATAGCGAACCCGATTGCCTCTCTCGGCCGTGGGTCGGGAGCGAGCGCACTCGCAGCGGTCATTGACCCTTGAATCCGGAGTGGTGTTTGGTGTCTGAAGAACGTGTGAAGCCTCGCAGCCTGTTTGTCGACGAGGCCATCGCGCTTGCCCTCGAGAGCCGCTGGGCGGAGGCGCTCGCCGTGAACCAGGCACTCGTGGAGCGCCACGGCGCCGACGAGGACACGCTCAATCGGATCGGCAAGGCGCTGACCGAGCTTGGCCAGCGCGAGGAGGCGCTGGCCTCCTACTCGGCCTCGCTCCAGATGAATCCGCTCAACCTGATCGCCCAGAAGAACGTGCGCAAGCTCACGGCGATGCTCGAGAGCAAGAGCACTGCGGCCGGCTCGGGCGCGGCGATCGACGTGGAGCTGTTCACCGAGGAGCCGGGCAAGAGCGCCATCACCGTTCTGAGCGCTCCTTCGAAGTCGGCCACGGTCGCGATCGCCCCGGGGGACGTGGTCGAGCTCTACCGCGAGGGGTCGACGCTCCGAGCCCAGACATCGCGGGGCGTCTCGCTCGGCGAGGTGGACACCAAGATCGCGCGGCGCCTGGTCCCGCTCATGGAGACGGGCAACCGCTACTCGGCAGCCGTGGCCAGGCTCGAGGACGAGCGGGTCGAGATCATCCTCCGCGAGACGTACCAGGCTTCTGAGAATGCCCGCAAGTCGTCCTTCCCGCTGGCGAAGGGCGGCCGCCGCGAGGAGTTCCGCCCCTATGCCAAGGATTCGCTTCTGGCTTCCCGCGAGATTGACACGAGCCCGCTTGACGACGACGGCGAGGAGACGGTCGGCCCCGTGGCCGGCGATTCCGAGGACGATCTCGGGGAGCTCGGGATGAGCACCTTCCAGTCCGACGCCGAAGAGACGCCGCCCGGGCTCGACACCGAGGATGACGATGACACGCGTCCCGAGGACGAGTACTAGCCGAGCGGACCCTCAGGGTCGCACCGTCCCGCATCAGCGGATCGACGGGTATCTTCCGATCGGCGCCTATGGGCTGATCGGCGATTGCCGTTCTGCTGCACTGGTGGGGCTCGACGGCAGCATCGACTGGCTCTGCCTGCCGCGGTTCGACGACGACGCCCTGTTCGGCCGGATGCTCGATGCGGAGCGGGGTGGGAGCTGGCAACTCCATCCCGACGAGCCGCATCAGGTGCACCAGCGCTATCGCGACCGGACCAACCTTCTCGACACCGTCTTCGCCACGGGGACCGGTGTCGTGGTGGTCACCGACTTCATGCCGGTCGACGAGCACAGCATCGTGCAACACGCCAGACCACACAACCGTGCTCGCGTGATCAGGCTCGTGGAGTGTCTCGCCGGGGAGATGACCATGCACCACGTGTTCGATCCCGCGCCGGGGTTCGCGCGCCTGCCGGTGACGCTCAGCGTCGAGGACGGGCAGCTCCACACCGACGCGCAGAAGCTCCATCTGTGTCTGAGCTCAACGGTCGAGCTCAACGGTCCCGACGACACGTTTCACATGCGCGCCACCGACGCCGTCGCCTTCGCACTGCATTGCGGGGTGGCAGGCGCCTGCCGGGCACAATCGTGGAGCGTCGAGCGAGCTCGTGCGCTGCTCCGCCAGAGTCAGATGTTCTGGTGGCAGTGGGTTGGCGGCGTCGAGTACCACGGCCCCTACCAGGTGCACGTGTGGCGATCCGCGCTCGCACTGAAGCTCATGACCTACGCACCCACGGGTGCGATCGTCGCGGCGCCCACCACGAGCCTTCCCGAGGTCATCGGTGGCGAGCGCAACTGGGACTACCGATTCACATGGTTGCGCGACGCGGCATTCACGCTCTACGCCTTCTTTCAGCTCGGACTCACCGAAGAGGCGACGGCGTACTTCGACTGGCTCACCCACCGCCATCTCGCGGACCGCAAGTCCACCGACATCCCCAATCTCTTCGACCTGAGCGGGCACGCGCATGCCACCGAGCACGTCCTCGACCACCTCGAGGGATACCGAAGGTCGAAACCGGTGCGGGTCGGCAACGCCGCGGTCAATCAGCTCCAGCTCGACGTGTACGGCGAGGTGCTGGACAGCGCGTATGTCTACGCCCGATTTGGCGGCGTTGTCAGCCAGTCGCTCTGGGAAGAGCTCAGCAACATCGTCGAGATCGCCATCGCTCGCTGGGAGGAACCGGACTCGTCGATCTGGGAGGTGCGCAGCGAGCGTCGTCAGTATGTGTACAGCAAGGTGATGTGCTGGGTCGCCGTAGACCGCGGCATTCGCATCGGCGACCGCTACAACCTTCCCTACGACAAGCTCGCCTGGCGACGCGCGCGCACGCGCATCCACCGCGCCATCACCGCGCGCGGGTTCTCGGAGCACCGTCACTCCTTCACGCAGGAGTTCGACAACGATGCGCTTGACGCCGCCATCCTGCGCATCAGCCAGGTGCGGTTTCTTCCGGACAAGGATCCGCGCATCCGTTCGACGGTGCACGCCATCGCGCAGCACCTCGGCGAGGGTGTGCTCGTGAAGCGCTACCTCCTTGACGAGAGCGAGGACGGCCTCCGGGGCGACGAGGGCGCCTTCTTCATGACGTCGTTCTGGTTGGTGGACGCGCTCGCGCACACGGGCGATCTCGAACGGGCGGAGCGCCGTTTCGAGCGGCTGCTCCACTTCAGCTCGCCGCTCCAACTGTTCTCCGAGGAGGTGGACGTTCGCACCGGGGAGCTGCTGGGAAACTTCCCGCAGGCGTTCACGCACCTCGCCCTGGTGGGGGCTGCGGTGAACATCGAACGCGCCCGCAGGCGAGAGCTCGGCGTCAAGGGACTGCGCAAGCGCTGAGTTCCGTGCGGGCTCTCAATGCATAAGTATGCAAGGAGGACCGTATACTGCTCAGCGATGATCCAGGCCCCCCTTCGCGCTGCCGTCGTCGGCTCCACGGGATACATCGGCATGCAGTGCACCGCNNGGCTCCGCCGACGTGATCATGGCGGCGCTGCCCCACACCGTGGCGGCATCGCAGGCTCCCGGCTGGCTCGCGGGCGGGGCGACGGTCATCGACTGCTCGGCCGACTTCCGGCTCCGTGATGCCGCGGCGTATCAGCACTGGTACGGTGTCGAGCACCCCGCACCCGACCTGCTCGGTCAGGCGGTGTACGCCATGGTCGAGCTCGAGCGTGAGCGCGTGGCAGGAGCGAATCTCATCTCTGTGCCCGGCTGCTACCCAACCGCGACGCTGCTCGCCTGCGTCCCCGCGCTGCGCGCCGGATTGATCGAGCCCGACATCATCGTCGACGCTAAAAGTGGCGTCAGCGGCGCTGGCCGCGAGGCGAAGGTCGCCAATCTCTTCGCCGAGGTCAACGAGTCCGTCCATGCGTACGGCGTCGGAGGGCACCGGCACAAGTCCGAGATGCTCGAGCAGCTTCGTGACGCCGCGGATGGCGATGTCCGGCTCACGTTCGTGCCGCACCTGGTGCCGATGACCCGCGGCATCCTCGCGACCGCGTACCTTCGTCCCCGTCCGGGAGTCACCGAGTCGGACATCCATGAGCTGTACGCGGCTTTCTGCGACACCGGCCCATTCCTTGACCACGCCCACAAGCCTCCGGCGACCAAGAGCGTGACCGGGTCCAACCGCGCCGCGATCCACGCCGGTTGGCAGGACGGCATGGCGGTGGTGACAGTCGCGATCGACAACCTCGGCAAGGGCGGCGCCGGCCAGGCGGTGCACGCCATGAANNGGCGATGAGACCCGCACGGACGTTGCGGTGATCCGCTCCGACATTCCCGCAGCAGCTGCAGGCGTGTTCACGCGCAACAGCGTCAAAGCGGCACCGGTGGTCATCTCGCAGCTCACGCTGCGACGTGGCACACCGATCTCCGCGGTCGTCGTGAATGCCGGCAACGCCAATGCGTGCACCGGGGGACAGGGGTTCCGCGATGCGCTGGTGATGTGCACCACGGCCGCGGACGCGCTCGACCTCGACCCGAGCGATGTCCTGGTGTGCAGCACCGGTGTCATCGGGCGGCCGATGCCGATGGAGCGCGTGGTGCGCGGCATCCGTGCCGCGGCGCTGTCGATGTCGCCTTCCGCGGGAGGCGAGGTCGCGCGGGCGATCATGACCACCGACACGATCGCCAAGGTGGCGGAGGCGACATTCACAGCCGGCGGCGTGACCTACACGATCGGTGGCACCGCCAAGGGTGCCGGGATGATTCATCCCGACATGGCGACGCTGCTGGCATTCATCACCACCGATGCCCCGATGGATGCGGCGCTGCTCCACCCGGCGCTGGTGCGCGTCACCGACAGCACGTTCAACTGCGTCACCGTCGACGGCGATACGTCCACCAACGATTCGTGCATCCTGCTCGCCAACGGCGCCGCGGGCGGGACAGCATTTGCGGAGGGATCGAGCGCGCTGGCCGATTTCGAGGGCGCGCTCTTCGCTGTCTGTGACTCGCTCGCCGAGCAGATCGTCGCCGATGCCGAGGGTGCGACCCGGCACTTCCGCGTCGCCGTGAACGGTGCTTCGGATATCGAGCAGGCCCGCATCGCGGCGCGCGTAGTTGCCCAGAGTCCGCTCGTGAAGACTGCCATCCACGGGGGTGACCCCAACTGGGGCCGCATCGTCGCTGCTCTCGGGCGCAGCGGCGCGACGTTCACGCTCGATCGGTGCCGGGTCGCAATTGGCGGCCTGGTGGTGTTCGATCGCGGAGCGCCGGAATCGGTCGACCCGGACCGAATCCGCGCCGCGCTCTCACATCGACGTCTCGACATCGTCATCGATCTCGGCGCCGGCGACGGTTCCGGTCACGCGTGGGGCTGCGACCTCTCCGCGGACTACGTGCGCATCAACGCCGACTACACCACCTGATACGGAGCAACCACCACAACCACCATGCCTGAACAGACCATCGACGAGCGGATCCATCGTGCCGAGGTGCTCATCGAAGCACTGCCTTATATCAAGCGATTCGCCGGGCACATCCTCGTGATCAAGGTTGGCGGCGCCGCGAGCGCCGCAGCGGACCTCGATGCGGTGCTCGAGGACGTGGTGCTGCTGCGATTCGTGGGCATGCGCCCGGTGATCGTCCATGGCGGTGGCCCGGAGATCAGCGCGTGGCAGGAGCGAATGGGAATCGAGACGCGGTTCATCAACGGGCTTCGCGTCACCGATGCGCCGACCATGGAGATCGCGAAGATGGTGCTCACCGGCAAGATCGGGCCCGACATCGTTGCGCGCATTCACACGCTCGGTGCGGGAGCGATCGGTCTCTCCGGTGAGGACGGCCCCTCGCTGCTGGTGCGGCCGCGTGCCGGTGCCGACGGCGCGGATCTCGGCTACGTCGGCGACGTGGTGCAGGTCAACGGCGAACCGATCATGGCAATCCTCGACCAGGGGCGCATCCCCGTGATGGCATCGATCGGCCTCGGCTACGACGGTCATGCGTACAACGTCAACGCCGACACCGTCGCGGCCGAGGTCGCGGTCGCGCTCGACGCGAGCAAGCTCATCCTCATGACGGACGTCGAGGGTGTCTGCGACGCCTCCGGCGACCTGATCAGCGAGCTCGACGCCGCCCGCGGCCGCGAGCTGCTCGCCGCGGGCGTGATCCGCGACGGGATGATTCCGAAGGTCGAGGCGGCGATTCGGGCGACCGACGGTGGTTGCGCGACCCACATCATCGATGCGCGCGTGCCGCACGTCCTCCTCCTCGAACTGCTCACCGAGCGCGGCGTGGGCACCATGCTGACCAGGGCAGACACCGCATGAGCACCCATTCGACGACCGGCACGCGACAGACAGCCGCGGAGCGCGCGAAGGCATCGCTCATGGACACGTACCAGCGCCAGCCGATCACGCTGCAGAGCGGCCACGGGGTCTGGGTCACCACCGACGACGGCCGCGAGATGCTCGACCTCGTCGCCGGCATCGCGGTGAACGTCCTCGGCCACGACCACCCGGCGCTGCGCGAGGCGATCGCCGGGCAGGCGGCGACGCTCATGCACACGAGCAATCTCTATTACACGGAACCGCAACTGCACCTTGCCGAACTCCTCATCGCGTCGGCGTTCCCATCACGGGTGTTCTTCTGCAACAGCGGGACCGAGGCCAACGAGGGCGCCATCAAGCTGGCGCGCAAGTGGGGCAAGCTGCATCGCGACGGAGCCCACGTCATCGTCTGCGCGCAGGGGGCATTTCACGGGCGCACCATGGGCGCGCTCGCGGCCACCGCGAATCCACGCTATCGCGCGCCGTTCGAGCCCCTGCCGAAGGGTTTCGTGCACGTCCCCTACGGCGACCTCAATGCCCTCGAGCAGTCGATCGACAGCGCGACCTGCGCGGTGATGCTCGAGCCCATCGAGGGTGAGAGCGGAGTCGTCCCCCTACCGCCAGGCCGCCTCGCGGCAATCCGCAGACTCTGCGATGAGCGCAACGTGCTGCTCATCCTCGACGAGATCCAGACCGGGATGGGACGTACCGGCCGGTGGTGGGCATACCAGCACGAGGTCGCGGCGCCGGACATCATGACCGTTGCCAAAGGTCTCGGTGGCGGCGTCCCGATCGGCGCCATCCTGGCAACGCCTCGGGCGGATGTGTTCGAGCCGGGCGACCACGGTTCCACCTTCGGAGGCGGGCCACTCGCATGCGCCGCGGCGGTCGCCGTGATGCAGGTGCTCGAGCGCGACCGACTCGTCGAGCATGCCGCGGAGATCGGCGACTATCTCGCCGAGTCCCTGAGCGCGCTTGCCGGCCGCGGTGCGCCGATCGCGGGGGTGCGCGGCCGGGGCCTCATGCTTGGGATCGCGCTGAGCGATGACATCGCTCGCGCGGTCGCGGCAGCCGCGCTCGATCAAGGCCTGATCATCAACGCGATCGGCGAGCGCACGCTGCGACTGGTGCCACCGTTGGTCATCTCATATGCTGAAGTCGACGAGGCCGTGCTGCGCCTGAGCCGCGCGTTCGACGCCGTGGCCGGCTCCGGCACACGCGCGTGAGCGCCAACCCGACGCGCCTCATCGGCACGGGGGCGAAACCGGCGCGCCATCGGGCCATCCTCGCGCTGGTTCGAGGTGGTGTCATCCGTACCCAGGAGGATCTGGTCGCCGAGCTGCATCGCAAGCGATTCCCGGTCACCCAGGCGACGGTGAGCCGCGATATCCGCGAGCTCGGCCTGCTCCGTGTCCACGACGACGCAGGTCCCCGTTATATGGCACCGGTCGCGGAGCTCGACGTCGAGCAGACGATGCAGCGACTCCGCAACGCCATGCGCGAGCACGTGCAGGGCATCGAGTTCGTCGACCTCTTCGGGATCGTGCACACCGCCCCCGGATGCGCACCGTTGGTTGGAGGTGCGCTCGACGGATCACGCTTCGAGGAGGTTGCCGGCACCATCGCCGGCGACGACACCGTGCTGGTGATCGCTCGCTCGCGCCCTGCCGCGCAGCGTCTGCTGCTCCGCCTCAACTCGATGTCGGAGGAGGAGGCGTGACCGAGCGTGAACGGTGCGTGCTCGCATACAGCGGAGGTCTCGACACGTCCGTGGCGATCCGCTGGCTGCAGGAGGAGCTCGGCTACGACGTGATCACGCTGACCGCGGATCTCGGTGAGTCGAAGGACGTCGACGCCGTCGTCACCCGCGCGCTGCGCACCGGCGCGCTGAGCGCGCACGTCGCCGACGCGCGCCGCGTCTTCATTGACGCCTTCTGCTTTCCGACGCTCGCCGCAGGCGCGCTCTACGAGGGCGTCTATCCACTCGCCACGGCGCTGGCGCGCCCGCTGATCGCCAAGTTGCTCGTCGACGTCGCCCGCGAGGAGGGCGCCACCGCGGTCGCGCACGGATGCACCGGCAAGGGCAACGACCAGGTGCGCTTCGACGTCGCGGTCGGTGCGCTCGCACCGGAGCTTCGCGTGGTGGCTCCGGTTCGCGACTGGGACATGGGCCGCCCGCAGGAGCTCGACTATGCCGCGCAACACGGNNGAGACCGGCGTGCTCGAGGACCCGTGGGTCGAACCCCCGGACGACGTCTATGAGTGGACGGCGCACGATCACGCACCGGGTGTCGTTGTCGAGATCGGCTTCGAGCGCGGTGTCCCGGTTTCGATCGACAGTCGCCGGATGGCGGGTGATCAGCTGGTGGCGGTGCTCAATGCCACCGCTGGTGCGCGTGGCATCGGCCGCATCGACCATGTGGAGAACCGGCTGGTCGGCATCAAATCGCGCGAGGTCTACGAGGCGCCGGCGGCGGTGACGTTGCACGCCGCGCATCACGCGCTCGAGAGCCTCACGATCACGCGCGACGTCGCGCGCTTCCAGCGCGTCGTTGCCGACGAGTGGGCGCGGCTCGTCTACGACGGCCTCTGGTTCTCGGCGCTGCGCACCGCGCTCGACGCGTTCGTCCAGGAGACGCAGGTGCACGTGACCGGTGAGGTACGGATGCGCCTCGACCATGGCGTTGCCCAGGTCATCGGCCGGCGCGCTGAGCGATCGCTCTACAGCAACGACCTCGCCACCTACGACCGGGTCAGCGACACGTTCGATCACGCTGCGGCGCGCGGGTTCATCGAGTTGTTCGGCCTTCCGCTGCGGACGCAGACACGCGTGCAGGGAGCACTCGAGGACACCGCCCCACTCCATGTCGAGCGGCGCACCCAGCGGCGTGGCGACGCCTGACCGGCGCGCGCGCGGTGCGCGCGCACCCAAGGTGTGGGCGGGCCGCCTGAGCGCACCAACCTCCGACCGCGTCGAAGCCTACACGTCGAGCTACGCCGTCGACCAACGTCTTGGTGCCGACGACATCGCGGGATCGCGCGCGCACGCGCGCATGCTGCGGAGCATCGGCGTCCTCAGCGCAGCGCAACATCGTGCGCTCGATGCCGGTCTGCGCGCCGTTGCCGCGGAGCTCGCGAACGACACGTTCGTCGCTGCGCCAGGCGACGAGGACATCCATACGGCAGTGGAACGACGGCTCTTCGAGCTGGCCGGTCCTGTCGCGGGCATGCTGCACACCGGGCGCAGCCGCAACGACCAGGTGGCGACCGACCTGCGCCTCTGGGCGCGACGCGCGTGCACGGACCTCCTTGTGGCTGTCGCCGGACTGCAGGAGTCACTGGTGATGCGCGCGGCCGAGCATCGCACTGCACCGATGCCCGGATACACGCATCTGCAGCGCGCCCAGGTGGTCTCACTCGCGCACCATCTGCTCGCGTACGTCGAGATGTTCGCCCGCGATGCGCTGCGCCTCGGCGCGGCACGGCTCGCATGCGACGAGCTTCCCCTCGGCAGTGGCGCGCTTGCCGGGTCCACACTGCCGCTCGACCGCGAGCGCGTCGCCGATGAGCTCGGGTTCGCGCGCGTCGCCGCCAACAGCATGGACGCCGTCGCCGACCGCGACTTCGCCGTCGACATGTCGGCCGCCTGCGCGCTGACGATGGTGCACTGCTCGCGCCTCGGCGAGGAGCTGGTGCTCTGGTCGAGCTCGGAGTTCGGGTTCGCGAGCCTCCCGGACAGCCACGCCACCGGTTCCTCGCTGATGCCGCAGAAGAAGAACGCCGACATTGCCGAGCTCGCCCGGGGAAGGAGCGGCCGGGTGATCGGTGATCTGGTTGCCCTGCTCACCACCCTGAAGGGGCTGCCGCTCACCTACAACCGCGACCTCCAGGAGNNATCACGGTCGTGCACTTCGACGTCGGCGCGATGCGCCGCGCGGCATCCGACCCGGCGCTGCAGGCCACCGACGCGGCGGAGCACCTTGTCGCCAACGGCGTGCCCTTCCGAGAAGCCCACGCCATCGTCGGAGCGCTCGTGGCCCAGACCCTCGCCGCAGGACGAACCCTCGCCGACCTCGACCTCGCTGAGTGGCATGCGGCCTCGCCCCATTTCGAACCGAGCGTGGTCGAGCTCTTCGATGCCGATGCCGCGCTCCGCCGTCGCGACGTGCCGGGCGGTCCCGGCCCGCGCTCGGTGACCCGGCAGCTCACCCGGGCGAGGGCTCTGGTCGCTCGCACCCGGCGCGCCGCGGCCGGCGGCTGAGCTGCCGGGCGAACGTATCCTGAAGTCCGTGACCCGAGCCACCCTGATCGTCGGCGATGTCCAGGGTGACGTCGACCGGCTCCGCCAGGCGCTCGAGCCCTACCCCGAGGACGAGGTCGACACCGTCTTCCTCGGCGACTTCTTTCAGGGAGGCGAGCCCGGCGCTGGCGGCGGGGCGGCTGCCGCCAGGCTCGCAATGACAAGGCGCAACTCCCGCTCCGTGCTCGGCAACCACGACCTGTTCCTGCTCGTGATGCTCGAACGCTCGCAGGGCGGCGACCAAATGGGCACATGGACCACCCGCGACGGGCTCAGCATCGAGGACCTCTGGCTCAGCCGCCGAGGCGACTGGGCCGACCTCGACGCGGTCGCCAAAGACTCAGAACTCGAGGCATGGCTGCGCGCGCTGCCATTCCTCGTTGAGCTCGACGACGGCACGCTCGCCCAGCACACCGATGACGATCGCTATGCCGAGATCGGTGGCACCGTCGACGCGGTCAATGCCGCAGTGCGCACCTGGCTCGGCACCCCCGGCGGCGCTTTTACCTCCCTGCGCTACACGATCGGCCGACACGGTTTCGACGACCCGGTCCGGCTCCGCCGGTACCTGGAGCACTTCGGGGTCAAGCGCGTCGTCCACGGCCACACCCCGCACTGGGACGACCTGCCAATCTCGTTCCACGGCGGCCTCGCCCTTGGGTACGACGGCCGCTTCTCCCGCTTCTGGGGTCGCGCCGCGGGCGAGGAGCCGGGGCCGATCGGCGCCACCGTCGGGATCCTCCCGCCGCTCCCAGTGGGCGCGGGCTGAGCGCGCGGCGCGGAACGGGGATCGCCAACTCACGCCAAAGCGAACTTGTCGGCACGCCTACCTGACTCGACGTGGCCTACGGAGCGGGAGGGGTGACCCGCACCACAGCGAATTTGTCAGCGCCCGAGCGAGTGCGAAAATTGGTTTGCGCGAACGAGGGCGCTGACAAGCTGAGCACTGGCGCGGGTCACCCCTCCCGCTCCGCGAAGCAGCGCGTTGCAGCGAGACAAAGCGGCGCCGACAACGTGAGCGGGCACCTTATGGGTGGCGGCTGAGCATCTCCCCGAGACGGGCGATCGGAGGGTCCTGGCCGGCGGTGACGTAGGCGGTCACCACGAGCGACAGCAGCAGGACCTTGAGCGCGCGGAACGCGGCCGCCGCCGGCTGCTGCACCACGAGGCCCGAGAGGGCGATCCCGTCGATGGCGCTGAGGATCGCGCCGGCAAGCTCGCGCGGTGAGACCAGCGAATACGCGGGCAGGCGCCCGAGGACCTGGCGGAGCTCGACCTCGACCTCGTCCATGAGGTGCGTGCGCAGGGCGGCGCACCGAACCCGCAGCGCCGGGCTGCTCAGGCTGACCGTGTAGAGATCGATGAGCATGCGGAAGAACTCGGGCTGCTCGGCGCAGCGTGACTCGGCGTGGTCGAGGCCGGTGACGATCCGTTCGAGCGGATCGTCGACCGCTTCCACCACCGCCTTCCAGCTGGCCACCATCTGCCGCTCGGTGACCATCACCACCTCGAGGAGGAGTTCCTCCTTGGATTCGAAGTAGTAGTGGAGGAGACCGGGAGCGACCCCCGCTTCGCGGGCGACGTCCTTGAGCGAGGTCTCCGCGTAGCCCTGGCGTCCGAGCACGGCAGCCGCTGCACGGACGATCTGGGATCTCCTTCCGGCGTCGTCGATGTCGACGCCCTGGACTATGGTTCCCTCGTCCGTGGCGCTCATCGTGGCGATCTGTTTCACGCGTTCAACCTGAGTGGCAATCTTAACCCGGCGAACCCCGTTTGAACCGGGCCGCGTCTCAGGCGATGGGCTTGTGGAATCCGACGCCGATCGCGCCTGGCCCGCTGTGACAGCCCACCACCGGGCCGACCACTGTCAGCGCGGGTTCGCTGGACACCAGTGGGCGCATCCGTTCGACGAGCTCGGCGGCGATCCGCGGGCGGTCGGCATGCGCGATGACCACGTCGGCGCCGCCCCACGACTCGGCGGCACGCTTGCACTCGTCGACGACGCGGTCGATGGCGCGCGGGTAGGTCCGGACCCGTCCAACCGCTTCGATGACGCCGTCGCGGATCTCGAGGATCGGCTTGATGTCGAGCACCGAGCCGAGCAGGGCGCGCGCCCCACCGATGCGGCCGCCGCGGCGCAGGAACTCGAGTGTCTCAACCGTGAAGAGCACCTTGTCGGTGCTGCCGACGGCTGCGATCCCGGCCACGATCTGGTCGGCGTCGCCGCCCGCCTCATTGACCCGCACCGCTTCGCGAACCGCCGCGTAATGACCGACGGCCACGCTCCGGGTGTCGATGACACGGATGTCGAGCTCGGGCAGCGCGGCGCGCGCCTGGGTGGCGGACGCGTAGGTGCCGCTGAGGTCGGCGGAGATGGTGGTGCAGACGATCGGGCCGCCGTCCGCTCCCAGCTCCCGGAACACCTCCTCGAATTCTGCGGGCGTCGGTTGCGAGGTCCGCGGGAACGGGCCCGGCGCGGCCAGCCGCTTATAGAAGTCCTCGGCATTGATGTCCACGCCGTCGGCGAAGGTCTGATCGCCGAAGATCACCTTGAGGGGCACCACCCGCACCGTATGCGCGGCGCGAAACGCCGGGTCGAGGTCGGCGGTGCTGTCGCACACCAGGTGCACCGATGGCATGGCGGCGTAGCCTACCGCGCCGTCAGCAGTCTCGCCGGGTCCTCGCCGTTGTCCTCGGCGATGAGCAGGGCACCGAGGAGGGATCGATCCTCGCCCAGCGTCCCCCGTGCGATCTCAGGCTGGGGCTGCAGACGCAGGTAGCGCTGCACCGTCTCGAGCAGCGACGGTGCGAAGCGGCTCCAGCTCAGGCAGACGCCACCACCGAAGATGACCACGTCGGGGTCGTGGACCGCAGTGACGTTGACGGTCGCGAGCCCGATCCAGCGGCCGATCTCGACCCAGGCATCGGGGTCGCTCAGGTGCTCGGGGGCGACCCCGTAGCGCCGGGCGATGGAGCGGCCGCTCGCCAGGGCCTCGAGGCACCCGGCGCCGCCGCAGTGGCAGGGCGGTCCGCCGAGCCACGCCGGCCACAGCACCATGTGGCCGCCCTCGGTGTCGTGCCTGCCCACCACGATCCGGCCGTCGCGAACCACGCCGCAGCCGATCCCGGTCGAGATCGTCCAGTACACCACGGTGCGGTGACCTGCTCCGGCGCCGAGGCGGGCCTCGGCCAGCGCCGCGCAGTTGGCATCGTTCTCCACGACGACCGGGCACTCGAAGCGCTGGCCGAGCAGGTACGCCATCTCCAGTCCGTGCCACGAGGCGGGCATCCCAGGCGGGTTGCGCAGCGCTCCCGTGATGCGGTCGAAGGGGCCGGGTGCCGAGATCGCGATCGCCTCCGGGAGCACGCCACCCATCACGCCTTCGACAAGTCCGCGCAGGGTGGCGAGCGGGGCGTCCACGGGCGTAGGAATCCGCCGCACCGCCCCGATCCTCGCGCCACGTCCGGCGGAAGCAGCGATCTTCGTCCCGCCGATATCGAGCAGCGCGATCACGGGGCGATGATGCCTACACTCGCCGCCATGCTGCTCGCCATCGACGTGGGGAACACGAACATCGTCGTCGGGGTCTTCGACGGCGAGCAGCTCGTCGCCGACTTCCGGATCCACACCGATGACCGATTCACCGGGGACGAGCTGGGCCTCGAGCTCGTCGATCTGCTGGGACATCGCGACCTGTCCCCGGGGCAGGTGAGCGCCGTGGTGGTCAGCAGCGTGGTTCCCACGCTTGCGCGGAGCATCGATGAACTTTCCCACACCTACTTCAACACGCCGCCGATGGTGGTTGGACCAGGGACGCGAACGGGCATCCGCATCCAGTACGACGACCCCCGGCGCGTGGGTGCCGATCGGATCGCGAACGCGATCGCGGCGCATCACCTCTACCACGGGCCGGCGATCCTCGTCGACTTCGGGACGGCGACGACCTTTGACGCCATCGACGCGCGTGGTGACTATCTGGGCGGCGCGATCGCTCCCGGCATCCAGCTGAGCCACGACGCCTTGGTCAGCCACGCGGCGATGCTGATTCGGGTCGAGCTCACTGCTCCCGTCGAGGCGATCGGCCACTCGACCACTGGGAGCATGCAGTCGGGGATCGTGTTCGGGTACGTCGGTCTGGTGGAGGGGCTGGTCGCCCGGTTCCGCACGGAGATGGAGGGTCAGCCCAAGGTCATCGCCACCGGGGGGCTGGCGCCCTCACTGGCGAAGCTGATCCCGGCGATCGACATCGTCGACGAGCGCCTCACCCTGTACGGGCTCCGTCTCATCCACGACCAGAACCGCTGAGCCTCGCCGACCTGCCCCGTACCATGGGGTGATGGCAGTCGCGACGACCGCCGCCCGCCCGCTTCGGGTTGGCGGCCTCGCCCTCTCGTCACCGGTGCTGGTGGCACCCATGGTGGGGATCACCGACGCGCCCTGCCGGGCCCTGTGCCGCGAGTTCGGCGCAGGCCTGGTGTCCACCGAGATGGTCGCCGCCGAGGCGGTGGTGCGGAGCACCGACGCGGCGCTGCATCTGCTCGATTTCCCGGCGGCGGTGGAACCGGTCGCGGCCCAGCTGGTGGGCTGCGACCCCGCGATGATGGCCGACGCGGCTCAGGTCTGCGTGGAGCGTGGGGCCGTGCTCGTCGACGTCAACCTCGGCTGCCCCGTCCCCAAGGTGGTCAGCCGGGGGAGCGGCGCCGCGCTTGCCCGCGACATCAGCGCCACCGCTCGGGTGGTCGCGGCGATGGTCGACGCGGTTGCTGTCCCGGTCACCGTGAAGATGCGCCTCGGATGGGACGCATCCACGATCAACGCCCCGGAGCTGGCCCGGGCGCTCCAGGACGCGGGCGCCGCGGCGGTTACCGTCCACGGACGGACCCGATGCCAGAAGTACGAGGGGACCGCCGACTGGGCCGAGATCGCCCGGGTCAAGGAGGCGGTCGGCATCCCCGTCTTCGGCAGCGGGGACGTCGAGGACGTGGACATCCTGGCCCGGCGCATCGAGTCGGGGGTCGTGGACGGCGTGGTGATTGCCCGGGGCATGCTCGGCAACTTCTGGTTCGTGCGCCAGGCCGTCCACCGGCTCGCCACCGGGACGAAGCTCCCCGATCTCTGCTTCGCAGACCGCATCGAGCTCGCCCGCCGCCACCTCGACATGCTCTGTGGCTACCACGGTGAGACCCGCGCGCTCCGCATCGGCCGCAAATACGTCGCCTGGACGATCCGCGGGTGCGCAGGTGCGGCGCGACTGCGAGCCGAGGTGCAGACCATGGACACGCGCGAGCGGCTTGATGCGTTGCTCGACCGTGCACTTGCGGCCGGTCCGCACCCGGCAGGGTGGTTTCGGCCCGCATTCGTCAGCGGAGATGGCTAGGGAGCACAAAAAAGAAGGGCGCCTCTGGAAACCAGAGACGCCCCGAGAGGGGGGGCAGTTATAGAGATCCCCGCCGTGACCTCGCTGCGGATCATATGAACCGGAGCGATTTCCGTCAAGGAATAACGACAAGTTGTTACGCCGCGTCTGATGTTGCTCGCCTATACTCCGGGCTCCGCAGCGCGGAGGTCAGTGGACAGCCGCCAACATCTACGTTGTACCAGGGAATTGAATGGACAAACCTGTGTTGCTCACGCGAGACGGTCTCGCGAAGCTTGAGCACGAATTAGAAGAGTTGCGTACAGTTCGTCGCTCCGAGGTGGCCGAGCGCATCAAGTACGCCAAGGACTTCGGGGATATCTCCGAGAACGCCGAATACGATGAGGCGAAGAACGAGCAGGGCATGCTCGAAGGCCGCATCCTCGTGATCGAGAACATGCTGCGCAACGCGGTCATCATCGAAGAGGGGAGCGAGAGCGGCATCATCAGCGTCGGCACGACCGTTGACGTCAAGGATGACTTCGGCAAGCAGACGCTCACGATCGTGGGTCCCGCCGAGGTTGATGTCGCCGAGGGCCGCATCTCCATGGAGTCGCCGGTCGGCAAGGCCCTGCTGGGTCACTCTGTCGGTGAGACGGTGGACGTGGTCAGCCCTGGTGGTTCCCGACAGATCAAGATCGTCAAGATCAACTAGGGCACTTCGCGGCGCGTCACGCGCACGCGGCGAGCCTCGCCGGGGAAGATAGGCCGCATGCCATCCGACGACCTCTCTGCAGAGCGCCGGCGCAAGGTCGATGAGCTCGCAGCGCGTGGGATCCCTTCCTACGGCGTCGACTTCGCACCCACCGCGACTATGGAGGAGGCGCGCCTGCTCCTCAACGCCTACGAGGCAGAGCATCCCGGCACGGACACCGATGCGCCCGATCGCCCGGTTGTTGCCATTGCCGGTCGGATCATGCAGCTGCGCGACCTGGGCGGCGCCGCGTTCGCGCACGTCGAGGATGACTCGGGCCGCCTCCAGGCGTGGTTTCGCGCCGATCGCCCGGGTGGCGCTCACGCCATGGTTCCGATGCTCGATCTCGGCGACATCGTCGGCATCCAGGGGCCGATGACGCGCACGCGGCGCGGCGAACCAACGGTGCTGGTTGACACCGTGACGCTCCTGGTGAAGGCGCTGCATGCGCCGCCCGAGAAGTTCCACGGCCTCCAGGACCAGGAGACGCGATACCGCAAGCGCTATCTCGACCTGCTCAGCAATGCTTCGCAGCGCCGCCATTTCGCGACCAGAACCCGCTTGATTCGCGCGCTGCGCGCGACCCTCGATCAGCGCGGCTTCCTCGAGGTCGAGACCCCGATCCTCCAGCCGATCCCGGGTGGCGGACACGCGCTTCCCTTCGCCTCGTACTGGAACGCGCTGCACACCGACGTGTACCTGCGCATCGCCATCGAGCTGCACCTCAAGCGGCTCATCGTCGGCGGCTATGCACGTGTCTACGAGATCGGGCGCGTGTTTCGCAACGAGGGACTCTCCCCCCGGCACAACCCGGAGTTCACGATGCTCGAGGCGTACCAGGCGTATGCAACGTACGACGACATGCGCGAGCTCACCGAGTCGCTGATCACCGCGGCTGCCAACGCGGCGGGCCCGCAGGTGGCCGAGAACGACGAGGGTGGCAGCGCACCGTGCGAGGATCCACTGCTGCGCACCGCATTCGGACGGTCGCTCGACCTCAGGCCGCCGTATCGGGTGGCGACGATGGTCGACCTCGTTCGCGAGCACACCGGCATCGATGCNNGTTGCTCGAGATCTACGAGCAGCGCGTTGAAGGTGAGCTCTGGGACCCGACATTCGTGCTCGACTACCCGGCGGAGGTGAGCCCGCTTGCCCGGCGCCGGCGCGACGACCCGCGTTTTGTGGAGCGCTTCGAGCTGATCATCGCCGGGCGAGAGCTCGCCAACGCGTTCAGCGAGCTCAACGATCCCATCGACCAGCGGGCGCGATTCGAGGAGCAGGCGCGGTTGCGTGCCGCGGGTGACTCGGAGATTCCACCCATTGACGAGGACTTTCTCGAGGCGATCGAAGTCGGCATGCCGCCGGCCGGCGGACTCGGTATCGGTGTCGACCGGTTGGTGATGCTCCTCACCGATTCACCGACCATCCGCGACGTGTTGCTGTTCCCGACCATGCGTCCCCAGCACCGCGAGGACGCCTGATGCTGCCCATTCAACGCATTCGCGACGACCCGGATGCGATTCGCGAGGGGGCGCGCCGCAAGGGCGAGGCTGCGCCCATCGATGAGCTGCTCGCCGTCGACGCCGACGCGCGACTGCTGCGCACCGCCGTCGAGCAGGCGCGAGCCGAGCAACGCGCCGCCTCGGCTGCGGTGCGCGGAAAACCGTCCGATGAAGCACTTGTCGCATTGACAGCGCTCAAGCAGCGCATCCAGGACGGTGAAGTACGCCTCGCCGAGCTCGAGCAGCGTGTGGATGCGTTGCTGCTCGAGATCCCCAACCCACCGCACGAGAGCGTTCCCGACGGCGGCGGTCCCGAGGACAACGTCGTGACGCGGACGTGGGGCGATCCACCGACGTTCGGCTTCGATCCGCTGCCGCATTACGAGATTGGCGAGCGGCTCGGTGTCTTTGATTTCGAGCGAGCCGTGAAGATCAGCGGCTCGCGCTTCGTGGTGCTGCGCGGTGACGGCGCGCGACTGCAACGTGCGCTGACATCGTTCATGCTCGACGTCGCGCGTGAGCACGGCTACACCGAGATCGCACCGCCGTTCCTCGTACGGCGCGAGGCGATGATCGGCACTGCGCAGCTCCCCAAGTTCGAGGATGAGGCGTACCACGCAGACGACGGACTGTTCCTCATTCCGACGGCCGAAGTGCCGGTGACCAATCTGTACGCGGGCGAGATTCTCGAGGCCGCGCAACTTCCGATCGCGCACGTCGCGCTCACCCCATGCTGGAGGCGCGAGGCAGGCGCTGCGGGGAAGGATACGCGCGGTTACATCCGCCTTCATCAGTTCGAGAAGGTGGAGATGGTGCGCTTCACCACACC
>PKYW01000019.1 GCA_003132805.1 Candidatus Dormiibacterota bacterium | reverse complement strand
TCGGCAGCGCGTGCCGGGCCGATGAGCCGCGGAAGAAAGTACGTGCTGGCCAGGTCGGGGATGAGCCCGATGCGGACGAATGCCTGCACGAACGTGGCGGACTCGGCGGCGATGCGCAGGTCGCACGCAAGCGCGAGCGAGAACCCGGCGCCGGCGGCGACGCCGTTGACGGCCGCGATGACAGGCTGATCCATCGAGCGGATCGCCCGAATCGCCGGCGTGTAGTGATCCCGGAGGATCGCACCAACATCGAGGCCACCTTCGCCGGCAGTGGCGCGCAGATCCTGCCCGCTGCAGAAGCCGCGTCCTGCACCGGTGATGATCACCGCTCGCACCGTGCGACCAGAAGCGGCCTCGCGGAGCGCATCGGTGACCTCGTCAAGGAGCGCCGGCGTGATCGCATTGAGCACCTCCGGACGGTTGAGGGTCAGCGTCAGCACCCCGTCGTCGACGCTCGTGAGGAGCTGCGGGTCGGTCACCGGCGTTGCTTCTGCGGCCATTCGCGGCGAACTCTACGCCGACGCGTCGCCGAGCTCGCGGAGCCGCTGATACGTGTAGATGCCGGTGTTGTGCCCATCGGCCCACACCGTATTGAGGCCGTATGCACCAACCAGCGAGATGTCGGCGAGCTCATCCTCTCCGGGATGGAGCTCAGGGTCCGAGCTGAAGCGGCCACGGTAGCCGGGCTCGCCTTTGCAAGCAGCACACGGGCACGCGCGCCGGAGCACAGCGAAGGGAATGTGCTGCGCGGCACCGTCAGACCACTCGATCAGGAGCGCGCGATGCTTCTCGTCGTAGTCGAAGCGCACGGGTCGGAGATCCACGGCCACCGTGCGCGGACCGACGCCGTCTAGCGGAGCACCGACTGGAGCTTCATCGCCAGCCCCATGTCGCCCTTGATCTTGATCTTGCCGCTCATGAAGGCCATTGTGCCGTCGAGCTTGCCGGTGGCCAGGTCGACGAAGTCCTCGGACTTCATGTTGATGGTGATGTTCGGATTCTCGGGGGCACCCTCGCCGACGTCAGCGCTGCCGTCTTTGATCGAGATGTGGTACTGACCGGGCGCCTCACCGCTGAGGTCGAATGCGTAGACGGCATTCATCCCCGCCGTCTTGGCGGGATCGGCGGCAATGCGGGAATTGATCTCGCTGAATATTTCGGCCGGAGTGGACGGCATCGTTGGTACTCCTTTGCAATTGATCTGTGTGCAGCCCCCAACGCGGCGGGCTTGATTCAGTCTACTGACTGGGAGCACGGCGGACGCGACGCCCGCCTGAGGATCCGAGCCTGAGAATCACCTGAGACCCACGCGCGCAAGGGCGCAACCCAGGCGAATTCTCAGGTCAGGCTTGGAGACTCGGCGGCCATGGGCAGCGTCAACCTCAGGCTCAGCCGCCGGCAGGTCCTCGGCATCGCAGCCGGGGGAGTGGTCGGCGCCGTGGGCTTTCGGTACCTCACGTTGCAGCTCCCCGGCGGGTCCCAGCAGGTTGCGTCCGCCGCCGGATCGGCGGGGGCCTGGACGAGCCCGCTCTCGAATGCAACCGGCCTGGCCGCTCACCTCCTGCGCAGAGCCACCTTCGGCTACACGGCGGACCAGCTCGAGGCGGCGGCGTCGATGTCGTATCCGGACCTGGTCGACATGGTCCTCAACCAGGCAGTTGCACCGCTGCCGGAGGTCGCCGATCCGACCGATTACCAAGCCGTTGTCCGCGCCTGGTACGAGCACATGGCGACCACGCCCGCGCAATTTCCCGAGCGGATGACGCTCTTCTGGCACGGGCTGCTGACCAGCGACTACCGGAAGGCGGCGCGCCTGCCCTTCGTGCTCCAGCAGAACGAGCTGTATCGATCGATGGGGCGGAGCGACTTCCGCACGCTTATCAACGCGGTCACCTACGACCCGCTGATGATCCGCTACCTCGACCTCGAGGAGAGCACCGCATCCGCTCCCAATGAGAACTACAGCCGCGAGCTGATGGAGCTGTTCACGCTCGGCGTTGGCAACTACACCGAGACCGACGTGCGCGAGGGGGCTCGCGCCTTCTCGGGGATCCGCACCGTCCTCGTCGATTCGAGTGGAACGCGCATCGAACCACCGAAGGCGAAGGGCTCGACGACGGCGGAATACACCCAGGCGATGGAGCAACTGCTGGCCGCAGGCGCGACGTTCAAAGGTGTCCTGGCAAAGAACCAGCACGACAGCGGGAGCAAGACGTTCCTCGGCCACACCGGAAACCTCGATCCCGCGCAGGCGCTCGACATCATCCTCGCGCAGCCTTCGTGCGCACCGCACATCGCCCGTCTTGCGCTGGAGCAGTTCTGCACGCCCAACCCGTCCACGGCTCTGATCACGAGCGTCGCGACTCCATTCCGCGCGAGCAACTACGACGTCAAGACGCTGATGCGCACCATCTTCACCAGCGAGGCATTCACGTCCCCCGCGGCGTATCGATCGCTGGTTCGCGGTCCGGCCGAGTACATGGTCGCGAGCATGCGGGCTCTGGCACGGCCGGACCTCGCCGCGACGTCGACGCGCTCGGGCGCAGCCATGGACCAGATCCTCTATGACATGCCGACGGTCGCGGGGTGGCCGTCCAACCAGGGATGGGTCTCGTCGGGAGCGTGGCTCGCGCGCCTCAACTTCGCCGCTGCGGCGGTAGGGAGCGCGCGGACCTTTGCGGACCCGGTGGACGCGGTGAAGGTGCAACTCGACGGCGTGGTGGGACCCGACACCGCAAGCGTCTTCAACGCGAGCGAGAGTGACGGCGACCGCTGGTACGCGCTGCTCGCGAGCCCCGAATTCCAACTCAAATGAGGCAGACGGCATGATCACGCGACGCGACTTCATGGTCAGCGGTGTCACCGCAACCGGCGTGGGCATCATCGTGCCGCCGGTCTTCGCGCAGTCCGTGTTCGCCGCCACCATCGAGGACGTCCACAACGACCGCGTCCTCGTCATCCTGCAACTGGGTGGGGGCAACGACGGGCTCAACACCGTGGTTCCTTACGCGGACCCGGCGTACCTGCAGGCACGGCCGACCATCGGCATCCCCGCCGACAAAGTCCTGCCCCTGAATGCGGACATCGGCCTCAACCCGGTGATGCCCGGCATCAAGCAGCTCTTCGACGCGGGCGACGTCGCGTTGGTGCAGGGTGTCGGCTATCCGAACCCCGTGTACTCGCACTTCGAGGGCCTCTACATCTGGGAGCACGCGGACCCCACCATGCAGCAGACCGAGGGATGGCTCGGCAAGCTGCTCGCGAGCCAGCTCGACAGCGAGGGACATCCACTCGCCGGATGCGCATTGGGCCAGGCGAGCACGCCGGCGGAGCTGCTGGCGCAGAACGCCACGGTGAGCGTCATCGATTCGATTCCCACCTACCAGGTCGACGGCGGTGCCGGCCATCGTGTCGCGGCGCCGGCCCTCTACAAGAGAACACCGGGTATCTACGGTGCGCTCTTCGACCANNTTACACACCGTCGGTGACCTACACGCCGCAGAGCACCGTGTACGGCAGCAAGAACAGTCTCGCGACATCGCTGCAGCTCACCGCCGAGATGATCGTGACCCAGCCGAGCGTCAAGATCTGTCATGTCGTGCTCGGTGGCTTTGACACCCACCAGGATGAGGACACACGCCAGAACGCTCTGCTCGCATATGTCGACAGCGCGGTGAGTGCCTTCATGCAGGACATCGCCAACCACGGCATGGCGGACAGAGTCGTGCTGATGACCTGGTCGGAGTTCGGACGGCGGGTGGTTGAGAACGGCGGCAGAGGGACGGATCACGGCGCTGCAGCACCGATCTTCGTCGTGGGGAAGCCGGTGCAAGGCGGTGTCTTCGGTGAGCGACCCTCGCTCACCAGCACCGTCGACTCAGGGAATCTTAGATACAACATCGACTTCCGGAGCGTGTATCAGACCCTNNCGTGGTCCTCAGCACGCGGTCACTCAAGGTATTGAGCGGGGTGGGCGCTGTGGCGCTCTGCGGTGTCAGCGGTCTCCTCGTCGCCGCCGATCCCAAGCCGGCAACCGCGCCGCTGCAACCGCCGGTGAACGGCTCGTCGTCGAGCGCCGCGTCGCTGGACATCCCGCCGTCATGCGGCTCCGGAACCCTCGACCCGTCGTGGCTGCCAATCGTGCAGCAGCTGCGTCAGGCAACCACAGCATCCGCGCGTCGAACCATTCTTTCCCCATTGAGCCCCACGCAGCGGCTCGAGATCGAGGCCTACCTGCGCGCGACCGCCCGCTCTGCAAGCAGCGCGAGCACGATCTGTGACGGCACCGGCGCCGGTGACTCGATCGCCCCGTCGGTCGTCGAGGCGCCCGCCTCCACGCAACCGCTGATCAACACCTACGTCTCATGAGCGCCACGACCCGCAGCGACATCCGCCATGTCTTCACGGCTTTCGGCGGCGCCCGATGTGAGGTGATCGCATGCGATGCGAATGGGGACGACGCATCAGCGGTGATCGCTGACACGTACGCGTTCGAACGCCGACTCACGAGATTCGACGCGCAGAGCGAGCTGTCGCGCTTCAACGCCGCGGCGGGCACCCGTATCTCGGTATCGCCCTTGCTCGCCGAGCTCCTCCGCGTCTGCGTCGACGCGTACGACCTGAGCGATGGCCTGGTGAACGCAGCCTGCCTTCCCGCACTCATTGCAGCGGGATACGACCGCACCATCACGGAAACCCGGCGCCATCCCGCGAACCGAACCCCAACGACGCGTCGACCAGACGTGCCCGCATTACCGAGCGTGCTCGAGGTGGGTGCGACGTGGGCTCGCGTCGCGACCGGCTGTGCGATTGACCTCGGCGGTGTCGGCAAAGGGTGGCTCGCCGACCGTCTCTGCGAGCGCTTCGACAACGCGGCGATCAACCTCGGCGGTGACGTCCGCACCCGCGGTACCGGACCGAATGGCACGGGCTGGAATATCGCGCTCTGCACCGGACGCGTAGTGACAGTTCGAGACGCCGGCATCGCCACCTCGGGAACCTCAGCGCGTCGCTGGCATGGCGGCCATCACCTCATCGATCCGCGCACGGGACGGCCGGCGCAGACCGACATCACCGCCATCTCCGTGATCGCCGACACCGCGCTGCGCGCGGAGATCCTCGCCAAGGGCGCATGCCTACTCGGCACTGACGCGGCCGATTCATGGCTTCAGACTCGAGGTGGCGCAGGCCGGGAGATCATCCGGGCCGCAGCGAATTTGGCAGCGACCGAGAGAGCGCGACAATCTGCTTGCGCGAACGAGGGAGCGGCCAAGCTGAGCATCGGCCCGGATGATCTCCTGGCCGCCACCACTGGGCGCGTGATGTGAGCGTCGGCCCAGACGATCTCCTGGTCGCCGAAGGGCGCACACGTTGGACCTGATCCTTTGGTGCGCGGCACGCGCCGCCGCGTTGGCGGCGTTCTTCGTCCTTGCCGCGTCGCTGCTCACAGGCATGGCGATCCGAACGGCGTACCTGGCACCGTTGGCGCGAAACCGAGCGGTGGTCGCGGTGCACGGGTTTCTCACGTGGTTCTGGGTGCCATTGGTCGTCGTGCACGTGACGGCGTTGGTGCTCGACGCGACGTCGCGCATCACGCCGCTCGACCTGCTCGTGCCGTTTCGGGTCAACGAAGGGACGGGGTCGCAGCTCGCCGTCGGACTCGGCACCGTGGGACTGCTGCTCCTCGTGCTGATCGCCGCGACCTCGGCGCTGCGGCGGTACATGCGTCCGTCGGTCTGGCGCTGGATCCATCGTCTGACCTATCCGATGTTCGTGATCTTCCTGATCCACGCACAGCTGGCCGGCACTGACTTCAGCCAGATTGCCATCAGCCTGGCCGCCTGGGCGACCCTGGGCGGGCTGGTCGCGCTCGCATTAGTCCGGGCGGCCGGCGGAAGGATGACCGGCATACCTCCCGTGTAGTCCTTTCTTAAGCCGGGTACACTCGCTGCATGTTGACCTGGATGTGGGTGATCTGGTTGATTGCCGGCCTCGTCCTCGTGGGCCTGGAAGTGCACACCCAGGCGTTCTATTCGCTCTTCCTCGCGCTTGGCGCCTTCGCAGCAACGGTGGTCGCGCTGTTCCCGACGGATGTATGGCTGCAGGCAGTTGTCGCAGCCGCGGTCGCCATCGTGGGCACCCTGGCCGTCCGGCCGACGCTTGCCCGACTCTCGGCGAAGCACCTCGGCCCCAAGCTCACCATGCCCGGTGCGTCTGACAACCTGGTGGGGCAGGCCGCGCTGACGCTCGAGCCCGTGGGTGATGAGAATCATCCTGGTCACGCCAGGCTCTTCAATGAAAAGTGGCTGGCTTTCACCACCAGCCCGGGTGGCGTCCCGGCGCACCAGCAGGTTACCGTCGTGGAAGTTCGCGGCACCACACTCGTGGTCGCCCCGCCCAAGGGAGGCTGACTCAGTGGATAACAGCGGTCTGGTCACGGCGATCATCGTCGTCGTCCTGCTCATCGTGGTGGCGATTCTCATCGGCGGCGCAGTGCGTGTCGTACCTCAGGGATTCGCCGGAGTGGTCACCCGTTTTGGACGGTTTCGGCGGGAATCACAGGCCGGTTTGACCATCATCACGCCGTTCATCGACAAGTTGCTCCGCGTTGACATGCGCGAGACGCCGCGTACGGGTGACCGACAGGACGTGATCACCCGTGACAACGTCGCAGTCGCGGTCAACGCCACGATCTTCAGCCAGGTGATCGAGCCGAGGGCGGCGCTGTTCAACGTGTCCGACTACCTCGTCGCCATTGATCAGCAGGCCCGCACCACGTTGCGTAATGCATTCGGCAACGTCAGTCTCGATGAGGCGCTGTCCTCNNCGCAGACGGCAACCGGCAGGCCGCGATCAAGCAGGCGGAAGGCGAGCGGCAGGCGGCCATCCTTCGAGCGGAAGGCAACCGGCAGGCAGCCATCCTCGAAGCCGAGGGTCGCGCGCAGGCGATTTCCACCGTGTACGGCTCGATCAAGGCAGCGCAGCCTGATCCCACGCTGGTCGCCATCCTCCAGCTCGACACCTTGACGAAGTTCGCGGAGAGCCCCAACGCCAAGCTCGTGGTCCCGGC
>PKYW01000072.1 GCA_003132805.1 Candidatus Dormiibacterota bacterium | reverse complement strand
CCCCCGCCGGTCGCGCGCGTCACGGACGCGCGTCACCAGGCCCTGGCGTTCGAGCCGGTCGATGAGTTGCGTGGCGCCGCTCAACCCGATTCCTTCCGCCTCGGCGACCTCGCGCATGCTCATGCCGTCGCCGAGCAGGAGACGGCGAACCACCTCCATCTGATGGACGGTCGTGCCGCCCCACTCCGCGAACTCGGGCTGCAGGGTCGGGGACGCGGCGTCAAGGAAGCGGCGCCGCAGGGCCGACTGCGCCATGATGAGACGCTCGAGGAGGAGGGAACGGTCCTTCACGTGACGGATAATACATCACATGAAGCATTTTGTCGCGCCTTTCAGGCCGCGGTCGCCGCGACGTCAAGCATGCCGGTGCCGTTGATGCGTCGCTCGTGGCTCTGCCCGCTCCGGCGATATCGCGCCGATCGGCTATAAATCCGGCGTCGGATCAGGCGGCTCTGCGACACGGTCGAGAGCACGTGCGGGAGGTAGCGGATCATGGGAAGCCCGATCGTTCACTTCGAGCTCATCGGCAAAGACGCGGCGCAGCTCAAGACCTTCTACACGGAGATCTTCGACTGGAAGATCGGTGACCTCAGCCCCGAGATGGGCAACTACGGTCTCATCGACGGCACATCGAGTGGTCTGGCCGGCGGAGTCGGACAGTCCGACGACGGCAAGCCGCGCACCTCCGTGTATGCGCAGGTGCCCGACCTTCAAGCGACGCTCGACAAGGTCCTGGCGCTGGGAGGAAGCGTGGTGATGCCCCCGACGGAGATCCTCCCTGGGACCACACTCGCGCTTTTCACTGATCCCGCCGGCAACGTCGTGGGCTTGACGAAAGGCTGACCGGTCGCGACACGCTGATGCGGCGCACCGCGCCGGATCGTCTACGCGCGCTGTCGATGGCGTCAAGATGACCGCGCCGTGATCCAGCATCCGTCCGCGAGCTTCGCCTTCACCGCGCGGTGTCGCATCGTCAACCGGCCGGGGATGCTCGGCCAGCTCACCTCGGCGATCGGCAGCGTCGGCGGCGACATCCGCGCGCTCGACATCGTTCGCGTCGAGGGCAACGGGATCGTCCGCGACATCACCGTGCTCGCAGCCGATGCCGACCATGCGCAGAAGCTCATCCAGCGGATGTCGAGCGTCCCCGGGGTTGAGGTCCTCGAGTACTCGGACCGCACGTTTCTCGCGCACCTCGGCGGCAAGATCGAGGTGACGCCACGGCACGCGATCCGCACGCGGGACGACCTCTCGATGGTCTACACGCCCGGGGTCGCGCGGATCTGCCTTGCCATCGTGGAAGACCCGCGCCGGGTGCGCAACCTCACCATCAAGCGCAACGCCGTTGCCATCGTCAGCGACGGGAGCGCTGTGCTTGGCCTCGGCAACATCGGCCCCGACGCGGCGATCCCGGTGATGGAGGGCAAATCGATGCTCTTCAAGGAGTTCGGCAGCGTCGACGCCTTCCCCATCTGCCTGGCGACGCAGAACGTCGATGAGATCGTCGAGACGGTGGTGAACATCGCGCCCATCTTCGGCGGCATCAACCTCGAGGACATCGCGGCCCCGCGCTGCTTCGAGATCGAGCGCCGGCTCACGGCGCTCCTCGACATCCCGGTGTTCCATGACGACCAGCACGGCACCGCCATCGTTGTCACTGCGGCGCTCATCAACGCGCTCAAGATCGTCGGCAAGCGTCTCGAGGACGTGCGAGTCGTGTGCCTCGGAGTTGGGGCCGCCGGAACGGCCGTGACCAGCCTTCTGCTCGCGGCGGGCGTTGGCAGCGTGATCGGCGTCGATCGCGACGGGATCCTCAGCGAGGGTGAGGCCGGCCTCACTCCAGCTCAGGCGACTTATGCGGCCGCCACCAACCCAACGCGACTGATGGGCGGCCTGGGCGACGCACTCGTGGGGTCGGATGTCTTCATCGGCACGAGCGTCGGCGGAGCGCTCGACCCAGAGCTCGTGCGCCTGATGGCCCCCCGGCCCATCGTCTTCGCCCTTGCGAATCCCGAACCGGAGGTGCAGCCCGAGGCGATCGAGGAGACGGCTGCGGTGATCGCCACAGGCCGGAGCGACTACCCCAACCAGATCAACAACGTCCTTTGCTTCCCAGGTTTCTTTCGCGGCCTGCTCGACTGCGGCGCGGCGCAGATCACTGACGGCATGAAGCTCGCCGCTGCCCGTGCCATTGCCGCCGTCGTCGGTGACGATCTCCATCCCGAGTACGTCATCCCGTCGGTCTTCAACCGCGACGTGGCCCCCGCCGTCGCGGCTGCGGTGAGCGCCGAGGCACGGAACAGCGGGCTCGGCCGCGAGTATTCGGATCTCATCGATCCACTGCACGTGGCGCCCTCACGCCGCGAACCCACCACCTGAGCGACGCGGCAAGTTATCCACACCCTTGCTTGCGCCCCGCCAGTGGGCACAGCGGAGATCTCGCCAGTTATCCACAGCCTTTGGGGAAAGCTCGGACCCCGCTGTCGAGCTGATTCGCACATCGCGGGCGACCGCCCGTGGCGAACCAGTGCTGCGAGACTTGCGGCGTGGAGATCGACGAGCAGATCGAGCGGATACGCGCCGAGGGTGAGGCGCTCGGAGATGCGGCAGCAGCGGGGCCGTTCGATGCCCGGGTGCCGGGCTGCCCGGATTGGGACGTCGAGATGCTCGTCCGTCATATCGGCGACGTGCATCGCTGGGCGGCGACGATAGTGGGCGAGCGAGTTCCGAATCGCCTGCAGCGTGACTTCGAGGGTCCGGCGGAACGCGACGCGCTGCTGGCGTGGTATCGAGAGGGCTGCGCGGCGCTCATCGAGACCCTGCAGGCCGCTTCGCCGGACGACACGTTCTGGTTCTGGGGCCCGGCACCGAATGCGCTCGCCTTCTGGGCGCGCCGGCAGGCCAACGAAACCGCCGTCCACCGGTGCGATGCCGAGTCCGCTCGTGGCCCGATCACGCCGCTCAGCACCGTGGACGCGGTCGACGCCCTCGACGAGTGGTTCGGGTTGGCGGTGCGGCGAGCTCGGGCGCCCGACGGCGGCGGTCGCATCCTGCGCCTGTTGGCCACCGACGCCGGCAGCACCTGGAACGTCATCGTGGGAGACCGGGTCGAGGTCACCAGCGACCGGGGCCGCGGCCACTGCGAGCTGCGGGGCACGGCATCGGACCTCTACCTCTGGTCGATGAACCGGCGCGGCACCGAAGGGATCGCCGTGTCCGGCGACGACAGCCTCCTGCAAGTTTGGGCCGACAATGTCAGATTCTGAGAGCGGGTCAGGACCAAGCGCCGGCGAGCTTCGCATCAGGGCCGCGACGATCGGGGAACCGCAGCGGGTCGACGGGGTAATCGAGTTGCGAGCGTATGACGACGAGTGGCCGCGGCTGTATGCGCGCGAAGCGATCCGTGCCGTGGATGTTCTCGGCGACCGGGTCCTGCGTCTCGAGCACGTGGGATCCACATCGGTGCCGGGACTCGCCGCCAAACCCATCATCGACATGCTCCTGGTGGTCGCCGATTCGTCGGCCGAGCAGGACTACGTTCCACCCATGGAGGCAGCCGGGTACGTGCTCCGGTTTCGCGAGCCGGAGTGGTATGAGCACCGGCTCTTCAAGGGGCCTGGCGCGAACATCAACCTGCATGTCTTCTCTGCCGGCTGCGTCGAGATCGACCGGATGCTGGGCTTCCGTGATCACCTACGGGCGCACGACTCTGACCGCGAGCTGTATCTGCGAACCAAGCAGGAGCTGGCGTCACGGCACTGGAAGTATGTGCAGGAGTACGCGGACGCCAAGACCGAGGTTGTGGAGGCGATCATCGCCCGCGCCACGACGGCGTGAGCATTACCGCAACGAGTTCACCGGTACCTCGTACAGTCTGTACAGGGTGCCGTTGACGATCATCTCGTCGACTGCTGCGAAGCCGAAGCTCTCGTAGTACCGGCGGATGCCTGGATTGTCCGCGACGCAGTCGAGGCGGACGTAGGCGCGGCCACGGCGCCGCGCCTCAGCGATGCTCCATTCCACCCCGTGACGTCCGGCGCCCGCGGCTGATCGGCGGACGGCGAATCGGTGCAGGTACATGGCTTCGTCGCCTGCGGTCGCCCAGAAGATGGGATCGTTCTCGAGCAGCGACAGTGTCCCGACCGCGTCAGCGCCCCGCCAGATGAGGTACAGGGCATCGCTCGCGATGTCACTCCTGAGGCGGGAGATGCCGGTGCTTTCGTCACCCGTGTACGACCCGGGGATCCAGTTCGGAAAACCTTCCGCCTCGCCCCACGCGGCGACCTCTTCGATGATCGCGGCGCTGATGTCGGGCTCGCTCGAGCGTTCGATGCGAAGGGCGGAGTTGGTCTGCGCCTTAGCGGTCACGCATCGAGCGTAGCCCGCGAGCGGGGATGGAGGCCTACCCGTTCCCTGCGGTGCGCTCGGCGACGGCCTGGATCTCCTCGAGTCCATAGAGGAAGTGCGCGCGCCGTACCTCGTCGAGGGCGGCTTCGTCGACGCTCTCCCGTGGCGCGGGTGCGACAGCAGGACCCTGCGACGCCGGCCGCGCCGTCAGGCGTGCGTCGGTGTCATCGAGGCCGCCCCCGACTGGGATGTAGCCGAGGTCGCGGTTCTCTGCGGCCTGCATCATCCAGCGCGCCACGGCTGCGCTGATCGGCGAGAGCACCTCCTGGTCGAGCCAGCGCATGTCGGCTTCGGTGGGGGTGCTGAGCTCCCGATTGAATGGCGGGGGAACGACATTCACGTCGTGGCCGTTCACGGTGATGTGGATCTCCGTCGGCCGGTCCTCGTCAGAGCTGATCGAGACGCGGATCGTGACGCTCGTTGGCGACAGCGTCTTCCACTGCTTCTCCCAGACCCTGGTGTGCGACACGGGGTTGAAGCGCCGCCGGACGGGCTCGGCGACGAGCATCTCGCCGTTGAGCGCGCAGAACACGTTGAGTGTCGCGATCACCTCGTCCGCAGCGGCTGAGGAGATCCACTGCAGCACCGGGACGGTGCGGCTGTCGATGTCGGGATGCGATGCAGCGCCGAATTCCCATTCGAGGGCCTGCATCGCGTGCGCGTGCAACGCGCAGTAGATCGTGCCGTCGACGACGCTTCGATCCGCCGGACACCATGCCGTCTTGCACCGGCGCCCGCGGCGGTCGACGTAACTGCACGGCATGCCTGCCAGCGAGGAACAGCGGAGCGCGGAACACGGCTGGTTGCCGGGCATGGTTTCCGGACGCCGCGCGCTGTCATCGTGACCGTGCGCGGGTCGCTGCTCGGCTGTCCCGGTTCGCCACCTGAGCATTTTCTTGACCTGCGTTGATCGAGCGGCAGTGCTCGGTGTCGCTTCATGCTATGCGACTCAGGGGGTCGCATATGGCAAGCCTGTAACGACCCGTTTCGTTGTTTCAGGCTGAAGGATCGGGCTCGCGAGCCGATCGACGCTTCTCGGTGAGCTTGCGAATCCGCTGCATCTCCTCTGAGGGCTCGCGGTGCGGCGGGCGCTCCGGCGGCTGCAACCGCGGAGGGAGATTCCTGCGAGGACCGGCCCAGAGTGCGGGCGGGGCATTGACGGCATCCGCGATGCGGTACGCCAGTGATTCGTAGTTGACGCGCCACCCGCGAAAATGAATCCACGACTCCGCGGCGCCGCGCTCCATCTTCCAGCCGACGTGCTCCAGGTGGTGGATGGCGTCGTGGTAGTTGTCCTCGGTCAGCTGAATGGGGTCGCCGGGTTTTGGGTCGTGGTCGTACGGTATCCCGACCACCGTTGCGAGGTCCCGCAAGCACATGTATCCCATGCGCAGGAACGCGCGTGCCTCTGAGGGAGCGGTCAGCGGTTGGGTGGCGAGCTGCATCGCCGCCGCGTCCATCACCGCCAGCAGGCCGAGGACCCACGACCGGTAGGGGTGCGGCGAGCGAAACCAGAGCAGGACCGGATACGAAGCATGGCTCTCGGCCACGTCCGCCGCCCATTCCTCCCAGCGCTGGTAGAGCTTGCCCAGGTTCTGGACATTGTCGACTAATTCGCTCCGGGCCAGGAGCTCTGGACCCCACGCGGGTGATCCCGCACGGCTGTCGAGCAGGGTGACCAGGACCTCCCGGCGGTTGAAGGCACCGTAGAGGACCGGCAGGTAGGCGATCTGGAGTGCAACGATCCAGAGACCGGCTCCGGCGGCGCAAAACACCAGCAGGCGCGGCCCTGCGCCGGTTTGGGTGGCGAACCCGAGCGTGAAGAGCGACGACCCGCTCACGGTCGCGGCGTGGAACAAGCCGCCGGTCTTCATGAACGGCCAGAGCATCAGCGCAAAGCCGATGAGCAGCGCGGCCAGCCAGATCGCCAGGCTCACGATCAGGTAGAGCGGCGCCTGCAGCGCAAGGAAACGGTCGCGCGCTTCGTACGTATCCAAACGATGGGAGATGCCCGAGAAGACCTTGATCATCCCCCTGCCCGCGTAGTTCTGAACTCTCGACGACCCGAGGCGGGGCAGCACCAACGAGGTCACCACGCTCATCAGCGTCGAGAGCACGATGACCAGACCGAGGGCAGCCCCGATCCATTCGACGACCGTCATCGGCGCATCATCGCCGAACGGCCGGCGTCGCGAGCCCGGACCCGCGACGCCGGTGGGTCAGGCGGTCGCTACCACTCCACCCAGTCGCCCGGGGCGGAGCGCCACACCGAGGTGTCGGGCGCCCCTGTGAACACGGGGCCGAGGCGATCGAAACCAAGCGAGAGCTCGTAGTACTCGTTCATGCGATCGGCGTCCATCCAGAGATCCACACCGATCAATTCCGGTGCCGGCGCCTCACCCGGATTCGGCACGCGAACCCAGAGGCTGTGGCTCACCATCCCGTAGGTGCGGGCTGTGTTGATCGTCGTGGCGGCATACGCGACAAACGCGCCGGCCGCCTGCTCGACCGATGTGACTCTCGCCTGGAGCAGGCCGACCGCACCGATGGAGCGGCCGGTGGGAAGGGGCAGATGAAATGCGCCGAAGCCTTCGAGTCGCGACCACACGATCCCGTCCCGAGTCGCGAACAGCTGGCCGGCCGCGGCCTGCACCTGCGGGTTGGAGAAGAATGTGCCCAACCCGGACATGCTGTTCCAGAGGTCGATGAACTGCAGCTGACCGTCGAGCTCCTTGCCGATCGGCGCGTACACGTTGTGACTCAGATCGCCAAGCGCGCGAGCGCCGGCTGCGCTCTGCGGCGCGCCTGCAGTCGCGTTGTGCAGGGTCCGGGCGTCTTCGAGTCCCGCTGCAACGGTTTTGCCACGCACCGTGAGCAAGAACGTCTCGGCACCGGCGTCAGCAGGGTAGGTCGTGTCCGTCATGTCCGTTCTCCTGGGGTCTGCGGTTCTACTCACACGACGAACGGCCATGATGGATATCGACATGGGGTGCGTATGACGAGTGTCGCGGCTGCTGCTTTAGAGTGCGGTCATGCCGATGTTCACGCTCCGCGACCCGGACGGGAATCGGTTTCGCATGGTGCAACGCGACTGATCGACGGAGGTACGAGGATGGCAAAGGGGACTGGGACGCGCGAGGATCCGTGGCAGCTGACAACGCCGAGCGGGACGTCCACCTATGAGATGTATCGCGACGAAGCCCTGGATCCCACCGCGCTCGTGTGCACCGTCGGGAGCACGCAGCTGCGCTATCAGTTGCGCTGCATCGAGGACCTCCACGAGATGCTCAAGCAGCGCGGCGACTGGGTGCCTCTCGGCAGTGCCGACGAGCAGAAGCCGGCGGCAGAGGGAACCGTCGAGGCATGGGGCCGCTCGGCGGACAACCCGGTTGGTGGGTGGTACGGCATGAAGAAAGGCCTGCGCGGCCGTTTCGGCATGTATGTCCCGCCCCTGATGGAGGCGCTCGGGCTCGCCGAGCTCGAGCACAATCCGCGCAACAACCGGATGCGCGCCATCTAGCGTCGCGGCGCGGGGGAGGCTACTCGATCTTGGTGATGTACGCTCCGACCAGCGTCGCCGTGTGCTGGTCGACGCCGCCCTCACGGCGTTCACCGTGTCCGTCCTGGAAATGTGCGAACGCCGGCAACGACGAAATCGGATTGACCTCGTCGTCTCCATGGTCGTGGAACGAGACATGGACGAACGAGCCGTCGTCGAGTCGCAGCACGATGTAGCTCACGTTGTCAGGCTTGTTGGCCTCGAGCTCGGCGAAGACCCCCTCGACCCGTCGCTGATTCTCGTCCGCCGCTTCCTTGGACTTGGTCGCGTAACGCGTCACCAACCGCTTGTGCATCTGGGCTCCTTTGTGTGCGTCTCGATAGACTACGCGGATGGATTGGAAGATCGAGCTCGTCGCAATACCGGTCACCGACGTCGACCGCGCCAAGGCCTTCTACGTGGACCAGGTCGGCTTCAACGCCGACCACGATCACCAGGTCACCGACACCCTGCGATTCGTGCAGCTGACGCCCCCGGGCTCCGCTTGCTCGGTTGTCATGGGTGTCGGCATCACCGACATGCCACCCGGGTCCCAGCGTGGCGTTCAGATGGTCGTGGCTGACGTGGCGGCTGCACGAGAGCAGCTCCTGAGCCATGGCGTCGCCGCGAGCGAGATCGACGTCCAGGCATGGGGCTCGTTCGTGACCTTCAGCGATCCCGACGGCAACAGCTGGTCACTGCAGCAGTTGCCAGAGTGGGCAGGGCAGCAGCCGCCACAAAACGGCTAGCCCGGCGTCAGCTCGCCGGGTGCGCCTTGGGGCCGCCGATGGAGATGCCGAAGGCCTCTCTCAGGAGCAGCTTGAGCATCTGCGGCTTCACCGCCACGGTTGCCACCGCCACGGTCTTGCGCGCGTACTGATCGCTCTCCGCTTGCTGGAGGAGGCAGGCGGCGAGGTCCGTCCTCGACGTGAAATGCTCGCGCAGCGAGCCCTCAGCGAGCCGGTAGTCGGTGACCGTCGGGGTGTCGAACAAACCTGACGGGCGGACGATCGTCCAGTCCAGATCGCTGTCCATGACCAGGTGCTCCATGCGCAGCATGTCCGCGTACATCGTCTTGCCGACCACGTTGGCTATGAACGGCTTGAGCACCTTCTCGAAGACCACGCCACCACCCGTGTCCGCAGCCCTCGTCACCGGATCGGTCGCGCTCGAGCTGACGCAGACGAGCCGCCGCACGCCGTGGTCGTGCATCGCCTGGATCACGTTGGTGATGGCGGCGGAGTAGAGCGTGATCGGCTTGCGGCTGAACTTGGTGCCAAGCGTCGAGAGCACCGCGTCCTGCCCCGCAACCGCCGCGCCAACCGCGGCGAGATCGCGCGCATCCCCCTGGACCACACGGAGCTGCTCGTGCCGGATGGGAAATGCGTCGGCATGACGTGTGAATGCCGTGACGGTGTGGCCGGCTGCGATGGCCTGCTCGGTCAGGAGACGCCCGGTCGGACCGTTGGCGCCGAAGATGGCGATGTTCATGGAGCTCCTCCGCTGTGGCTTGTGTGTGGCAATCAATCAGTTGATTGGGGCAGGCTAGCACAGCGCTTCAAGCATGTCAATCAACTGATTGAGTGGTAGGCTACGGGCAACGGCCATGAAGAAGAAGAGCGCGGCGAAGGCGCCGCCCGTCGACCGGCGTCAGGACCTCGTCGCGGCGGCATACCAGCAGATCGCCCGTCTGGGATTCGAGGGGTTGCGAACCCGCGATGTCGCCGCAGCGGCCGGCGTCAACGTGGCGACCCTGCACTACTACTTCCCGACCAAGGAAGCGCTGATCGGCGATGTGCTCAAGCACGCGATGCAGCGCTTCCGTTCGACGATGCCGGCGGCTGGACCGCCAACCGAACAACTGCGCAACCACTTCGCGGGGATCAGGCGTCTCGTTCGTGAAGAGCCAGAACTCTTCGCGGTGATGGGAGAGCTCGCTTTGCGCTCGGCACGCGATCCCGCCATCCGCGAGCTGTATCAGCAGACGACCACCATCTGGCAGGCCACGGTGCGCGGGTTGCTCGCCAAAGCGGCACGTGATGGCCTGGTGACTGGATCGCGGAATCTCGACGCGCAGGCCTCACTCGTTGTATCGGCGCTGACCGGTGCTTCGATGATCCCACTGTCGCGGCCGGCACGATTGAACGAGACGATCGCGGAGCTGGAGCGGTCCATAGGTCTCAACTGACGTTGCGCAGTTTTGATGTCCTGCGGGTCTGCCGTCTCGTCACTTTGACGTCGTGAATGTCGGAGTAATGAGAGTCCAGGTCGATCCAGCGTCGGTGGTCTGCCACAGCTGCGGCGGAACCATATTGGGCACGGGCTCGCTGTAGACCGGAAGGGACTCCATCCAGCCCGTCGTTGCACTGATGAAGTCGAGCTCCCCCGTCTCGGCCGGTCCATTGCCGCGAATCGCGCCGTTCGGCGCCTGGCTCCACGTGGCGCCCCCATCCGTCGTCCTCCAGAGCACCGCGGCCGGGTTGATGTTCCCGGTGAGGCCCATCGTGAATCCGTGATCCGCGTCGATGAAGTCGGGCGCTTCTCCACTCGGGTCGGTGCGAGCGGTCCAGGTCCGGCCACCGTCACTGGTGACGAAGAGGGCCCCCATGCCGTTCTCACCGAACAGCTGACCGTCGAGCGCCGATGCGAACTGCGGCGGGTAGAGCGCGCAGTTGGTGCACGGGAACGTCTGAGGTGCCCATGTGGCACCACGGTCGTGGGTGACGTCAAAGAGCGTTGCCAGGCCACACGAACCGGTGACCCACCCCGTGGTGGTGCTCACGAACGTCATGCCATACGGGGAGCAGCCCACCGGAAGAGCACCAGGAGCCGTCTTGCCGCTGGCAGGCGTCATCTCCACCTGCGACCAATGCACTCCTCCGTCAACGGTGCGATAGACGAACATCGGAGCACCCACCGCGGGCATCTGAGCGTCGAAGAACCAACCATGCAGCGGGTCAACGAAGTCGAGATCCGCGTATGACGACCCGTTGCTGGGGATCTCTCCGGTCTCGAGCAGTACCCGAAACGGCTGCCCTTGCGTCCAGGTCGCTCCTGCGTTATCGGTCATCCAGGGGGTCAATGTGTAGGGTTGCTCGACAGTGTTCGCTGCGGCGGCGGGCGCCGCGAGGATTCGCGCTGAGTCGGCGCCGGCCCAGGCCACACCGACGATTGCCTGGTTGCCGATGGGTGGCGGCACGATCGTCCAGTGCTGTACGCCGGATGTCGTGTGCATGATCTCGTTCCCTCCGGCCCACGCCCATCCCTCGTTGGCACCGTACATGTGGAGGTCCTCGACCAGCGTGGTCGATCCGCCGGAACCCCCGATGACGCCGCCGCGCACGAGCGCAACGACGCCCACTGGGACAGCGACGACCAGCGCCGCAACCACGGCGATGAGTGGCGTCGCCATATTCGATCGATGCGGCTGCTTCGCCTGCTGCTCGAACGTTCCGGGGTTGACGGTCGGTTCGCGTCCATCCGCCGTGTACGTGGCATGGAGCAGTTGCCGGATGTCGTCGTCTTCCATCTACTCCATCGCCTCGGGATGACCCATCAGCTCTCGAAACCGGGCAGCCGCACGAGCCGTCCGTGCCTTCACCGCAGAGACCGAGATGCCCAGGACACCCGCCGACTCCTCGACGCTCATGTCCATGAGAAAGCGCAGCGAAAGCACCACGCGGTCGTCACGCTTCAGGCGCCGCATCGCCGACCGCACGTCGAGCCGCTGGTCCACTCCGTGCGGCCAGTTGATCGCATCGCCGCCTGGGTCGGCATCGGATGGGAGCGCCTTGCGTTTGCGCCAGGCGCTCCTGCACTCGTTGACGACGATGGCAAGGAACCAGGCACGCGCACTGCCGTCGTCGCGAAGCTGACGGATCCGTCGCCATGCCTTGAACGCCGCGACCTGGACGGCATCCTGAGCCGAGCTTCGGTCCGGTGAAAGCGCCTGCGCAAGCGCGAACGCGTCGCCGAGGAGGGGTTCGATGAGGCGTTCGAATCGATGTTCATCATCTGAGCAGGCTGGGCGGACCGCAACGTCAGGCATGACGCCCGCTATTGAGGCAGTTCGCATACTCATGAGACGCCTGGACTCGCGAAATGGACACATCTCGTTACAAAGGCGAAGATGAGGTCCCTGATGAAAGCTGCCGTCCACGACCGGTACGGTCCACCCGAGGTCCTGCGTATCGCGGACGTTGACCGGCCGGTCCCGAAGGACGACGAAATCCTCATCCGGATTCACGCGTCCACCGTCAGTCGATCCGATTGCGCACTTCGCGCCGGTGAGCCGTTCTTCTCCCGTTTCGTGACGGGCCTGCCGCGGCCGAGGCAACGGATCCTCGGCGGCGACTACGCGGGTGTGGTCGAGGAGGCCGGCGGTGCCGTGAGCGACTTCAAGGTTGGTGACAGCGTCTTCGGAATGAAGCCGTGGAAGTTCGGCGGTCATGCGGAGTTCATGTGCATGCAGCAGAGCGGGCCGATTGCACTGATGCCCGCAGGCGCGACGTTCGACGACGCTGCCGCTGTCCCGGACGGCGCGATCCTGGCCCTCAACTGCCTCCGACCCGGCAAGGTGCGAAGCGGGCAGTCGGTGCTCGTCTTCGGTGCGTCCGGATCGATGGGCACAGCCGGCGTGCAATTGTCGAAGGCGCTTGGCGCACACGTCACAGCTGTGTGCAACGCGAAGGATTTCGACCTCGTGCGATCCCTCGGAGCTGACGAGGTCATCGATTACACGCAGGAAGACTTCACCAAGAATGGCAAGACGTATGACGTGATCTTCGATTCTGTCGGGAAGCAGTCATTCCGGGGGTGCAGGGACTCGCTCAATCCGGGCGGCGTCTATCTGCCAACGGATGGATTGCAAAACGTTGTGCTCACCGCATGGACGTCGCGGATCGGCGATCGAAGGGTCGTGTTCGACCTTCCTCCCAAGTTCACCAGGAAAGACATGCTCTTTCTCAAAGGGCTCATGGAGGCCGGCAGGTATCGGGCCATCATCGATCGCCGCTACCCGCTCGAAGAGGTGGTCGAGGCAACGCGGTACGTCGAGTTGCACGAGAAGGTCGGCAACGTCGTCCTGACGGTCGGAGCCGATATCGACGCCTGACGGGCGCTGCAGTCAGCGGCGAGCCCGGTCAGCGATCCAGCGTCGCGTGTGCCGCACGGGCAGCGGCTTCTGCGTTTTCCGCCGCCTGCTCCGCGATCCTGGCTTTCTCGGCTGCGACGCCGGCCTCCTCGGCAAGCCGGTCCGCCTGATGCCGTGCCGCCAGCGCGAACGCTCGCGCAGCGTCCGCCGCTTCGTCTTTCTTGGCGACGTCGCGTTCGGCCTCACGCTCCGCAACGAGTTCGCGGGTAGAGGTTCGCCCCGTCGGCTCCCTCCCGGAAGCGGGCGACGGTGTCTTCCGCCGTAGGGGAGCGATGATCGCCGCGAGCTCCGGGACGTCCTCCTCTGACTCGCCGGCATCGCCAAAGCCGGCCACGTCGAGGTCGTGATCCAGCGTCCCCGACCAGAGCGCCTGCCGGTCCGACGCGCCGCCGGTCGCGGCCGCCTGGAGGGTGGTGCGGATCCTGCGGTCGGTCTCGGCGCCCGGGGCGTTACCGGCCTGCGTGAGTGCGTCCACTGCGGCACGGACGGCAGCCTCCACCGCGTCGCGGAGGCGGCCTGTCGCCCTGGCAAGATCGTCCCTGTTCTCGATCCCTGCAGCGACGTTGCGCTGAGCATCGCGGGCATCAGCGCCTGCCGTAAGGAGCTCTGTGATCAGCGCGGAGTTGCCGACCGGGAGCTGATCGATCGCCCACACGCTGACCGCGGGCTTACGGAGCTTGCCGACCGTTTCTGCGGCTTCAGGGTCGCTGCGTCGAAGTTCGCGCACGAGCGCTGTCCGCCGAGCAACAAAATCTCCCAGCGGTCCCTGGTACAGGCCGGCGGTGTCCACGGCTGAGCAGTGTGAACCGTTGACCCTGCTCGGACTACGGCGCTAGGGTCGTTGAATGGACTTCATTGACACTGATCTCCGTGGATCCAAGTTCGAGGAGGTTGACCTCACCGGGGCGCAGCTCCGCGCCGTCTACATGACCAACGCCCAGTTCCGCGCCGTCGATCTGACCGGCGCCGTGATGCGCGGCGTCGACCTGGTCAACGTTGATATCAGTGGTGACGTCAAGAATCTGACGATCAACGGCGTCGACGTTGCGCCCCTGATTGAAGCCGAGCTCGACCGGCGATATCCGCTCCGACCCAAGATGCGGCCGACCGACCCAGCCGGCTTTCGCGAGGCGTGGGACATCGTGGAGCGGCTCTGGGGTGAGACCGTCGAGCACGCTCGCCGCCTCCAACCGGAGCAGCTCCACGAGTCGGTCAACGGCGAGTGGTCGTTCATCGAGACGCTGCGCCACCTGGCGTTCGCCACGGACGCATGGATCAGACGCGCGATACTCGGCGATCCATCACCGTGGAACCCACTGGACCTGCCGTGGGATGAGATGCCCGACGCGCCGGGGATACCGCGCGATCGTGCTGCGCGTCCGTCGCTCGACGAGGTGCTCGAGCTGCGCCGCGGTCGGATGGCCACTGTGCGTCAGTTCATCGACGGCCTTACCGACGAGTCACTGGACGGGCACACCGAACCGGTGGAGGCACCAGGCTGGCCGATGCCCCGCAGCTACCCGGTGAGGAAGTGCCTGCTGATCATCCTCAATGAAGAGTGGGTGCACCGGCTGTTCGCGGAACGAGACCTGGATATCGTCGAACGTAAGAGTCAGCCGGAACCGGTGTAAAGCCTCAGCCGAACACCACCCCGAAGCCAGAGAGGCACAGCGCAAATCGGCAGGAGCTAGGCCCGTCGGAGGGTGTGCGTCCAGGGTTGACCGACCGCTGCCGTCATTGCCTTCGTCAGGGAGGCGGCTCCACCACGGCAGCTCCATCGGCGATGTGGATACGCCACCCCTGCTCGTGCACCGTACGATGATGCCGCCGGCACAGAGAGACCAGATTCTCGAGCTCGGTTGGCCCGCCGTCTGCCCAGTGAATGATGTGGTGGCCGTCGGTCCATGCAGGCGGTCGGTCGCATCCCGGGAAGCGACACCCCTGATCGCGCAGGTGGAGCGCGGTGCGAATGTGCGCCGGGATCGTGCGCGTTGCCCGCCCCACCGATAGTGGCACGGCACTCGTACTGGCCATCGAGACCGCAGCATCAGCGGGCGCTGCAACCGTGACCACGGTCCGCACCGCGTCGCAGGCGATCCGGCGCGCGGTTTCCGGATGGATCGGACCCACGCCGCTCAACTCTGCAGGCTGGGCATCAACGCCCGAACGCAGCGTCTCCGCACTGACCGTGACCGTGAGATGGGGCCGCTGCCCGTGCACATCGCGGTGGTCACCGCAGCGCAGCTGGGTGGCGGCCATATCGACCAGGGCGTCGGCACGGCGCTGTGACGCCGAGCGCACCTCGCCACGGCTCATCTCGTGACTGAGCGCATCGATCGCGGTCTTCAGCAGCGCGCCGCCTTCGGCATCGAACTCACCACGGAGGACGAACACCCCGCCATAGGTCTCGTCGCAATCCAACCAGCGACGCGCGTGGGCGTGGTTGTCATCAGCGAGCACGCCGTCGGGATCGAGACGGAGCCGGGTGGCCTGGGTAAGGGTGCGCATCTGCCGGGGTTCGAGCGTCTCCGCCGCGCCCACGAGGATGTGCTCGAACGGCTGCACCTGCTCGATGCCGACCGTCCTTGGCGAGGTGGGCGATCATGGCCACGTTGCAGAAGGAGGCGCGTCCCGAACGGGCGCTGTCGAGGGCAGCCGGGAGCTCGCCGAGGGCTCGCGCCAGGTGGACGCGATAGGCGGATGCCTTCACGGTCATGCCGCAGCGTCGCAGCCAGGAGACCGTGGTGCTCCCGCCCTCGGCCTGCGCGCCGTGAACAGCGTCGAAGCGATGCAAGCGACGGAGCAACTCTGCTTCGAGTCGATCGATGGTCCGGTGGATGTCGATGATGTCCGCGCCCAGCTCGCCTGTGGAAACACCTTCGATGGACTCGTCGACGAGTGNNCGCACACATTCTACCAAACATCTGTTCGCCGCTGCACGGGTTCAACACGGACAATGTGGTTCCTGGACGAGTTATCGCCAATTCCGGCAGTAAAACTTCGGGGCGCGCTGATCGACGTCAAGCTCCGAAGCTCGAAC